>CALXKR010000066.1 GCA_944388895.1 uncultured Clostridia bacterium | reverse complement strand
TGGTACAATTCCCATTGTATCTTTAATTTTATTAGGAATTTCTTTTACTAGTTTAGTTATATTATTTATTCCGACAGCTTTTCCTTTGTCATCAATTCCTATATAAATAATACCTCCATCAGCATTAGCCATTCCACAAACCCATTTTAAATAGTCATCTTTCCATATTGTTTTAAATTCCTTATTTTGATTTTCTATCATACCAACATATTCCTTTCAATTACTTCCCTAATTCTTATACATACCATTTAATATTGATAAATAATAAAATTCTTTTAATTATTTGTTTTATATTTCTAGGTTTAATATTTTTATATATTTTTCTTTTTTTAAGTTCTTTTATATATTCTTTTTGATTGTTTCCTTCAAGTTCTCTTACTTTTAACAAAATAGAGTTTGTACAATAAATTCTTACATTTTCTTTAGTTGTTTTAGATATATTATAATTTTCAATTTGTTTTAAAATATTGTCATAATGATACAAAGCGTCTTTTGCCTTTTTTACTGTTTTTGCTTCGTTTTTTTCTCTCATTATACTTCCATCTGTTTGAACATAATTATATACATAATCATCTAAAGATACCATACTTTTTGCTTTTAAAATAAGTAATGGAAGTAATCCAAAATCTTCATGAAAATGATCTGTTTCAAATCTAAAATTGTTGTCTTCAAAAAGACTTCTTTTTATTGTGTATGACCAAAGTGTATCTAAATAAATATCTTTAAAGCATAAAGTGTTAAATCCCTTTTCACCTGACATTTCTTCAAATGCTGGTCCTTGAATTTTAGTCTTTAAATTATTTTTTTCATCAATAATGACTGCTTTTCTTTTAATTATTTCTATGCTTTCACTTAAATACTTTTCTAAGCTTTTAAAATAGTTATTTGAAACATAGTCATCACTATCTACAAATGTTATATAATCACCCTTTGCTCTATCTAAAGCATAATTTCTTGAATCTGCAACACCTGTATTTTTTTTAGAAAAATATTTAATTTTATCTGATGCAAATAATTCAACTACCTTTTCAGTATTATCTTTTGAACCATCGTTTACTAGTATTATTTCATAATCACTATAATCATTTTCTAGTATTGAATTTAAGCATCGTTCTATAGTTTTTTCTGCATTGTATGCTGTTATAATGATACTAATCATTAATTATGCTCCTTATTTTTTCTATAATATCTTCATTAAATTTTTCAGGATCAAATTTTAGTGTTTTTATTCCTTTATCTAAAAATTCCTTCATCCCTTTATATACACCTTTTTCAGAATTTTCTACTACTAATCCATACTTTCCTTGTATATCTTTTTTACTATCTGAAACATCTGTTGTAATAATTGGAAGTCCTAAAATTTGTGATTCTACAAATACTACTGGATAACCTTCAAACTGTGAAGATAACAAAAATGCATCGCTTATTTTAAAATATGGATATGGATTTTTTTTAGCACCTAGCATTTTAATATTATCTAATCCCTTTTCTTTTATAACTTGTTCATATTGCTTAGTAGCTGTTCCTTTTCCAACTAATATAACTTTAAATTTATATCCTTGCTTATTTAGTTTTTCAGTAGCGTCTATTATTCTTGAAATCTTTTTTTGTTTTTCATCATGCCTTCCTACATTAATAAATGTTGGTATGCTTTCTCTTTTTTCTTCTATTTCTTCATTTGAAAATTTTTGTATTTTTTCGAAATCTATTAAATTATTGCATACTACTGTATTTTTTGTAAGTTCTGGAAATTGCGCAATAAATACTTTTTTATCTAAGTCTGATACAAATACAATTTTTTTAAAATTTTCTATTTTTAAACTTTTAAAAAATTTTCTGTATTTAATTATATCATCATCATAAAAATTCATATAATTATTATGAATCCAAATAGTATTGTTTTTACTAGCTACTCTTGCTGTAAAAGATGCTGGCATACTATATGTTGCAAAGTCTGCTGCAAAGTCAAATTTATTTTTATACCTAATTTTAAATTTTAGTTGCTTAAATAAATTAATTACTTTTCTAATTGGCATAAATTTTATGGTGCTTGGAGAATATGTTATAATTTTAATTTCTTTTGGTAGGTCTTTTAAAAATATACCTTGCTTTTTTTCTAGCACTAATGTAATTTCATATTCTTTTACTAAATATTTAAGTAATGTAACTAATGCTGTTTCAATTCCTCCAACATCTAGTGAGTAAGCTGAAAAAAGTATTTTCTTCATTCATTTCCTCCTATAATTTCTATATTATACCCCAAAAATAATCCTGACTCTATTACTCCAGTAATTGATTTTACTTGTTTTTCTAATTCATGAGTAATAGTTTCAAATTTAACATCTAAAATTCCGTTATTATTTTCTGTCATTCCTCTATATGTAATTTCTTTTGCTCCCAATTTTTCAAGCTCTTTTGCCACATAATTCATTGCACTTGGAAAAACTTCTACTGGAACTTTGCATTTTTCTCCTAAATTATTTACAAACTTGGTTTTGTCTACTAATATGTAAGTAATTGGTGATGATATAATATTTAGCTTTTCTTTAAACATTGCAGCACCTCTTCCTTTTATTAGCCACATATGTTTTAGTTCTACCTCATCTGCTCCATCAAAAGCCCAGTCTATTTTATTTTCTATTAAATTTCCAATTTTTATTCCATATTTTTCACAAAGTTCTTTAATTTCATTTGAAGTTGGTATAGCTATAATATTTAACTTTTCTTTTTGCACTTTCTCTCCAATTTTTATTGTTGCTAAATATGATGTTGTTCCAGAGCCAAAGCCAATGGTGTCTCCATCATTTACTTTATCTAATATTTGAAGTGCTAATTTATTTTTTTCTTCTATATTTTCAATTTTACTTAAATCCATATTTTTCTCCTTTTTTCACTTATTTAATATATCAAAAAAGGCATAAAAATACAAGGTTTTGTAGGAAATATTTGAAGGAAATAGAAAAAAGACTAAGACAATTAAGCCTTAGTCTAATTTCTTATAGAAATCTCTTTCCCCCTTTATTTTTATCTTTTTTTTGTTTATCTTCAATTTTTTCTTCATCTTCATATGCTTCGCAAAAGTCTGCCCATTTTAGTTTTGAAGGTGCTACATCATCTGTAGTTTTTAATTCTTTTTCTTCCTCAATAGGTTCTGTTGTTTTTTCTTCTGATAAAGTATTATTTTCAAAGTCTTTTATTGTTTCATTACTAGCAAAAGGTATATCTTCCTCATCTTCTTCATCGTAATCATATAATTGTTTTTTCTTTTTGTGTTTTATAATTGCAACAATTATGATAATCAATATTATTAATACTATTCCACCAGCTATAGCCATGTAAATAATTTGTTCTTTGCTTATAGCGTCATTATTTTCTACTATTGCAGCTTGTCTTTCTATATTAAGTGTATATGTTGTTGTAATAGTATTATCACTAGGTGAAGTTAAAATAATAACTATTTTATTTTTTCCTTCATTTAAAGAATCTGATCCATTTGTTTCAATTATTATATCCTCATTTTCTGTAGTAGGATTAATTGAAATTGCAGTAATTTCATTAGGTACTGTTAAGTTATATTCAAAAGTTTCAGGATCTAAATCAAAATTTATTGTTTGATATTCTCCATTTTTATTTATTCCATTTAATACTAATGTTTTCAATCTTAAAGCTGATTGTTCAACTTTTTGAGGCTTATTTACTTTTATTGTGTATGTTCTTACAGCTCCATTTTCAGCAGTAACATTAATTGCTATATTATTTTCTCCCTCAGTAAGTTGAATTTTTCCTGTTCCTCTTACACTAGCTTTTTCGTCTTCTGCTGTTGCAGATACTTCTATTTCTGATAAATCATATAAATTTACAGTATCATCAAACTCTACAGAATATTCGTAAGTATCTCTTGAAAATTCTGGTGTAAGTTTTCCTGTTCCAATGCTTAATTCTTTTAAACTATTATTGCTTGATTTTGTTACTTCTTGTTTTGGCTTATTATTGTTTGATTCTGAAGGAACATTACTTTCATCTGGTTTATCTTGTGAGCCAGAATTTCCGCTACCACCTGTATTAGAACCTCCTGATTGTTCTTTTGGATTTACGGTGATAGTAATAGGTTTTGATACATTTTCTGCCTTTTCTGTATCAAAATCTGTAATATCTCCCTTTAGGTTAAAAGTATAAGTTCCTGGAGCTTGTGGTGTAAAGGTAACTGATTCTGATACAGTTTTATTTCCTATATAACTAGCATCAAAATTTCCTACCATTTTTTTATTAACTCCGTTACCATTAATAGACAAGTTCCATGCTCCAGCTGTAACAGTAGCTGTTAATGTTACAGTCGTCCCGACTGTAACATTTTGTGAACTTGCTGAAAAACTAATTGATGCAGCTTCAACTTTAGTGATATTAAAGCATAAGCTAATCATTACAATTAATATTGTTATGCTAATTTTTTTTATTTCTTTCATATGTATCTCCCTTATTTTAATTCTATATTTCCAATTCCTAATAAGTATTTTTGAATTTTTAATAAATCTGCCGAATTTATTATTCCATCTAAATTTGCATCTGAAGCTTTATAATATGGTGTGTTTTCTTCTAATTTTTGTATATTCAATAAATGTTTTTGTACCTTTAATAAATCTGCGGAATTTATCATTCCGTCGCCTTGTACATCTCCCATTTTTATAAAACTGTACTGTTCTCCATTAATAATTATAATATCCCCTGTTTTTGAAATATTAGAATCAACATTACTTCCATCTGCTCTTGTAATTTGTATGTCATTTCCTAATTGATTTTTTATTTCCTCTATAGTTGTAGTTGGTGTAGCTTTTATTATTTTATTTTCTTCATCTTTTACTATTTCACTTTTAACATATGCTCCCGGTAAATTTCCGTTCATATCTCTTAAGTAATCTCTTGCAACATATCCTTTAGCACCATCACCTGTTATAATGTAGTCCCAGTAGTATCCATCTGATGTTGCTTCAACTCCATTTACTGTATATGAACCAATTCTAGTAACTACTGTTCCATTTGAAAGTAGTCTTATTTTGTTTGAATCATCTATAGATGGTGAACTTCTTAAGAATAATCCTAAGTCTGCACTTACTGTAAATGTTTGACTTGCATCTATATCTTGTAAATATTTTCTTTCAACAAATCCTTGTCTTCCATCTGCAAGTAATATTCTATCCCATGTTGTTCCATCAAAGCTATATCTTCCTGTATTATCTATTCTTGTTACTAATTGACCTGTAGATAAAGTTGTAAGTAAAGTTTGCGAACTTCCTGGTCCTACATGCATTGGTACTGAATCAGCATTTATCATTTTAGTTTCATAACAATTTGTTAAATCGTCTATTTCTTCTAAATAATCCGAATTGAATTTTATATATCCACATCTTCCGTCTGTAAGAACTACTTTATGCCATCCATTGTTTAATCTTTCAACAGATAAAAGTACTACGCTTGAATCTGGTATTACATAAAGTATTGAACTTGCTGTAGTTGGCTCTGTTCTTATTATTATTTCTGAATGACCTTCTTTTACCCTAATATTTTTAGGAGATATTTCTCCTACTCCATCTGGTGATGGTGAAGATGCTGTTGGCATATTCAAAAATACTGGTATAATAAAGTTTAAGTTTTGATCTAACATTCCTGCTTTTTTCATACAAGAATACATTTTACTAGCTTCATTTTTAGGAGCTTCTATATTTTGCATATATTGTTTCCAATAGGTTCCATTATATGGTTCTACATCAAATTTATTTAAATATTGGGTATTTTGCCTTGCATTTATGTAGTCTGTCATTGTGCTAACTCCACCCTTTATACTAGCTTTAACACTTGTCCAACCTCTTGCTTTTGCCGTTGCTAAAGCATTATTATAAATTTCACTTGGCGAATTACCACTTGCTCCTATATTAAATAAGTTATAATATGTAACTCCATCTGATTCCATTTTCCAAGTAGAGCCTCCGCTCATTCCTTGCTCTTGAATAAGTCTTGCTACTATGTAATATGGGTTTACATTTGATTCTCTACATGCCTCATTTATTTGAGTTGCATAATCCATACTATGTAAAAATGTATTTGCTAAAGCATTATAAATTTGTTCATTGGTTGTTTCTTTATAATCTATTTGTAAAAATTGAAATAAATATTCATTGTCTACTAGCCAATTTCTTGAGTCCATATAATATCTAATTGTCATTTCTGATGCACATCTCCATGAACCATTATCATATGGATGATCACCACAAATAGAACAAATCCAAGAACCTGACTTATTTTGTATTAAATTTTTAGGACTTGACCAATGTCCTGAATATTCTGCCTTTATTACTTGATCCCATTCAAGACCTGTTTCCATAATTGTAAATGTCCAGTTTGGATGATTTCTTTTTAATATGTCTATTTTTTCTTTAACTCCTGGATATTTGTTTGTATCTAAATTATTTCCGTCATATGTATATCTGTATGATTCTGCTGCCTTTACTTCGTTACTTTGTATAATATTTAAAAATACATAAAATAGCAATGTTATTATTAACAATCCTGGTGCTATTTTTGTTAATATATTTAAAAATTTGTTCATCTTTTCCTCCGTTTTTCGACATTATTTTCACTCATATTTTATCATTACAAATTTTATAAGTCAACTCTTTTTGCTTGGAATTTTTTTCAACTATAATCTATATTTGTTAATAAATTTGTAAAAAGCATACTAATCCCTTAATTTTCAATGCTTTTAAGCTATTTTTCCTGAAATAGGACCGTCCCCAAACCAAAGGCGAGGAACAAATGTTCCTCGCCTTTGGTGACAACACTTTTTTTTTATTTTACCAAGATTGCTCCTGCTTTTCTTGGCAGTGTTA
>CALXKR010000065.1 GCA_944388895.1 uncultured Clostridia bacterium | reverse complement strand
TTTATTAATAACACTGTTTTTTCTTTTTTCTTAATGATATAATAAAGCAAACTAAGGAGGACGTATGGAATATAGTAAACTTGGAAAAGAATTAGAAATATATACAAGCATAGATTATATTGGAAAAGGTTTTCCATTTATTTTGCCAAATGGTGCCAAAATGATAAAAATATTAAGAGAATTGGTAGAAGATGAAGAAGAAAAAAGAGGATACATGATTGTTAGAACACCAAGCGCTTCTAGAGCAGAAATATATATGATAGAAGATAGATGGGAACTTGAAAAAGATGAAATGTTTAAAATTGAAGCAGAAGAAGAGGAAAATTCCATTGTATTAAGACCATATGTAAGACCATTTCACTGTGCTATGTATTCAGAAAAACAACATAGTTACAAAGAATTGCCAATTAAATATAGTGAAACATCTACAGTTTTTAGAGATGAGCCTACAAACAAAATAAAAGGTCTTACTTGTATGAGGCAATATTCATTTTCAGATGCTAGTATATTTGCAACTGCCGAACAATTAGAAAAAGTGTTTGTAGAATCAGTTGAACTTGAAAAACTTTTTATGGATAAATTAGGTTTAAATGTAGAATATAAAATTTCAAATTGGGACGATCAAAAAAAGGAAGAGTACATAGGAACAATAAAAGAGTGGGATACGGCTACTTATATAATGAAAAAAGTTTTGCAAGATATGCAAATACCTTATGTAGAAAATAATGATGCTAAAATGTATGGACCAAGTATACAAATTTTTTATAATTCAAAACTTTTAGCTAAAATAGAAATAGATTTTGAAATTACTCATAGATTTGATTTAAAATATACAGATAAAGATGGATTTGAAAAATTCCCAATATATATTCATAGGCAAGACTTAGGTAGTTATGAAAGTATGCTTGCCATTTTAATAGAAAGATATAGAGGAGAATTTCCAACATGGCTTGCACCAGTACAATGCACAATTATTCCAGAGTTTGACGAGTACATTGATTATGCAAATGATATGAAAGAAAAGCTAAGACAAAGAAGAGTTAGGGTTTCAGTAGATTTTACAGATAAAGATTTAAATACTAAAATAGAAAAAGCACAAAATTTTAAAATTCCATATATTGTAGTAATTAGCAAAGAGGGCTATAACAATAATAAAATAACTGTTATTAAACATGGAAAAAATGAAACTAAAGAATATACTTTAGAAGAAATAGTGGAAAAATTTGATAGAAGGAGGTAAATATTTTGAAAAATGAAGTATTAGAATATATTGGATTAAATTTAGAAAAAATACCTAAAGAATTACAAACTTCAAATGCAATACATTTTTATAGTTACAGTTCTTCAAATACATACAAAGTATATGACTATATTTCTGTACATGATTTAGAAATATTAATTACTCCTTTAGATAGAACAGCTGAATTAAAAGAAAGACTAAAAAAAGCAAGACCACTTGCAGAATATTTATTAACAGAAGATAGTAAAATGCAAAAATTATTTGCAGATGTTTTATATTCTGCATCAGTTACAGAAATTAAAAAACTAGAAAGTTTGCAAGAAAAATTAATAAAACAAATGCCTTACTTTGTTAAGTATGATAAAAATTATCTTTGGCAAATTTATTATTCTAAAGAAGATAACAAATATTTTATGCTATTTCCTGCAAATGAGGGCGAAACTTCAGTACTATTTTATATAATTAAAAAGAAATTAGAAAAAGAAGATACAAAAATATTTGTACCTATAAGCAAGCTAGATTATTCAGAAAAAATACTATCTAAGTCAGAAATGAATGATATAGAAAATTATATTTGGTTAATTACAAATGATTGGCCAAACATTTATGAAGTATCTAATAAAAAAATATATATAACAGGAAAGGCAAAAATAGCAAATTATTTTGAAAGCAATTATAGAAATGTATATGATGCAAAAGAAAGAGCAAAAGAATTTTATATGCTATTAAAAGCAATTTTTATACTAACAACAGAAACAAATTACCAATATACATTTGAGCCATATGTAAATAATATTGGTGAGTTGGAATTTAAATATAAAGACAAAATAATTAATATGCAAAATTTTTCTGAATTTATTGAAAATGAAGCGGAAAATAAAAAAAGCAAAATTGAAAGATTAAAAAAAGAAATTGAAAAAAATGAAAAAATTTTAAAAGAATTAAAGGAATATGTTAAAGAGCAAAATAATATTTATGTTATGCAAGAAAAAAGAATAGCAATGTTTTTACAATGTAAAAATAGTTTTTTTAAGAAAATATCATATTTCTTTAAAAGTAAAAAGTTTGTAACTCCAGTTATACAAACAAAAATTGACGAATTTACTGAAGAAAAAGTTGAATCAGTTTCAGAGGGAACATATACCATAAAAGAACTAATAAAGATAACAACAGAAGAAAATGAAATTGCAAGTAAGGCTAGAGATTTAAGAGCAGATATAAGAGAATTGCAATTAAAAAAAGAAAATTTAGCAAGAAAAATTAAAAATGCTAGTGAATATATAGCAGAAATTGAAGAACATAAAAAAAGCATATTCGAATTTTGGAAATTTACAAATAAAGATGAAATGCCAGCACTAATGGAAGGTGAAAAAGCAAATGCACCTAAAACTAAAATACTAGGAACATTTAATTTAGATGAAGACTTAGAAATTTTAGGGGTAAAAGCAGATAGTTTGCAAAGGCAAAAATTAACTGTAGAGGAATGTAATTCTATTTATATTATGCCATTTGTATTAGATGCAATAAATCATTTAGAGGATAATAAAAAATTAGAAGAAGTATTAATAAGGCTAAAAGAAAATTTAAATGCAGAAGTAAATATTTTTGAAGATTTAATAGAAAATTATACTCAAGTTAAAAAAATAAAAAACAGGGAACACAGAGAAAACGAAAGAAATGTGTTAAAAATATTAAATGTAAATAAAAATACAACTGCAAAAGAATTTAAGGAAAAATTAGAAAAATATAAAACTATTTTTGAAAAAGCTTATAAAAAAATAAAATCTATAACACAAATGAATGTTTATGCAAAATACAAAGATGGAATGGAAAAAAATGAATATGTAATAGCAAATATAAATCCAGAAAAATTAATTATATCAAATGAAGATAATATAACATTGCATAAAATAAATGTAGATGAAAATACAAATATTTTATACTTTAGCAATATTGTTTTCTTTGAAAACAACTATAAAACTTTACCTTTGGGAATGGACTTATCAACAGATGTAATCTTAAAAATGCCAGAAGTAAATAATGAGCAAAGAAAAGAACTAGTATACATTCTTACGAATGAAAATGATTTTGAAAGTAAAATTAAAAAAATAGAGATATTAGAAACCGTGAGCCTAAATATTTTCTAGCTCACGGTATTAATAATTAAAGTATAATGCAGATTAGTCCTCCGCCACCTTCATTAACAATTCTTTCTAAAGTTTCTTGCAATTTCATTTGAGCATCTTCTGGCATTCTTTCTAGTTTATTTTGTAAACCTTCATTAACAAGTTCATGTAAGCTTTTACCAAAAATATTTGATTCCCAAATTTTCTTTGGATCACTTTCAAACTCTTGAAGCAAATATTTAACCAATTCTTCAGACTGCTTTTCGCTTCCAACAATAGGAGAAACTTCAGTTTCAACATCTGTTAAAATCATGTGAATACTTGGAGCTTTAGCCTTAAGTTTGATTCCAAATTTAGAACCTTGTTTAACCATTTCAGGTTCTTCTAATATCAAGTCTTCCATAGATGGAGTAATAATTCCATAGCCCTTATTTTTAACTTCTTCTAACGCAGGGGCTATTCTATCATAATCACCTTTTATTTTTGCAAAGCTATAAAATGCAGAGAATAAGTCAAATTCATTATGAATTTCTTCACCAGAAACTTCTGTTAATATTTTATAAAATAAATCTTCTTTTAAGCTTATTTCAATAGTTATGTTACCATTTCCAAGATTAATTTCTTTTACTTCTGTAGATTGTATAATTTCTGTATTTTGCAAATTAGTTACTGCAAAACTAGCCTGTTTAATAATAGAAATTCCAGAAAAAGATTGCTTAATTTCTTTATTTAATTCTTGCTTTAGCCAATGGCTATCTTCTAAACCATCAACCCATTTAGGGTAAGAAATATTAATTCGTTCAATAGGAAATTCATATAAAACTTTGCTAAATATTTCGTTAATGTCATAAAGAGAAAGGTTAGAACAGTCAGTAGGAATAACTGGGCAGTTATACTTTTCTTCTAAAGAGTTTGCTAAATCTCTAGAATAATCAGAATAAGGTGCAACTGTGTTTAATACAATAACAAAAGGTTTGTTAAGGTCTTTTAATTCTCTAACAACTCTTTCCTCGGCTAGTATATAGTCATCTCTTGAAATTCCAGAAAAACTACCATCAGTTGTAACCAATATACCTATAGTAGAGTGGTCTTGTATAACTTTTTGTGTACCAATTTCAGCAGCTTCTCCAAAAGGCATTTCTTGGTCAGACCAAGGAGTTTTAACCATTCTTGGAATGTCATCTTCTAAATAGCCAATTGCATTATTTACTAGGTAACCTACGCAATCTACTAATCTTGCTTTAAACTTAATATTTCCATCTAAAGTAATTTCAACAGCTTCATTTGGAACAAACTTAGGCTCAGTAGTCATAATAGTTCTACCAGAAGCACTTTGAGGAAGTTCATCCATAGCTCTTTCTCTTTTGTAAGAGTTATCTATATTAGGAATAACTAATAAATCCATAAAGTTCTTAATAAATGTAGATTTTCCAGTTCTTACAGGGCCTACTACTCCAATATAAATATCTCCATCAGTTCGATTTGATATATCCTGATATAATCTTAAATTGTCCTCCATTTTTACCTCCTAAAGAAGATTTGTAACTAAACTTTATTAAAGTATATTAAATTATTTTTTAGTTATGACAAAAAAATGAAAAAATTCCCCATTGGGCGAAGAAGGCAAAAAAATTGAAGGTTGCATATTATAAATAAACGTGGTAAAATAACCATGACAATTTGTGTTAGGGAGGCTAATATGGTTAATTATGAAAAAATTTTAAAAGAGAATGGCCAAGAACATTTACTAAAATATATTGAAATGGGAAATAAAGAGCAAAAAGAAAATTTAATTTCAGAGATATCAAAAATTAATTTTAATCAAGTTAATGAACTTTATAAAATTAGTAATAAAGATAATGAAAAAGCTATTGAAAGCTGTTTAATAGAGCATACAAAATTTGTAGACAAATACAGAATAAGTAATGACGAATTTGAAAAATATAAAAATATAGGTGAAAACATAATAAAAAATGGAGAATATGATGTTGTAACAATGGCTGGAGGACAAGGAAGAAGAATTGGACACAATGGACCTAAAGGTACATTTTTATTGAATGTAAATCCTAAACCTAAGTATTTATTTGAAATAATAGCAGATGGACTAAAAATGGCAAATGAAAAATATGGAATTACTTTAAATTGGTACATTATGACTAGCACTGAAAATAATGATAAAACAGTTAAATTTTTCGAGGAACATAATTATTTTGATTATCCAAAAAATAAAGTTAAATTCTTTAAACAAGGCAATTTACCTTTAGTTAGTGAAGAAGGTAAGCTATTAGTAGATGAAAATTTACATATAAAATATGCTGCTGATGGTAATGGTTGTATATATAGAGCAATGCAACAAGGTGGCGTATTAGATGACATGAAAAAAAATAATATTAAATGGATTTTTATAGGTTCAGTAGATAATGCAATTCTAAACATGGTAGATCCAATTTTATTAGGGTTAACAGTTAGCGATGGAAATAAAATTGGTTCAAAATCTGTTGTAAAAAGAAGTCCACAAGAACGAGTTGGAGTATTTTGCAAAAAAAATAACAAACCAGCAGTTATAGAGTATACTGAACTTCCAACAGAAATGGCAAATGAATTAGATGAAGATGGAGAGCTTTTATTTGGAGAATCACATATAATGTGCAATTTATATAGTATAGAAGCTTTGGATATTATAAGTAAAAATCAATTACCATACCATAGTGCACATAAAAAAGCAACATATCTAGATGAAAATGGTGAGTTAATTAAACCAACAAAGCCTAATGCATATAAATATGAAGCATTTATATTTGATGGATTTACATTTTTTGATAATATTTCTATACTTCGTGGAAGAAGAGAAGAAGATTTTGCACCAGTAAAAAATGCTGAAGGAGAAGATAGCCCAGAAACGGCAATACAATTATATAATAATTTTTGGAAAAAATAATAAATTTAAATTAAGAGCTAATATTAAAAATATTAGCTTTTAATAAAAAAAGGAGAGAACAAATGGAAGATATTAAAATATCAAATTTATTTGATTTAAAAGAAACAATAGCTCAAAATTTATTAGAAAAATATGAATACCCATGGGAAGTATTACCTAATATAGAAAATTTTATAATAGAACTAGGAAATACTCTTAGCAAAGATGAATATATACAAAAAGAAAATAATGTATGGATTCATAAAACAGCTAAAGTATATGATTCAGCATATATAGGTGAAAATTGTATCATTTGTAAAGATGCAGAAGTAAGACATTGTGCTTTTATTAGAAAAAATGCTATTATAGGAGAAGGTACAGTTGTTGGAAATTCAACAGAACTAAAAAATGTTATTTTATTTAACAAAGTGCAAGTACCACATTATAATTATGTTGGAGATTCTATTTTAGGATATAAATCACATATGGGAGCTGGAAGCATTACTTCAAATGTTAAATCAGACAAAAAATTGGTTGTAATAAAAAATGGAACAGAAAAAATAGAAACAAATATGAAAAAAGTAGGAGCAATGCTTGGAGACTATGTAGAAGTAGGTTGTGGTAGTGTGCTAAATCCAGGAACAATCATTGGAAAAAACACAAA
>CALXKR010000064.1 GCA_944388895.1 uncultured Clostridia bacterium | reverse complement strand
ATTGGTGCCGTTGGTGGGACTCGAACCCACATGATTTCTCGCAGCATTTTGAGTGCTGTGCGTATACCAATTTCGCCACAACGGCAAGTACTTTTATATATTAGCACAAACTTAAAAAAAAGTCTACACTTTTATCAAAAAAATTGACTAATAAAGCAAAAAGGTATATAATATATATATTCGCCCGTTGTTTAATCTAAAAATAAATATTTTGGAGGAATAAAAATGCGAATGCGGAAAATCTTAGAGGAAACAAGCATTAAAAGCTGTAACTCGGAATCTAGAATCATTTTAGGAACTGCCGGAGTTCCTTGCGAACTTAAAGTAGGGGAAACGCAAGACCTTAATGTGGTTATTGAAACCACTAAACCAATTAACGTTCAAACGCAAAGACCCTATAGAGTCTGGATGATTCAGACAGATAACGATGAAGTCGACTATTCATTGTATGCTGTGGATGTCCTGCTCAAAGGAGCTTTGAAAATGGTAATAACCTTACCCAAGCTTTACAGACAGCTTGACATCACAACAGACGCTTATTCTCTTGAGACACAGAACAATCGAACAAGAATCGTTAGATGGGTCGGAGACAGGAGGGTAGACAAAGAATATTCTGGAGCAATCCATTTGATTGCCACGCAAAACAACAATCAGTTTGAGATTCAAGTGGGACAGCAGGTGGTTACCCAAAAAGATTTTGAATGAGCAAAGAACAAGCTGAGCAGGCTGGAGGGGTACTCCAGCCTGCTCTTTTATAAAAAACTTGAAAAAAATATTCTTTATGATAAAATAATAATATAAAAATATAAGGAGTAGAATATGGAAGATTTAAAAAAGTATAGAGAAGCAAAAATGTTTTTTTGTTATGATAAAGCTGTAAAAGAATCTAAAGACGAAAATGGAATTATAAATCAAGAAAAATTAAATAAAATATTATTAGAAAATTATCAAAGAATGAGAAAATATTTAGAAGAAAAAAATATAGATGCCAAAGGTCAAATTTCTCAACTTGAAGAGGTATTTGAGCTAGCAAAAGACAGAAAACAAATGGAATATTACGAAGCTATTGAGAGGCAAGAAAAGCATATAAAAGCTATTGGGATAGATGAAAGTTCATTATCAAAATCTTCTAGTATGATATTAAAAACAGTATTTTCAAGAAAAAAAGACCCTACATTTATTACTGTTCAAGTAAGCCCCAAAGGAGAAACTTCAAAGAAAGTAAGAATTACAAATATAGGAGAAATACAGTATAAAACTGCATTTAATTTATATTCAAATTTATCTATTTATGTAATTGAAAAAAACATTCAAGGAATAAATAGAAGATTTGTTGTAGGAACAAATACAAACTTTAGAACAGCTTATAACCTTATAAATCAAGGAAGAGAAAATATTTCAATTGAAGATGAACAATATTTAGAATGTATAGAACAACAGTTATCAGACATAAATCTACTCGCAAGCCAAAGACAACTTAATGGATATATTGGAACTGTAGAAAAGAAGGATAATAATGCAGAAATATATTATGATCCAGAAGAATATTGTGCTTATAAAAAAGAATTATCAAGAAATCAAAACAATGATGTAGAAAGATAATTAAAATTATTGACATATTTGATGGAAAATGTTAATATTATAAATGTTAGACTAATCTAACAAATCTATAAGGGAGGCAACGAGCACGGCTCGAAAAATATATGGAATTATTAAATATAAAAAATTTATTTGTAAATGCAGGAAATAAAGAAATATTAAAGGGATTAAATTTAAAAATAAATAAAGGCGAAATCCATGTAATAATGGGACCAAATGGTGCAGGCAAATCTACACTTGCTAATATTATTTTAAATAATCCAGCTTATAAAATAATTTCTGGAGAAATAGATTTCGAAGGAGAAAATATAAATGAATTAAAAACTGATGAAAGAGCAAGAAAAGGTATTTTTATGTCTTTCCAAACTCCGGAAGAAGTTCCAGGAATTTCAGTAACTAATTTTTTAAAAGCTGCAAAAAATGCAAAAGAAAAAGAGCCAATTAAAATATTTGCTTTTAAAAAAGAGTTAGAAGAAAATATGAAAAAATTAAATATGAATCCATCATATAGCACAAGAGACTTAAATGTAGGCTTTTCTGGTGGAGAAAAAAAGAAAAATGAAATTCTTCAAATGCTTACATTAAAGCCAAAATTAGCTATTTTAGATGAAACAGATTCTGGACTAGATGTTGACGCAATAAGAACAGTATCTAAAGGCATAAATATGTACAAAAATAGTGAGAATTCAGTTTTAATTATTACACATTCTACAAAAATTCTACAAGAATTAAAAGTAGATTATGTTCATATTTTAGTAGATGGAAAAATTGTAAAAACAGGAACAGACAGTTTAGCAAGCGAAATAGAAAAAGAAGGATATGCAAAATACATAAATATGTAGAAAGGAAAAAACTTTGAAAACACAGCTAAAAGAGGTAGATAATAATATATATAATATAAAAAATAAAGATGAATATAGTTTTAAAACCGTAGGCTTAACTGAAGAAGTAATTCGTGAAATTTCAGAAAAGAAAAATGAACCTGATTGGATGTTAGAGTTAAGACTTAAGGCTTTAAAAACATATAATGAATTAAGCATGCCAACATGGGGACCAGACTTATCTGAATTAGATATGAGCAAAATAGCTACATATGTTAAACCAAAAACTAATATGAAGAAATCTTGGGAAGATGTACCAGAAGATATAAAAAACACTTTTGATGCATTAGGAATTCCAGAAGCTGAAAAAGAGTCTTTAGCAGGGGTTGGAGCTCAATACGATTCTGAAATTGTGTATCATAGCATAAAAGAAGAATTAGTAAAACAAGGTGTTATTTATACAGACTTTGATGCAGCAGTAAAAGAATATCCAGAATTAGTAAAACAATATTTTACAAAGTGTGTGCCAATTACTGACCATAAATTTATAGCACTTCATTATGCAGTATGGTCAGGTGGTTCATTTGTATATGTACCAAAAGGAGTTAAAGTAGATATACCACTTCAATCATATTTTAGACTAAATGCTCCTGGAGCAGGTCAATTTGAACATACATTAATAATAGTAGATGAAGGTGCTTCACTTCAATTTATAGAGGGCTGCTCAGCACCAAAATATAATGAAATAAATTTACATGCAGGATGTGTTGAATTATTTGTTAAAGAAAATGGATTCTTAAGATATTCAACAATAGAAAACTGGTCTAAAAACATGATGAATCTTAATACTAAAAAAGTTGTGGTAGACAAAAATGGTACAATAGAATGGGTTACAGGTTCATTTGGTTCAAAAGTATCAATGCTTTACCCAATGAGTATATTAAATGGAGAAAATTCAAAATGTGAATTTACAGGAATATCTTTTGCAGGTAAAGGACAAAACTTAGATGCAGGACTAAAAATAGTACACAATGCTCCAAATACATCTTCAGTAGTAAATTCAAAATCTATTTCAAAAGATGGTGGAATATGTACATTTAGAAGTGATATTAAAGTAAGACCTAGAGCTGAAAAATCTAAAGTATCTGTATCTTGTGAATCTTTAATGCTAGACAGTATATCTCGCTCAGATACAATACCAGTAAATGATGTTCAAACAGATGAAGTAGAATTTTCGCATGAAGCTAAAATTGGAAAAATATCTGACCAAGCTATATTCTATTTAATGACAAGAGGAATAAGCGAAGAAGAAGCAAAAGCTATGATTGTAAGAGGTTTTGCAAATCCAATTTCAAAAGAATTGCCTTTAGAATATGCAGTTGAAATGAATAATTTAATTAACTTAGAATTAGAAGGGAGTATAGGATAATGGAAAAATATATTTTAAATGAAACTCCTTTAAGAACAGCAAACAACTTTGATATAAACAATATAGAAGTTGTTCTAGATATTCCTAAGTATAAATCATTTGAAAACTTTAATATATATACAGAAAATATAGAAAAAATAAAAGTAGAAGTAAATCAAAATAAAATTAGCGAAAATGAAAATAAAATAGGACTAGAAAGACAAACAAACTATTCAGTAAAAATAATAATTCCTGAAAATATAACAATAGAAGAAAAAATCAAGCTAGAATTTAATTTTGATGAAGATAATGCATTTTTAGTAGAAAATATTGACATACTATTAGAAAAAAATGCAAAAGCTAATTTTGAAATACAATACAATTCAGAAGAAAGTTTTTCAAATTTTCATAATGGACAACTTAATATTTTATTACAAGAAAATGCAAAAGCTAATATAGTAGTTTCAAATTTTAATAATAATCAATCAGATAACTTATATGAAATGAAAAATGAATTAAAAGATAATGCTACATTAAAATATACAATTATAGAAATAGGTGGAAAAAATAAAATTTCAAATTACTATTCAAAACTTGTAGGCGAAAATTCAGAAAATTCATTAAATGTTATATATTTGGGTAAAGAAAATGACGTAATAGACATAAACTATAATATGGAGACTTATGGAAAAAATTCTAAAGCCTATATAAATGTACAAGGTGTACTTACAGATAGTGCTAAAAAGAATTTCAAAGGAACCATTGACTTCAAAGAAGGAAGTAAAAAAGCAATAGGAAAAGAAAATGAAAATTGTATTTTGCTATCAAAACAGGCAAAATCAAAATCACTTCCAATGCTATTATGTCATGAAGAAGATGTAGAAGGAGAACATGGAGTATCTTCAGGAAAAATAGATGAAGCAAAATTATTTTATATAATGACAAAAGGAATATCTTATGATGAAGCTAGAAAATTAATTATTAAAGCTAATTTTAATGATATTATTAAAAATATTAATAATAATGAATTAGAAAATAGAATCAATGAAAAAATTGATCAAATCTAAGGGAGGATAAATGGATAATTATAAAAACGATTTTCCTATTTTAACAAATAGTAATATTGCTTATTTAGATAGTGGTGCAACAACTCAAAAACCACGAGAAGTTTTGAATGCCATAACACAATACTATGAAACTTCAAATGCAAATCCTCACAGAGGAGCATATAAATTAAGTATAAAAGCAACAGAAGTATATGATAAGGCAAGAGAAAAAGTAGCAAAATTTATAAATAGTGAAAGCTCAAAACAAATAGTTTTTACAAGAAACGCTACAGAAAGCTTAAACCTTATTGCTTATAGCTATGGGCTTAATAACTTAAAAAAAGATGATAAAATAGTAATATCTATTATGGAACATCATTCTAACTTAGTTCCTTGGCAATATGTTTCTAAAAAAACAGGAGCAAAATTAGAATATATGTACACAAATGAAAAGGGGGAATTAACTGAAAAAGAAATTGCAGAAAAAATTAAAAATGGAGTTAAAATAGTTGGAATAACACATGTTTCAAATGTATTAGGAACAATTAACCCAGTAAAAGAAATTATAAAAAAAGCACATGAAGTTGGAGCAATAGTAGTATTAGATGCATCACAAAGTGTCCCACATATGAAAGTTGATGTTAGAGATTTAGATGCAGATTTTGTAGTATTTTCAGGACATAAAATGTTATCTCCACTTGGAATCGGTGTATTATATGGAAAAAAAGAATTATTAGAAAACATGGATCCATTTTTATATGGTGGTGATATGATAGAATATGTGTATGAGCAGGAAACAATATTTGCAGAAATTCCTACAAAATTTGAAGCGGGAACTCAAAATGTAGAGGGAGCAGTTGGGCTTGCAGCAGCAATAGATTATTTAGAAAAAGTAGGAATGGACAATGTAGAAAAGATAGAAAAAGAGTTAATGAAATATGCTTTATCAGAACTTTCTAAATTAAATTTTGTTACTGTATATGGCCCAAAAGAAATAGAAAAGCATGCAAGTGTAATTTCATTTAATGTAAATGGAATTCATCCACATGATGTTGCATCTATATTAGATAGCAAAAATGTTTGCGTAAGGTCAGGAAACCACTGTGCTCAGCCACTATTAAGATATATGGGAATAGACTCAACATGTAGAGCAAGCTTTTATATTTATAATACAAAAGAAGATATAGATAGATTAATTGAAGCATTATACAAAACAAAAGATATGTTTTCTAAATGGATAAAGGAAGGATAGAAAATGGAAGATTTAGAATCAATATATACAGATATAATAATGGAACAAAGTGTGTCTGGACATAACAAGCATAAGCTAGAAAAATCAGACGCATCTGAACATGGACACAATCCAAGTTGTGGAGATGATATAACCTTAGAAATAAAATACAATGGCAAAAATAGTGATATAATAGAAGACTTAGCTTTTACAGGCCATGGCTGTGCTATATCACAAGCGTCAACATCGATAATGATAGACTTATTAAAAGGTAAAACAAAAGAGGAAGCAAAAAAATTAATAGATATATTTTTAAGAATGATAAAAAGAGAAAAAATAGAACAAGAAGAATTAGAAAAAATAGAAGAAGCAGTTGCGCTTCAAAATATATCTAATATGCCAGCAAGAGTAAAATGTGCAGAACTTGCTTGGTATACAATGCAAAAAATATTATAAATTTTATAGAGGGCTTATAAGTATAGTCCTCTAAATTTTTATAAATTTAAATTATAATCTTTACAATTTTTGTGCGTATGATATAATATAGCAAGATTAAATGCCACTATAGCTCAGTTGGTAGAGCAACAGATTCGTAACCTATTAATCATCAAAATAATTACAATTTTATACAAATTATAAAAACCTTGTAAATGCAATGATATAAGCATTATACGAGGTTTTTTTATAAGAAAATTTAAAAAAACAAAAGACAATAAGATGCATTTAAAAGCATTAAAATTCAATAAAACATATTTCATAAAGGGAAAAATAAAGGGAAAAAATAAAAAAAGTAGAGTTAATATATTTGTTGAAAAATAAGCACTTTGGGGCTTATTTTTTATGAAAGAAGGGAAA
>CALXKR010000063.1 GCA_944388895.1 uncultured Clostridia bacterium | reverse complement strand
AAAATGTGATGTAAAATATATTATATCATATTTTTTAATAATAGTAAAGAAATAGCAAGATTATTAAAAAATAGGAAATAAAAATATTATAAAAATTTAAAAAAATACTTGAAAAAATTCAAAATTAATGATATAAATAATATGACTTTCAAAAACTTAAACGTGGTTTAGTTTAACAATGAAAGAGAGCTAAAAAAAAACGCTTTAAAACGTTTTAGCTCTCTTTTTTTTATTTTTGTAGGAGGTATATATGAAATTTATTTTTGTAACAGGTGGAGTAGTATCTGGCTTAGGAAAAGGAATAACAGCAGCTTCAGTTCGGAAGATTATTGAAAAATAGAGGATATAAAATAGCAAATCAAAAGCTAGATCCATATATTAATATAGATCCAGGAACAATGAGCCCTTATGAGCATGGAGAAGTTTTTGTAACAGATGATGGAGCAGAAACAGATTTAGATTTAGGACATTATGAAAGATTTACTGACGAAAACCTAACTGAAAACTCAAGTATAACAAGTGGAAAAATATATTTAGAAGTAATAGAAAAAGAAAGAAAAGGAGACTATTTAGGAAAAACTGTTCAAGTAATTCCTCATATAACAGATGCAATAAAACAAAAGATATACAATTTTGAAAAGATGGGTATAGATATAGTAATTACAGAAATAGGAGGAACAGTTGGGGATATAGAAAGTGGGCCAATGCTTGAAGCAATAAGGCAAATTGGTATAGAACAAAAAGAAGAAGATACTGTATTTATTCATGTTACATTACTTCCATATATATCGGGTTCAAAAGAATTAAAATCAAAACCTACACAACATTCAGTAAAAGAACTACAAGCATTGGGAATAATGCCAGATATATTAGTTTGTAGAGCAGATGAAAAAATCTCAGAAAATATGAAAGAAAAAATAGCTTTATTTTGTAATGTGAAAAAAGAAAATGTTATAGAAAATAAAACAGTAAGCAACTTATATGAAATTCCATTAATGCTAGAAGAAGAGGGGCTAGCAAATGCTGTATGCAAAAAACTAAATTTAAAAAATACTAACTCAAATAATGAAGGATGGGAAAAATTAATTAAATCAATAAAAGAAAACCAAAATTATAAAAAAGTAAAAATTGCAATAGTAGGGAAATATACAAAATTAGAAGATTCATATTTATCAGTTATAGAAAGTATAAAACATGCAGGGTACAAAAATTTAGTAAATACAGATATAGAATTAGTAGATAGTGAACAAATCACAAAAGAAAATGTAAAAGACATAATAGGAAAATATAATGGAATCATTGTTCCTGGGGGATTTGGTGATAGAGGAATAGAAGGAATGATAGAAACCATAAAATATGCAAGAGAAAACAAGGTACCATTTCTAGGAATTTGCTTAGGAATGCAAATGGCAGTCATAGAATTTGCAAGAAACGTCTTAAAATTAGAAGATGCAAACTCAGAAGAATTTGAAGAAAATTGCAAAAATGCTGTAATACACATTATGAAAGAACAAAAAGAAATAAGAAAAAAAGGTGGTACAATGAGATTAGGTGCCTATCCATGCAAACTAAAAAAAGATAGTAAAGCATATAATATATATGGAAAAGAAGAAATATCAGAAAGACATAGACATAGATATGAATATAATAACAAATATAGGATGGAAATGGAAAAAGCAGGATTAAAAATTGCAGGAACTTCACCAGATGAAACATTAGTAGAAATGGTAGAAATAAAAAATCATCCATTTTTTGAGGCTTGCCAATTTCACCCAGAATTTAAATCAAGACCAGATAAGCCACATCCTTTATTTGTAAGCTTCGTAAAAGCGCAAATTTTCGATTAGGGACGTTCCTTAATCGAAAATTTTTGATTTAGGAACGTCCCTAATCGAAAAATCAGAAATGTGAACTTTTTGTGAAAATTAGCAATCTCTATTGACATTTGCTAAAAAAAGATATAAAGTATTAGCAGTCATTAAGAAAGAGTGCTAAAAATAAAAAATATAACATAAAATATAATGACAAAATTAAGGAGGTAATTCATATGTTAAAACCATTAGCAGACAGAGTTGTTGTAAAAATGCTAGAAGCAGAGGAAACAACAAAAAGTGGAATTATTTTATCAAGTGGTAGTAAAGAAAAACCACAAATAGCAGAGGTTATTGCAGTAGGACCTGGCGGAAAAGTAGATGGAGAAACTGTTGAAATGACAGTAAAAAAAGGAGATAAAGTTGTTCTAAACAAATATGCTGGAACAGAAATTAAATATGAAGGCGAAGATTATATAATTGTAAAAGAAAGTGATATATTAGCTTTAGCTGAATAGTAAAATTATAAATTATTTATTACATTAACTAAAAATGTATAATTAAAATTTAAAAAGATAAATTAGGAGGAATTAGTTATGGCAAAAGATATTAAATTTGGCGAAGATGCCAGAAAAAAATTATTAAATGGTGTCAATAAATTGGCTGACACAGTAAAGGTTACATTAGGACCTAAAGGAAGAAATGTTGTATTAGATAAAAGCTTTGGAGCACCACTTATTACAAATGATGGTGTAACTATTGCAAAAGAAATAGAACTAGAAGATAAATTTGAAAACATGGGAGCAAGACTTGTTAAAGAAGTTTCTGAAAAAACTAATGATGTAGCAGGTGACGGAACAACTACAGCAACAGTATTAGCTCAAGCTATGTGTAGAGAAGGTGTAAAAAATGTTGCAGCTGGTGGAGATCCAATGGCTATAAAAAGAGGTATGGATAAAGGAACGACTGCAGCAGTTGAAGCTTTAAAGAAAATTAGTGTTCCTGTAAACGGAAAAGAAGATATAGCTAGAGTTGCAAGTATATCTGCAGATAATGAAGAAATTGGAAACCTAATAGCAGATGCTATGGAAAAAGTTACAACAAATGGTGTTATTACAATAGAAGAATCAAAAACTTCAAATACAGAATTAAATGTAGTAGAAGGAATGCAATTTGATAAAGGTTATGTATCACCATATATGGTAACAGATACAGAAAAAATGATTGTAGATATGGATAATCCATATATTTTAATAACAGACAAAAAAATAGACAATATTCAAGAAATATTACCATTACTTGAAAATGTTATGAAAATGTCTGGAAAATTAGTAATTATTTGTGATGATATTGAAGGAGAAGCATTATCTACATTAATACTAAACAAATTAAGAGGAGTATTAAACGTAGTAGCAGTTAAAGCTCCAGGATATGGAGATAAGAGAAAAGAAATGCTTCAAGACATAGCAGTTCTTACAGGTGGAGAAGTTATAACATCTGATTTAGGATTAGAGCTAAAAGATACAGAAATAACACAACTTGGTAGAGCTAAACAAGTTAAAGTTGAAAAAGACAAAACAATAATTGTTGACGGAAGCGGAGATAAACAACAAATAGCAGATAGAGTAGGACAAATAAGAGCAGCATTAAAGGATGAAAAGAGTGATTACGAGAAAGAAAAACTACAAGAAAGATTAGCAAAACTTGCTGGTGGAGTTGCTGTAATTGGTGTAGGTGCTGCAACTGAAGTAGAAATGAAAGATAAAAAATTAAGAATAGAAGATGCATTATCTGCTACAAAAGCAGCAGTTGAAGAAGGAATTGTTGCAGGAGGTGGAACTGCATATATAAATATAATTCCAGAAGTTAAAAAAGTTGTTGACAGCTTAACAGGAGATGAAAAACTAGGTGCTTCAATTATATTAAAAGCATTAGAAGAACCAGTTAAACAAATTGCAGTAAATGCAGGATTAGAACCAGCTGTAATCTTAGAAAAAGTTAAATCAGAAAAAGAAGGAATAGGTTTTGATGCTAAAAATGAAGTATATGTAGATATGAAAAAAGCAGGAATTGTAGACCCAACTAAAGTTTCAAGAAGTGCAATTCAAAATGCAGAATCAATAGCATCAATGATACTTACAACTGAAAGCATAGTAACAGACATTCCAGAGAAAAAAGACTGCCACTGCGGATCAGAAATGCCAGATGCAGGAATGGGTGGAATGTATTAAAAATACAAAAAAGGACCGAAAAGTCCTTTTTTTAATCTTGATTTAATTTTTTGACTTCTTCTACAGATAACCCTGTAACTTTACAAATAGTATCAAGAGGTAAATTTTCTTTTAGCATTGATTTCGCAACTGATTGTATTCCTTCTTCAACACCATGAGCAAAAACAGATTGTTTATTCCATTTTTCTTCAAGTTCCCAACGCTCTAAAATTTCAGCTCTTTTTTTAAGATGCTCATCACCGCTTATGTTTTCTAACTTTTCGTTAGTTTCATTTATTTCATCATTATTTTTCATAATAGACTTAACCTCCATTTCGATTATATGTAATTCTTGTAAGTTTGTCAACTTTTTTTCGACAACTTCTTCTTCATGAAAAGTCCAAACTGTATGCATTTTATTAATATCATAAAGTTCTGGCAAAGTATAATCCAAAAGACCAATAGTAATAGTCCTTTTCAAATTTGAATAGTCTAATACAGTTATTTTTTTACCAAGTATTGCTGAAATTAAATAGCCGGTTTCTTTTTTATTTTTGTCTGAAAATAATGTTTGAAAAACAACGTCATATTTTGGCTTTAACAGTACTTTTTCTTTTGCGTTTTTTTGATTTGAATTTTTCATAGAATAAAACTCCTTTTGAAATAAATTTCTTAAAATGAATTAATTTAATAGAATAAAAATTATTTAAGATAACCTAAATTATATATTGGAAACATACAAAAGTAAAGAAAAATCATACGACAAAAGTCGACATAAATTGCACAAATAAAAAGCTCCATAAAAAAATAAATAAAATTCAAACAAGCATATTTATTGAAAAAATGAGAAAAATAGTAAAGAAGAGAAAAAATAATAAAAAAAGATATAAAAATGCAATAAATAATGATTGCAAAAATATTTCTAATGTGATATAACTTGAGTGAGAATTAAAAATAGGGAGGAAATCTAATGAAGAAAGAAAAAAAAGAAAAGACAAAAAAATTAACTAAAAAAAATAAGAAAAAAATAGCAATAATAGCAGGAATAATAACAGTAGTAATAGTAGCAATAATAGGAATAACCATAGCAATAATAAATAACAATGAAAAAAATAAAAACATAGATCCAGAAACAGAATTTGTAGAAATAGATGCAGAAGGAAATAAAAGAAATATAAGTGAAAAGCTAAAAGAAACAAAAACATTTGGAAATATGGAAATGAATAATATAGAGCTAACAGCTAAAAAGAATGTAAGTTTGCTGAAAGCAAATTTTACAAATAAAGGAGAAGAAACTGAGAAAGAAAAAATAGTAACAGTAGAAATATTAAACAAGAAAAAAGAGGTAATATCTTCATTTGATACAGTAATAAACAAAATGGACCCAGGAGAAACAATAGAATTTAGTATGAATATTACAGAGGATATTTCTAATGCTTATGACCTAACAATAAAAGAAAAGTATTAATAAAAAACATTTGAGAAAGGTAGAAGAAATGAAAAGATATAAGAATCAATCAGGAATAACAATAATTAGTTTAGTAGTTACACTAGTTGTAATGTTAATTGTAGCAGGAGTAGCATTAAATCTTGGAGTTGGAGATAAAGGACTAATAGGTTCTACTCAAAATACCATAGACCAGTACGAAAATGTAAGTGAGCAAGAACAAATAGCTGTAAATCAAATGGTAGAAGATTTTAACCAAGTACTAAATGAGCAAACAGTAGAGCAAGGAGAAGGAAGTATAAAAGAAAATCCAAGCATAGAACTACAAGCATGGACAAGTACAGGAAGAAATGTAAGCATAACAACAAATGCAAGTTATAAAGTGCAATATAGTACAGACTATAAAAGAACATGGCAGGACTATACAGGAGGAAGTATAGTAATGCCAAATGATAGCACAATATATGCGAGGTATGTAGATAAAAGTGATAGTAAAAAAACAAGTAATATAGTAAGTAGAAAAATAAAAGATACAGAGCCACCAGTATTAACAGCAAAAGTAACAGATATACAAGCATCCAAAATATCAGTAACAGCAAGTGCAACAGATAATGAAATGGGAATGCCAAATGAAATATCATACCAATTCTATCTAAAAGATGAAAGTACAAATAGTTATGAATATTATAAAACAACAACAGATGGAAACTATACATTTGAAGGACTAAAAGATTCAACATATTATGATATATTAATAAGTGCAAAAGATGCAGCAGGAAATACAGGAACATATAAGTTAAGTAGTGAAAGTGGAGAAATACCAGACTTAAACCCAGATGTAAATATATGGTTTACATTAGAACCAGAAGAGCTAACAAATCAAAATGTAAAACTAACAATAACAACAGTAGGAATAAATGATAAATTTACAGTACAATATAGCTTTGATGGAAGTAAATATGAAAACTATACAGATGGAATAACAGTAAAAGATAATGGAAGAGTATATGCAAGACTAACAGATGGAGAAAATGTAGGAAAACAAACATATATAGATGTAAACAATATAGATAGAGTACCACCAACAGGAAGTGTAAGCATAACAAATAAAAAGACATATAGTTTAACAGCAAAAGTAGGAACAATAAGAGATGATAGACAAGTAGCAGACAATCAAGTATATAAATACTATGTAAAAGAAACAGCGCAAGATGATTACCCAACAGACCCAGTATATGAAGGACCAAATACAAGTTACGAAATTACAGGACTTCAAGCAAGTACAAGTTATGATGTAAAAGTAACATTTAAAGATAAAGCAGGAAACGAAGGATATGCAGAAGCAACAGGACAAACAGTAGAAATACCAGCGTTAACAGACCAAAACTCAACATTTACCTTGAGTGAAACAAGAGTAACAAATAAAGATGTAACAATGACAATAACAACAACAGTAAGAAATTACACATTACAATATAGTTTAAATGGAAAAGACTATATAAATTATACAGGAGCAATAACAATAGGAGAAAATACAACAGTATATGCAAGACTAACAGATGGTATAGGCTATGGAGGAGCCAGAGCCTATGCCATAAGGAATATAGACAAGAGCTTATC
>CALXKR010000062.1 GCA_944388895.1 uncultured Clostridia bacterium | reverse complement strand
CTTGCTAGAAATATAGTGTAAAATTTTATATAGATACTATTGACTTTTTTACATAATAGGTAGTAAAATAGTTATATCATATACAAAAACTATATATAAGACACGGTAAATAAACAAGACTTTTAAGAGAACTAGTGGTGGTGAGATGCTAGTAAGAAACTATTTATTTATTATCACTTATATGTTGCCTAAGCGAAAACAAATATGAAATTATGAAGTAAAATTTTGTATTAGTTTAGGACGTAAATCTGCGTTAAAGATAAATTAAGTGAAGAGAATATTTTTAAATAATATATAGATTATTCTTTTAAAATAGGTGGTACCGCGGAAAAAAGACTTTCGTCCTATATGGATAGAAGGTCTTTTTTCTCACCCAATAGGGACGCCCCTTATTGGGCGAAAAAACTTAAAAGTATTGCTTACTAAAAATTGAAATTTGAACGCCCAAAAAAGGACGTCCCCAATGGGCAAAAAATAGGAGGTTTATTATGAGTGAAGAAAAAAAAGATTACAGTCAAACACTTAACTTACCAAAGACAGATTTTCCTATGAGAGGAAATTTACCAGAAAAAGAACCAGGAATATTAGAAAATGTTTTTGAAAATGGGTTGTATGAAAAAATATTAAAAAAGAATGAAGGTCATAAACATTTTATTTTACATGATGGACCTCCTTACGCAAATGGAGAAATTCATGCAGGTCATGCTTTAAATAAAATTTTAAAGGATACTATCGTAAGATACAAATCAATGAAAGGATATTATGCTCCTTACGTTCCTGGGTATGATACACATGGAATGCCAACAGAGAAAAAAGCTATTGAAAAACTAGGATTAGATAGAAGCAAAATTCCAGTAACAAAATTTAGAGATACTTGCAGGGGATTTACTGAAAAGTATAAAGATATTCAAACAGAAGGATTTAAAAGATTAGGAGTACTAGGCGATTGGAAAAATCCATATATAACATATGATCCAAAGATGGAAGCTAGACAAATTGGTGTATTTGGAGATATGTATAAAAAAGGATATATATATAAAGGCTTAAAACCAGTTTACTGGTGTACAGATTGCGAAACAGCACTTGCAGAAGCAGAAATTGAATATAAAGATGTTGAATCTACTTCTATATATGTAAAATTCCCTGTGGTAGATGGAAAAGGCGTATTGGATGTAGAAAATACATTTATGGTAATTTGGACAACAACACCATGGACACTTCCAGGAAACATGGCAATTACAGTAGGACCAGAATTTGAATATGGTTTAGTGAAAACTGAAAAAGGTAACTTAGTTATAGCAAGTGAACTTTTAGAAAAAGTAATGAAATTAGCTGAAATAGAAAAATATGAAGTTTTAAAAACTTTTAAAGGAGAAGAATTAAAAGGAATTTTATGCAAGCATCCATTCTTAGATAGAAATTCAGTAGTAGTATTAGGCGGAGAAGATGGAGTAAATGTTACTTTAGAAGAAGGAACTGGTGCTGTTCATACTGCTCCTGGATATGGTAAAGAAGACTATATGCAAAGCTTAAAAGATGGACTAGAAATAAAAGTTGCAGTTAATGATAAAGGTGTTCAAACTGAAGAAGCAGGTCCTTTTGCAGGAATGTATTATGCTAAATCTAACAAAGAAATTACAAAATGGTTAGATGAAAATGGCTATCTATTAAAAATGGTAAAAATAAATCACTCTTATCCACATTGCTGGAGATGTAAAAATCCAATAATATTTAGAGCAACACCACAATGGTTTGCATCAGTAGATGGATTTAGAAAAGATGTTCTAGAAGCAGTAAAAACAGTTAAATGGCATCCAGCATGGGGCGAAGATAGAATGTCAGAAATGATAAAGGGTAGAAATGACTGGTGTATTTCTAGACAACGTACATGGGGTGTTCCACTTCCAATATTCTACTGTGAAGAGTGTGAAGAACCTTATGTAACAGAAGAATCAATTAAGAAAATTCAAGACATATTTAAAGAAGAAGGTTCAAACGCATGGTGGGCAAAAGAAGCAAAAGAATTAATGCCAGAAAATGCAAAATGTTCAAAATGTGGATGCACTCATTTCAAAAAAGAAACAGATATTATGGATGTATGGTTTGACTCAGGTTCAACACATCAAAGTGTATTAGTAGAAAGAGGACTTCCATATCCAGCAGATCTTTACTTAGAAGGAAATGATCAATATAGAGGATGGTTCCAATCATCACTACTTACATCAGTTGCTATAAATGGGGTAGCACCATATAAAGAAATTTTAAGCTGTGGATTTGTTGTTGACGGACAAGGAAGAAAAATGTCAAAGAGCTTAGGAAATGGAGTATCTCCAATAGATGTTTCAAAAAAATATGGAGCAGATATTTTAAGACTATGGGCATTATCTTCAGATTATTCAATGGATGTTAATTTATCTGATGACATTTTAAAAGGAATTTCAGATGTTTATAGAAAAATAAGAAATACAGCAAGATATATTTTAGGAAATACTTCAGATTTCGATCCAGAAAATCCAGTTGCATATGAAGATTTAATGGAAATAGACAAATGGGCATTAACAAGACTAAATAAATTAGTACGTGATTGTACAAAAGATTACGATGAATATGACTTTGGAAATTGCTATCATGATGTAAACCAATTCTGCGTTGTAGATATGAGTAGTTTTTACTTAGACATAATAAAGGACAGACTATACACTGCAAAAGCAGACTCTTTAGAAAGAAGAGCAGCACAAACAACAATGCATTATATTTTAAATGCATTAGTAAAAATACTAACACCTATGACATGCTTTACAGCTGAAGAAATTTGGAAAGCAATGAAACATACAAAGAATGAAAATGTTGAAAGCCCAATGCTTGCAGACTATCCAGTAGTAAATGAAAAATGGGAAAACTCTGAACTTGCTAAAAAGTGGGAAGAAATAATAAAAGTAAAAACACTTGCTTCTAAAGAATTAGAACTTGCAAGAGCAGAAAAAATAATAGGAAATTCATTAGATGCTAAAGTTACAATATATGCAGAAGCAGATGAGTACAAATTCTTAAAAGAAAATGAAGAACTAATCAAACTAGTGTTAATAGTATCTGGGCTAAAAATAGAAGAGAATAAGAGAAAATTAGAAGTAAAACTTGGAATAAAAGTAGAACATGCAGATGGAGAAAAATGCGAAAGATGTTGGATGTATGATGAACATACAGAAGACGGTTTATGTCCAAGATGTAAAAAAGTGCTAGAAGCCTAGAAAAAAGCGGTGAAGAACCGCTTTTTTGCTTTTGGGGACGGTCCTTCCTTCAAATTTAAACTTTCTTAGAGCCACAAGGCTTTTAAAGAAAAAGAATAACGAAATTTAAGCAAAAAGGGGGACGGTCCTTGAAAAAAGCAAAAAACTATTCTAAAAAAATTAATATTTTATTCAATAATATGCGAATTTTATTGCATTTTAGAACTTTTTTTTATATAATTATTAGGATAAAAAAAGAGATTTTGAGGACCGTCCCCATAAACAAAAAGAAAGGAATTAAAAATGGAACTTAAAGAATTTTATTATGATTTACCAGAAGAACTTATTGCACAAGTGCCAATAAAAAACAGAGATGAATCAAGACTTATGGTTCTTGATAGAAACAATAAAACAATAGAAGATAAAATTTTTAAAGATATAATAGACTACTTAGAACCAGGAGATTGCTTAGTTAGAAATAATACAAAAGTTATTCCAGCAAGACTATATGGCAAAAAAGAAACTGGAGCAAATGTAGAATTTGTACTTCTTAAAAATATTGAAGGTGATATTTGGGAAGTAATGTGTAGACCGGGAAATAAATTACATATTGGAACTAAGGTCGTATTTGGCGATGGACTTCTTAAGGCTGAAATTTTAGACACTACAGAAGATGGTACAAGAAAAGTTAAATTTAGCTATAATGGAATTTTTAATGAAATTCTTGATCAAATTGGACTTATGCCACTTCCACCATATATTCATGAAAGCTTAAAAGAGAATGATAGATATCAAACTGTTTATGCAAAATATGAAGGTTCGGCAGCAGCTCCTACAGCAGGATTACACTTTACACCAGAACTTCTTCAAAAAATAGAAGAAAAGGGAGTAAAAATTGCAAATGTTACACTTCATGTAGGAATTGGAACTTTTAGACCTGTAAAAGAAAAGAACATAGAAGACCATCATATGCACACAGAACACTATTATATAAAAAAAGAAGATGCAGATAAAATAAATGAAGCAAAACTTGCAGGAAAAAGAGTAATTGCAGTTGGAACTACATCATGTAGAACATTAGAAACAATAGCAGATGAAAAAACAGGCCTAGTGAAAGAATGTGAAGGAGATACAGGAATTTACATTTATCCGGGATATAAGTTTAAATGTATAGATGGACTAATTACAAATTTTCACTTACCAGAATCTACACTTCTTATGTTAGTTTCAGCATTGGCTGGCAAAGACTATATGATGAAAGCTTATGAACATGCAGTAAAGGAAAAATATCGTTTCTTTAGCTTTGGAGACGCAATGATAATTATATAAATTTTAATAGAGGACCGTCCCCATTTTACAACTAAATTTCATCAGAAAAAACTCGCTTTTCTTAGAACTAAGCGAAAAATGAAAAAACAAGAGGAGGACCGTCCCCATAGGAGGAAAAATGGAACCAGCAGTAACTTATGAATTATTGCACATAGACAAAACAACAGGAGCAAGAAGAGGAGTTGTACACACTCCTCACGGAGATATACAAACTCCAATATTTATGCCAGTTGGAACTCAAGCAACAGTAAAGTCAATGACTGTTGAAGAACTAAAAGAAAATGGTGCACAGATTATTTTATCAAATACTTTTCATTTGTATTTAAGACCTGGAGAAAAACTTGTAAAAAAAGCAGGTGGCTTACACAATTTTATGAAATGGGACAGGCCAATTCTTACAGATAGCGGTGGATTTCAAGTTTTTTCATTAAGTGATTTAAGAAATATTACAGAAGAAGGTGTTGAGTTTAAATCACACTTAGATGGAAGTAAACATTTCTTTTCTCCAGAAAAGGTTATGCAAATTGAAGAAGATTTAGGCGCAGACATTATAATGGCATTTGATGAATGTTGTCCATATCCATCAACATATGAATATACTAAAAATTCTATGGAAAGAACAACTAGATGGGCTAAAAGATGTAAAGATGCTCATAAAACTACAAATCAAGCATTATTTGGAATCATTCAAGGAGGTTTCTACGAAGACCTTAGAAAACAATCTGCAAAAGATCTTATTGATTTAGATTTTCCAGGTTATGCAATAGGTGGAATTAGTGTTGGAGAACCAAAAGAAGAATTTATAAAAATGCTTAAATATACAGCACCACTTATGCCTAAAGAAAAGCCAAGATATTTAATGGGAGTAGGAACACCAGATTATTTATTAGAAGCAGCAATGGCAGGTATTGACATGTGTGATTGTGTACTTCCAACTAGAATTGCAAGAAATGGAACAGCAATGACTTCTCATGGAAAGTTAGTAGTAAGAAATGCTACTTATGCAGAAGATTTTTCACCACTTGATCCAGAGTGTGATTGCTATGCCTGTAAAAACTATACGAGGGCATATATTAGACATTTAATAAAATGTAATGAAATATTAGGAGTAAGATTATTATCAATTCATAATATAAAATTCTTGACTAATTTAATGGAAAGAGTTAGAATTGAAATTGAAAATGACAATTTATTGAATTTTGTTAATGAATTCTATAAAAAATACGGATATACTAAAGAGGAGGATTAATATGGATTTAATGGATACTATTCCAGAAAATAATAAAAAAGTAACAAAAATTAAATTGTGGTTTATTATTGTAATAGTTTTAATTGTACTTTTAATTTTTGCAGCAATAGGAATTTGGCTATATAGCCAAAGTATTATGAAAAATCAATTTAAGTTTTACATAGACGGAAAAAGTCAAACAGGATATTCAGAAAATATGTTTTTATTTGAGGGAGATAATGTATATATATCTATAAAAAACATAGCACCTTTATTAGGATATACTGTTTATAATGGCGGATATGGCCAATATACAGAGGATAAGACAAAATGCTATGTTACAAATTCTAAAGAAGCTGTATCATTTGAAACAAACTCAAGTAAAATGTATAAATATAATGTTATTGAAACAGACAATTCAGAAGGGCAATCATTTAATATAAATGAGCCAGTTAAATCAGTTGGAACTGACCTATATATTACATCAGATGGTCTAGCTAGAGCTTTTAATGTAATGTTCAGTAGAGATACTACTAAAAATTCTATTTCAATATTTACATTACCATATTTAGCTGATTATTATTCACAATCTATACAAAATGCAGCTATTATAGAAGGTAAAAACGATTTCTCAGAAAAAGTACTTTACAATAATCAAAAAGCTGTACTTTATAATATGATGGTTGTACAAGACCCTGAATCAGAGCAATATGGAGTAGTAACTTTAGATAATCCTACAAATCCAATTATTGGAATTCGTTATGCAAGCATAGAATTTATAGAAGGCAGTAATGACTTTATTGTAAAAACAAAAGATGGTAAGGTAGGAATTATAGGAAGTGATGGTGTTACTAAGGTTAAATTAGAATATGATCAAATAAGCGAAATAGATAAAAACTTAGGATTATATTTAGTAACAACTAACGGAAAGCAAGGGGTTGTAAATAAAAATGGTAAAGTAATAGTTTACCAAGATTATGACCAAATTGGTTTGCCAAATACAATTAATGATGAGAATGTAACAAATAAATATATTTTATTTGATAATTGTATTCCAGTAAAAAGAAATAACCTTTGGGGACTTATTGACATAAATGGAAATCAAATTTTACCTATAGAATATGATGGAATAGGATCTGTAGCAAATAAACAAACAGATTCAAGAGCTTCAGATGTTTTAATAATTCCAGATATAGATGGAATTGTAGTAGAAAAAGACGAGATAAATCAAAATTCAAGAATTAAAAAATATGGAGTAGTAAAATCAGATGGTACTTTAATTATAAATATCGTATTAGATACTATATATTCTATTACTTCACAAGAAAAAACTACTTATTATGGAAGTGTTCAAAATCAAATTATAGATTTAGTGGATTTCTTAAAACAACAACAAGCAGGAAATAATAATGGAACAATTAACACTCAAAATAATGAAAATGT
>CALXKR010000061.1 GCA_944388895.1 uncultured Clostridia bacterium | reverse complement strand
ACATTTAAATCAAAAAAAGAATTTTGATAGTTGTCGAGCCAATTATATTTATCCCATTCATCCCAAGTTAAGAAATCTGACACAATAAATCTACCAAAAGAAGATATATCAGATTTAAATTCTTTTGCAGTTTTATAAAGATAATCATAGATATAAGTTTCTACATATTTAGTAGCATATTTTTCTATTAAATCAATATTTTCTTCATTTAAATATTTATAATCATCAGACATACTTATAATACGAGTTTCTATACTAACTGATGGTCTTATATATGGAGTACCATTTATAATTGATACTTTTGTTTTGCATTTACTTTTGGTAATGTATAAGTCTATAAAGTTAGTGCTTTCAAAAGGGCTAGGGATACTAATTGTAGCATTTTTTAAATCGTTTTTTATTGTAAGATGAGCAATACTTTCTAAACCATTTAATTCTCCAACCAATTTATCTCCTTTAAATACTGCCAAACCTAAAGTTTCTATATTTTTTTGACTATCTATAGGTGTTTCTGATGCTATAGTATTATTATCATTTCCAGTTGCAGGATCAGAATTAGAAGATTTTATTCCACCATCGTTAACACTACCTAAAATTGCATAAGTTTCTCCAAATGTATCTGTTAAACTAGAAAAGAATTCTTGCAATGTGGTATCAGTAGTATATCCTGTTGCTCTTTCAGCTGTAGAAGCAACTTCATAATATTTTGATGAAAGTTGTTCAAGCATTGGCTTAGAGTTATTTAAAAAATATTTAGCATCGCATCTTGAAATTATAACATTACATGTTGGCCTAATTTCTATATTGTTTATTAAAGTATATAAATATTCGCCAATTCCCATTGTAGCAATTTCTTCGGAGAAAACTATTGCTTTACAATGTGAAAGATTTAGTTTTTTTCCTAAATAAGAGTTTACTAAATTAATTCCTGTTTCTATAGAATTGCATTCAACACTATTTATAATAGAACTTGACGATTGTGAAGAGCTAGAACCACTAGAATTAGTTCCAGATGGAACTGCTATTTGAAAACTAAGTTCAAGCTTACCACTTTCTTTTATATCAAATCCAATAGAAACTACATAAGCTAAGTTATCTATTGCATTAATTGAGTTCACACCCATAAATGTTAATGATGCTAATACTATTATTATTAAAACAATTAAAAAACTTTTAGCTTTCATCTTTTTTTACCTCACTAGTTATTTTTACTATTCCTTGTTCTTTTTTCTTTTTTAAATATCCTAAAATTAAAATTGTTGAACTTAATATAAATACTATAAATAAAGAAGAATATTTATAAATTACATTCTCAGCAAATCTTATTTGAGATATATTTTGTGGTATTAATGTTACTATAAAAATTGCAAGTCCAATTAAATAAACAATAGGTGAATTTTTATTTGTTGATGTAGCTTTTTTGTTCAGTTTTAAAGTGTAAGAGATTACAACTGATAAATAAGAAAAGAATGTAAGAGCCCATATTAAAATAAATAATGCATCAAGTCTTTGAAAGAATTTTCCAAATTGAATACTTCTGGTTATCATGTAAATTGATAAAACTCCTTCACCACCTGTAATATAAGGAAAAAGAAGTAATAATGCTAATACACTTAAAAACAAGAAAAGGCTAGATAATAAAATTGATATTATTCCTACTTTTTTTGCTTGCTTAGAATTATGCAAATTAGGTCTTATTAAAAATAACAAAATTAATTCACCAAATGCAAATATATTAGAAGCACCAGAAACAAAAGTTTCATTAACTCCATAACCTAATATTGGAAATATTCTTTGAGGGACAAAGTCTGTAAAAAGTGATAAAAATATTACTACAATAGTTATTAAAATAAATGGCATTAATATTGCATTAGTTCTACTTACACTTTTAAATCCAAATTGATTTGCTAAAATTGCAACTAATATAAATAATAAACAAATTAGCTCAGTAGGCATATTTTGCAAATAAATAGTTTTTATTGTGTCAACAAAGCTAAGTATTAGTATTCCAGATATAAAAATTAAATGTATAGTGTAAATAATACTAGTAATTTTTTTTAATAAACTACCTCCAACATATTCTGCAACATCAATTATATCTTTGTTATGAAAAGGGGTAAAAAATTTATCTAAAACAATAAAAAATATTAAAACAATAGAAGATATATATATTACATTTAAAGGAGCAGCAGATAAAGTAGAAGTTAGTATTTCATTTGGCAAATTTAATATAATATGACTTATCATAACAATAATAACTAAAGATATGGCTTCAAAATTTCCAAGTTTTTCTGTATTCATATAAGCTCCTTTCTATTATTTTTCTCTCCATTTCATACTAATTTTTTCTTGCGTGATTGGCTTTTTGCTTTTTAAAAAATTAGCTCTTTTTTCTCTTTTCCAAACAGGTTTTAAAAAATAACTATGATTTCCGACTGAAGAAAGAGGTGAGTATGGTGCTAGGTATGGAACACCAAAAGACTTTAAAGAGGTTAGTACTAATATGTGTATAAACATTCCAACACCTATTCCTAAAAAACCGCATAAAGATCCTAAAAGAATATATGCAAACCTAGTTACTCTTAAATGAAAACTTAATGAAAAGTCTGGAATTGAGAATGAAGAAATAGCTGTTACTGCAATTATAATTATTAATATAGGAGAAACTATATTAGCAGATACAGCAGCTTCACCTAAAACCAAAGCTCCCACAATTCCTACAGTAGAACCAAGAGGAGAGGGAACTCTTAATCCTGCTTCTCTAATAAGTTCAAAAGATAGTTCCATCATTAATACTTCTAAAACTATAGGAAAGGGAACACTTACTCTGGTTGCTACAATAGAATATAACAGTTCTGTTGGCACTAATTCTCTATGATATATTGTAATTGCTAAATATAGTCCTGGTAACAATAAAGTAATAAAAAAAGCTATACCTCTAATTAATTTTAGCAAATTAGAAAAATGATAGTTTAGATTTACATCTTCTGGAGAAGATACAAAATCAAATAGAGTTACAGGCAAAATTAATGCATAAGGTGAACCATTGTAAATTATAACAACTCTTCCTTGCAACAAATTAGCACAAGTTTTATCAACTCTTTCGGTAGAAAGAATTTCAGGTAAAGTTGTTCCTGGATTATCTTTTATAAGCTGTTCAAGTTCACTACAAGATAAAATATAATCAACATCAATGTTATTTAAGCGATATTTAGCTTCTGCAACTAAACTTGAATTTGCAATATTTTTTATATAACAAATAGCACAATTATTTTGATTAGATTTTCCAATTACTATATTTTCAATTACCAAATTTTCATTATTAATATTTCTTCTAATCATAGAAGTATTAGTACGTAAATTTTCAACAAATGCTTCTTGCGAACCTCTTACAGATGGCTCATTTTTAGGCTCTGATATGCTCCTTTGTGTAAATTTTTTTATATCTATATTAAAAGCAAAATTTATAGTATCTATAAATAAAGCACAATTTCCAAAGTTAACATCTCTAACTAAATCATCAAAACTTGAAACTTTTTTTACATTATTTTGAGGCAATAAACATTCATATATATAATCTACAATGTTAAATTTTTTAACCTTTCTGACACTAATATTACTTGTAATTGCTTCAGAAATAATTTGTGGAGAATTATTTTGATTAGCATAACTTTTTAACATTAATGGAGTTAATATATAATCATTAATAGAAGCGGTATCAACTAAACCATCTATATATATAATAAAAGCTTTAAATTGTTTACCTTTTGCATTTAAAATAAATTCTCTTATTTTTATATCAGAGTTTATTAATGAATTATATCTAGCGTTTATATATTCTAAATTAACATCAATACTTGGGTAAATATTTTGCTTTTTTAATAAATCTTCTGGTTGAGTGTTACCAACTGTTTCTTGAGATAAAACAAAATCATATTTTTTATCATCTTGAAATATGCTACTAAAAAAATTTTGAAGTTTATCAATTAATTTCATAATTCCTCCATTTTTTATATTAGAATTTCCTTTATTTGAAAAAATATACATAAAATGAATATTGCAAGAATATAATTTTTATTATGATAAAAGTATTTAATGTGAGTGATTTAATTAAATATGTAATAAAATTATTGGCGATTTTTGTATTAATTTTCTTTTTAATGCAGTTTTTTTCAGTGCAAAAAAAGAACACAGATAAAAATAGTAAAGCTCTTCTTTTTTGTATAGAAGATAGTTTGCCACAAATAAAAGTAAGTAATAATAATGAAAAAGAAAAGGTAGAACATACAAATGGATTAAAATATACTTTAATATCTGAATTAGAAATACTTAACTCTTTAAAAATAGAAGAGAATGAAGAGCAAAAAGTGGCAAACCAAGAAGAAGCTCCAAAAGAGGAAAATAAAACAGACAGTACAGAAGTAAATGAGAATGATAAAGTTACAGAGGTAATAAATAGTGGGGTAAATCCACGTTATACAGATGAATATCAAGGGGTTTTTATAAACAATCAAACACAATATACATTAACAGAAGACATTCTTACTCCAAATGTAGAAGTAAATAAGAAAAAAGTTGTTATATTGCACACACATACTTGTGAAAGCTATACGCCAACAGAAAATTTTCAGTATGAAGCAAGTGGAAGTTTTAGAACCACAGATTTAAATTATTCTGTATGTAGAGTAGGTGATGAATTAGCAAAAAATTTAGAACAATATGGTATAACAGTAGTTCATGATAAAACATATCATGATTATCCAGCATATAATGGGTCATATAACAGATCATTAGTTACTGCTAGAAGTGTGTTATCATCAAATCAAGATGCAGATATAGTAATAGATTTACACAGAGATGCAATAGCTGACGAAACTTATGCACCTAAAGTAAAAATAGGAGATAAATATGCATCTCAATTAATGTTTGTTATGGGAACCGATTTAGCAAACTCAGCACATAAAAATTGGAGTCAAAATTTAAAATTTGCAATAAAAGTTCAAAAAAAAGCAAATGAATTATATCCAGGATTATTTAAACCAATTATACTTAGAAATTCATCATATAATCAGCATGTTTCAAAAGCTGCTTGCATAATAGAAGTTGGTTCAACTGGAAATACACTAGAAGAAAGTATAGAAGCAATGAAATATTTAGCAAAAATTATAAAAGAAATTTAAAAATTCTATTGCAACAAATAAACAAATGTAATAGAATACTGTAAAACGAAGGAGGAAGAAACATGTCAAAAATTAAATTAGACTTCAAATATTCACAAATAGAAAAACAAGAAATATTAGAACATTCAGACGTTGTAAGCGAAATTAATTCAGAATTAATAGAAAAATCAGAAGATGAAACACAATTTTTAGGATGGATGGAATTACCAACTCAATATGACAAAAAGGAATTTGAAAGAATAAAAAAATGTGCCCATAGAATTAGAAAAAACTCAGATATATTATTAGTTATAGGCATAGGAGGCTCATATTTAGGAGCAAGAGCTGTTATAGAAGCTTTACATAGTTCTTTTAATAGTATGAAGCAAGACAATACACAAATTATTTTTGTTGGAAATAATTTAAGTGCAGATTATATAAATGATGTAATTGAAATATTAGAAGGAAAAGACTTTAGCATAAATGTAATTTCTAAATCTGGAACAACAACCGAACCAGCAATTGCTTTTAGAATATTTAGAGAAATAATTGAAGGCAAATATGGTATTGAAGAAGCCAGAAAAAGAATATATGTAACTACTGATAAGAAAAAAGGAGCTTTAAAACAATTAGCAAAGGCAGAAGGATATGAGACATTTGTTATACCAGATGACGTTGGAGGAAGATTTTCAGTTTTAACAGCAGTAGGACTTTTACCAATTGCAGCAAGTGGAATAAATATAGATAAAATAATGGAAGGTGCAAGATTTGCACAAGATAAATATTCAGATAGTTCACTTAAGTATAATGAATGCTATCAATATGCAGTAGTAAGAAATTTACTATATGAACAAGAAAAATCAATCGAAATGTTAGTTTCTTATGAACCTAGAATGCATTATTTCATAGAATGGTGGAAACAATTATTTGGCGAAAGTGAAGGAAAAGATGGAAAAGGATTATTTCCAACAGGAGCAGAATTTACAACAGATTTACATTCATTAGGACAATATATTCAAGAAGGAAGAAGAATATTATTTGAAACAGTTTTAGATATTCAAAATGTAAAAAGGGATATTACAATAAATACAGATGAAGACAATTTAGACAACTTAAATTACTTATATGGCAAAAAATTAAGTTACGTAAATAAAAAAGCAATGGAAGGAACAGTACAAGCCCATGTAGATGGAGGAGTTCCTAATATAATAATTCATATAGATGAATTAAATGAAAACACAATTGGGCAGTTAATTTACTTTTTTGAGAAGGCATGCGCAATGTCAGCAGAACTATTAGAAGTTAATCCATTTAATCAACCGGGGGTTGAAAAATATAAAACAAATATGTTTAAACTATTAAAAAAGCCAGGGTATGAAAATAAATAAAGGTTATATGATTACCTGAAAATTAAAATATATAAGGAGGAAAAAGTATTTTTTATACTAATATAACATATGGAAAATTTTATAATACAAATAATAGAAAATTGGGGATATTTAGGAGTAGGACTACTTATTGCTATTGAAAATATATTTCCACCTATTCCATCAGAATTAATACTTGCATTTGGTGGCTTTATGACCACAAAAACAGTTTTAAATGAAGTAGGAGTAATACTTTCTGCAACAATTGGTTCAACTGTTGGAGCAATTGTACTTTACTTAATAGGTAGAATATTAAATAAAGAAAGATTAGAAAAAATGGTATCTGGAAAAATTGGAAAGGTACTTAGATTAAAGCCAGAAGATATAGAAAAGGCAGATAAATGGTTTGATACAAAAGGCCAAAAGACAGTATTTATTTGTAGATTTATACCAATAGTAAGAAGTTTAATTTCAATTCCTGCTGGTATGAGTGAAATGAAAATATGGAAGTTTTTATTATATACTGTGTTTGGCTCTGCCATTTGGAATACAGTACTAGTTCTTTTAGGAAAAAAATTAGGAGACTCTTGGGAAACTGTTGTAAATGTATTTAATGAGTTTTCACACATAATATTAATAATCCTGATTATATTATGTATAGTAGGTATCTGGTGGTTTTATAATAAAAAGAAAACTGAAAATAAAAACACTTGAACTTATTGCAAAAAAT
>CALXKR010000060.1 GCA_944388895.1 uncultured Clostridia bacterium | reverse complement strand
TATATGTTAGATATTAAGACATTTTCATTTGCCAACGGAATAAAAATTTGAGACATTTTCACTTACCAGTCACAATTCCATAATTCAATAAAGAAAAAACACTTGCAAAACCACTAAAATTATGTTATATTCTAACCATAGAATCAAACTATGAAATATAATTATAAATACAAGCTCGTATTCTTCGTAAACGGAAGTGTCAAACGAGCCATAAAGAATAGCAGATAAGAAATTATCTGTTATTTTTTTTGTGTTCGCTAGTAATTGCATCTAAAATATTATATAATTGCTAAATAGGATAGTTTATTACAAATGTAACAAATAAAAAAATTCCTCATAATATATAATATGTTTCAAAAAAGGAGGAATAATAATGTCAAAAGTATTTTTAGGAGTAGGACATGGAGGAATAGATACAGGAGCAGTAGGCTTTTTAGTAGAAAAAGATGTAAATTTAAATATGGCTTTTGCTTGTAAAGAATATTTAGAAGCAAAAGGTGTAGAAGTTAAAATGTCTAGATACAAAGATGAGAATGATACTTTAAATGAAGAAGTAAAAGAATGTAATGCATTTAATCCAGATTTAGCAGTAGATATTCATAATAATGCAGGTGGAGGCGATGGATTTGAAGTTTATTATACAATTAAAGGTGGATTAGGTAAAATCCTTGCTGAAAATATTGAAAAAGAAGTTATAGCAATTGGTCAAAATTCAAGAGGAATAAAAACTAAAGAAGGAAATAACGGAGATTATTATGGATTTATAAGGATGACAAAATGTCCAGCTGTTATTTGCGAAGGAGTATTCGTAGATAATGAAACAGATGTAAAGGGAGCAAATACTTTAGATAAACAAAAAAGTTTTGGTGTTGCTTATGCAAAGGGAATATTAAAAACTTTAGGAATAGAAGATAATGTAGATAATAAACCAGAAAATCCAATTCCCGAGACAAAACCAGAAGTTCCAAGTGAAGATATATTTAATGATGGAAAGATAAATTGTATTTATGATATTCAAGAATGGCTTAATAAAGAATACAACACAGCATTAGTTTTAGATAATAAATATGGGCCAAAAACAAAATCAGCTTTAATAAAAGGCCTTCAAACTGAATTAAATAAACAATTTAATAAAAATTTAAATGTTGATGGAATTTGGGGACCAAAGACCTATGAGGCTTGCATAAATGTAAAAGAAGGTGCAATGGGAAATATAACAATGCTTATACAAATGGCTTTATTTATTAAAGGATATAATGTATCTATGGATAAAAAGTTTGGACCGGATACTACAAAAAATGTAAAAGAATTTCAAAAAGCTAATAATTTAAAAGATGATGGAATTGTAGGCAAAGACACTTTTAAAAAATTATTTGAGTAAAATAAAAAAATTTATTTTTATAAAAGCACAACAACTTAATTTTTGTTGTGCTTTTTTGAATAAATATACAAAATTTAAACAAAATATAACTATGAAGAAAATTATATCTATTTTTTTAATTGTAATTTTATTAACTGCTTTCTTGATTGTAAATATAATAATAAATAATACATTTGCAGAATCTAAAAGATACACTTATGAAAGTTCAACTTTTGATACTAATAAATATCCAGGTTATAAAGAAAAGATAGACGCAATTAAGGCAAAACATCCTAATTGGAATTTTATAATAATGGAAACAGGGCTAGATTTTGAACAAGTAATAAAAGCACAATATACAGGACACTTTGGGACTCCTAAAAATCTTATTCAAGGTAAATCAGGGGGATGGATATGTTCTATTTGTGGAGATAGAGTATATGACACAGGAAATTGGAAATGTGCTTCAGAACAAGCTATAAGACATTATATGGATACAAGAAATTGGTTGGTAGATAGTCCATATTTATTTCAATTTTTGCAAACAGATTATTTGGAAACAACAGATGATAAAGTATATGGTTCACTAAATGGAACTTTTTTATATTCAAGGGAAAATGCAAAAGTAATAAATAAAGTGTGCAAAGAAAAGAATGCAAACCCTTATTATGTTATAGCAAGACTTATTCAAGAACAAGGAAGTGCCGGTGGAGCTACTAGTAAAATGGTAGACACAGATGGAACTGTTTATTACAATTTATTTAATATTGGAGCAACTGGAAATTCTAAAGACGAAGTTTACCAAAATGCTTTAGCTAGAGCTAAAAAAGAAGGATGGACAAGTATTGAAAAATGCTTATCAGATGGAATAACATTTTTGTTTTCAGCTTATATTAATAACAAGCAGAATTCAATATATTTAAATAAATTTGATGTAGAGCCATATGGAGGATTATATGTAAGACAATATATGCAAAATGTGGAAGCTCCAAAATCAGAAGGAACTTCTATGTATAATAAAATGAAAAGTGCAGATCTTTTAGGCGAAAATTTAACATTTATAATTCCAGTTTATGAAAATATGCCAAAAACAAGTTCAGTTTCTCCTGATGATAGATTAGAGGCATATCCAAAAAATATTAGAGTAAAAGAAGGTCACTCTAATGTTATGATAAGAGCAGCAAGAAGTACAACTAGTTCAATAGTTGGAAAAATTGAAAATAGCTCTGTAGTAGTTCTTTCAGTTGAAAGATATTCTGACGGATGGCATAAGGTAATATTAGAAGATGGAACAACTGGATATGTTAAATTTAATACAAGCTATTTAGAAGAAATAGATGATTTAACAAATTGTTATGAAGAAGTTACAATAAATAAACAAGATACTATTTTAAGAGCCGGTCCAGGTTACAGTCAAATAGAAATTACTGCTTTAGATAAAGGTCAAGTTGTTCATAGAATAGATAATACAGGAAGATATAACTTTGACGGTAAAATATGGGATAGAGTTATTTTATCTGATTCAAGACAAGGTTTTATAGCTAGAGATTGTATTGAAGTAATTGATTATGCAGAAAGCTTTATTGTAAATGCAGAAGGAGGACTATATTTAAGACAAACGCCAGCAGGAGAAATAATAAGAAAACTTGATAAAGGAACGATAGTAACTAGACTAGAAGCCGGACAAAAATTAGGAAATTATACTTGGGATAAAGTTATAACAGAAGATGGCGTAATTGGATATGTCGCTAGAGAATATTTAATAAAAGTTGATGGAGAAGAAGTACCAGATGGAAATGAAACAAATAGTGTAAATAATAATATTGTTACAAATGATATTGAAAATGAAAATATACTAAATGAAGTAGAAAACAATATTGAACAAAATAATATAGTAAATAATGAAAACGTAGTCAATTCAACAATTCCAGATAATTCAACTAATACGGGAGATTCAAATACTACAAATGAAACAAATAATGAAGTTTCAAATGAAACAGGTGAAGATAATTCTAATGAAACAGAAGATGATGAAATTGAAACAGATAGAATTTTAATTGTTGAACCATCAGCTACAGCTTCATCAATTAAAGATGCAATTATAAAAAGAAAAGATGAAGTTATATCAGGAAATTCAATGGTAGCGACTGGAGATATAGCAAGCATAGGAGATGAAAAATATACTATCGTAAAAAAAGGTGACTGCAATGGAGACGGATATGTAAAAGCAAATGACTATTTAATAATTAAAGATTATATTATGGAAACAGGAACTGCTAAATTACAAGGAGCATATAAACATGCAGCAGATGTTACAGGAGATAGTCAAGTAAAAGCAAATGATTATTTAAAAATTAAAGACCATATTATGTATGGTGTGGAGGTGTAAATGAAAAAAATAATTATAAGTTTTATTGTAGGAATTTTATTATTAGGAAATAACATTATAAATGCTGCATCATATAATTTTAATTTTTCAGGACCAACAGAAGCTACAAATGGGCAAACTGTAACTTTAACCATTACGGGAAGTGGTTTAACAGGTAAAGTAACATTAAGTGCAACTAATGCAAGTTTAAGTAGTTCATCTGTTTGGGTTGAAAAAAATAGTGTAAATGTAACAGCAAAAATAACTGGATTTCCAGCAAAAATAACGGCAACACCTAGTGAACTTACAGATAATGACTATAATATAGTAAGTTTAGGTTCTAAAAGTATAACCATAAATGAAAAGAAACCACCTACTACAGGTGGAGGTAGTTCAACAGGAGGAGGTAGTTCAACAGGAGGTGGAACGTCTTCAGGAGGAAGCTCTTCATCTGGAGGTTCAAGCTCAAGTGGAAGCGGAAGTTCTTCAAAACCTAATACAAAACCATCCACAGGTTCAGGAAGTAGTCAAACTTCAAATAAATCAGAAGTACCAAATGAAAGCAATATAGAAAATGGAAATGTAAAATCAAGTAATAATTATCTACAATCTATTGCATTGAGTGCAGGAAATTTATCACCAGAATTTTATAGAGAAACATTTGAATATACAGTAGAAAACTTGGACGAAAATATAACAGAAATAGAAATAGGAGCTACAGCAGAAGATGAAAGAGCAAGTATAAGTGGACTAGGTAAAATTTCTTTGCAAGAAGGAGAAAATAAATTACCAATATCAGTAACAGCAGAAAACGGAAATGTAAGAGAATATATTGTTGTAGTAAATAGAAAAGAAAATTTAGAAGAGTCAGATTTAAGACTTCAAAGTTTAGAAATAAGTAAAATAAATAAAGAAGGGGAATTTAGTAATTTAGAAATTGGTTTTGATAAAGAAAAATTTGAATATAATGTAGATGTTGAAGAAGATATTGAAAATTTAGATGTAAGAGCAACAGTAGAAAAAGAAGGAATAATTGTAGAAGTAACAGGAGACAAAAACTTGCAAGAAGGAGAAAATATAGTAATAGTTACTTTAATGTCCCAAGAAAATAATGATATACAAACTCATTATATAATAAAAGTAAATAGAGAAAGTGCAATAAAAACTTCAGGTGAGGTAGTTAAAATAAATGAAGACTGGAAAATTGTTACTATAGGAATATTATTAATGGTTTTAGTTTCTGAAATAATAATTTATGCAATTTTAAAAAAGAAAAGATTAATTAAATAAAATAAAATTTACGATTAGGGACGTTCCTTAATCGTAAATTTTTAATACATTTAATGTGCTAAATGCTAAAATATTGACAAAATAAAAAACATGGAGTAAAGTAATAATGTAAGACTAGTATATTTAACCGACTTTCTTAAGGAGGCATTACATATGATAAAGCAAATTGAAGTATCTCTTAATTGTATGACTGCAGAAAACTTTCAAGTTGGAAAAAAACACGAAATCACGCTAAGTATACCGAAAGAAATGGGGGAATGCACAAGGGCAAGAATGTTTTTCAACAGATGGGGTGAAGAACCTAAAATTATTGTGGAAATGCGTCAAACGCAAGAAAACAATTTTTTGGGAGAAGTTACTTTACCTCAGCTGGGAAACTATTATCTTCACTTTATGGTCCAAATCAATGGAATGGAAATGGCTGTAAAAATAAACAGAGAAAAACACATGCCATTTCTTACAAATGAAGAGTCTCCTTATTGGAGAATATTAGCCATTCAAAAGGAATTTACAATTCCTAAATGGGTATATGGAGCGACTGTTTATCAACTTTTTGTAGACAGATTCTTCGAGGGTAAAAATGTTCTTGAAAAAATTCCTGGAAGAAATTATAGAAATTGGGGTGAAATGCCTAACTATAAAAGAAACAGTGAAGGCAAATTTCACAACAATGATTTTTTCAGAGGAAATATTTCAGGAATAACAGAAAAACTGTCATATTTCAAAAAACTTGGTGTCACAGTTTTATATCTTTCGCCTATATTCTTTTCAAAGTATAGGTATGATGGATATGCAGCAACAGATTTTACTATGGTAGATCCAGATAAAGGAACACTCATGGATTTAAAAGAGCTTCATGAAAAAGCGAATGCAATGGGAATACATGTAATATTAGATGTTGCATTTAACCATTGCAATAGCGATAACCCAATATTTCAAGAAGCTCTAAAAAATCCAAATTCGCCATACAGGAGTTGGTTTTACTTTAATGCAGATGGTTCATATAAGTATTGGTATGACTTGTTTAAAGATATGCCAATATTTAACCAAAGCAATCCAGCAGTACAAGAATATTTTGCCGGAGAAAATGGAATCGTTGCAAAATTCGGCGAATTTGTGGATGGCTTTAGGTTCGATGTTTCAGAGGAACTAAAATATGAATTTCTAAGCAAAATATATGAAAAAGATGCAAGAAAAAGTGAGCATCTTTTCATAGGAGAAGCTTGGAATAAAGTTCCTTTGGAAAGACTTGGAACCTGCATTGATGGAATGACCGATTATCCTTTTACAGACATGATGTATAAATGGATTTTGGAAGGTGATTTTGATTACTTTCAGGCAAAATTAAAAGATGTTCTTGAAAATTATCCAGAAGAAACAATTTGCTGTAGTCTAAATTCCATAGATACACATGACACTGTAAGAGCACTAACCATTTTAAGAGGAAAATGGATGCGCAAAGACAGAGAAGTATGGAAAATAGACGAATATCCGAGTAAATGGCATATCTTCAAAAATGGAAGAATAGTTTTTTTGACAGATGAATTCCGCGAGGATGAGGCACAAAGCGATGTCTTGGAACCACAACTTCTGAGAAAAGCTGTTGAGGATTATAAAATTCTCACTTTGCTGCAATTCACTTTACCTGGAATACCATGCATTTACTATGGAACAGAAGTGGGAAGTCATGGATATAAAGATCCATTCAACCGTAAATGTTTTCCATGGGAAAGAATCAACAAAAAAACATTCCACCACACAAGAAGGCTTTCAAAAGCTAGAATGGCAAATATTGAGCATTTGAAGGGAAGCTATTGCAACATATTTGCAGGAAACCAAAATATTCTTGGCTACGAAAGAAACGGTGCAATTGTAATTTTTAACAGAGATGAGCAAGAGCATCAAATAACTGTACCAAAAGAATATGAAAGTGCAACAGTCGTGTTTAAAACATACAAAGGGGAGATGCAAAAACAATGTAATATGATAACACTGCCAAGAAAAGCAGGAGCAATCTTGGTAAAATAAAAAAGAAAAAAGTGTTGTCACCAAAGGCGAGGAACATTTGTTCCTCGCCTTTGGTTTGGGGACGGTCCTTGAAAGCAAAAACAAAAACGTTGATTTTTCAAGCTTTTTTGAAAGAAAACAACGAAAAACAAGCAAAAAAAGGGGACGGTCCTATTTCAAGAAAAATAGCTTAAAAGCATTGAAAATTAAGGGATTAGTATGCTTTTTACAAATT
>CALXKR010000059.1 GCA_944388895.1 uncultured Clostridia bacterium | reverse complement strand
AAACAATGGCATTTGTAACACTTGCTTTTGCAGAACTTGTTCATGTATTTAATGTTAGAAATAGCAAAAAATCAATATTTAAAACACAACCATTCAAAAATAAAGTATTGTTATTAGCTTTAGGAGTTTCTGCATTATTAATGATTGTAATACTAGCTATTCCAGGACTAAGAAATGTATTTAGTATACCTGTTCTTCCAGCTCAAGATATTTTTGAAATGATATTATTAATTTTATCACCAATATTAATAGTTGAACTTATGAAATTGTTTAAACTAAATGGTAATAAACATGAAGAATAAATATTTTAGGTAAAAAATATAAATAAGCAACTTTTTTAAAAAAAGAGTTGCTTATTTTTCTATTTAATATATAATATATATAGTAAAAATAAAGGAGATAAAATTTATGTACGACCTTATTATACGACCTAGAAAAATAAATAAAATGAAAGTTAGCTTAGTAATTTTAATTTTTGTATTAATTATATTAATAATAATGACAAGCATAAAAGTAGTTACAATGTATAAAGTAAGCAAAGGTGTAAATGAATATAACTTATGGGTTAATAAAATTAATGAAGAACAAGCTATAAAAGAAGAACAAGAAAAAAATAGATTTTTACCATTAAACGAAGAAGAAATAAACTCAATAAATAGCATTTACAAGCATCAAGACAATAAAAGAGTATTTTTAACTTTTGATGATGGACCTTCAAAAACGGTAACACCATATATACTAGATTTATTAAAACAAGAAAACGTAAAAGCTACATTTTTTGTTTTAGGAACTAAAGTAGAAGCAAATCCGGATTTAGTAAAAAGAGAATATGAAGAAGGTCATTTTATAGGCAATCATGGTTATTCACATAAATATAGAGATATATATTCTAGTACGCAAGCTGTTTTAGATGAATATAACAAGGCAAATAACATAATAGCTACAGCTCTAGGAATTCCTAATTATAATTCTTTAGTATTTAGATTTCCAGGAGGTTCAAGTGGAGGACCATACCATGATTTGAAACAAGAAGCTAAACAAACTTTAAAAGAAAATGGAATAGCAAGCTTAGATTGGAATGCCCTTACAAATGATGCAATAGGTTCACCAACAAAAGAAAAAATAATGGAAACCTTTTATAATACAGTGCAAGACAAAACAAGTATAGTATTATTAATGCATGATGCTTCAGATAAAATTCTTACATACGAATGTTTACCAGAGATGATAAAATATTTTAAAGATAACGGATATGAATTTAAAACAATGTATGATGTAATAGGGAGGGAATAAAATGATAACTCATATTGTTATGAATACATCTTTATGTAAAAGCATAAGAGAAAATAGAGCTTCTATTGATATAGAAGATTAATAATAAAAAACCATTATCATTATAGATAATGGTTTTTAAAAAATTTTGGTGCGGATGAAGGGACTTGAACCCCCACACCATTGGTACTGGTTCCTAAGACCAGCGCGTCTGCCAATTCCGCCACATCCGCATTTGTTTTGAACAATAATAATAATACACTTTTTTTATTAAGTTGTCAATATATTTAATAAAATTACTTGAAAAAAATTATAAATTAAGGTATTATATAAACGAGGTGAAAATATGAAACAGAAATTTTTAAGAGATTTAGGAATAGACTTAGATGGAACTACTGAAGATTTATTACAACAATTTGATATAAATGGATTTATGGATGAAATTTCAGATAATAGACTAAAAGAAGAAGATAAAAAAGTAGAAGAATTATCAAATAAAATAAAAGAGGAAGATAACAAATAATAATTATGGAAATAAATATAAAGAAAAATGAAGAATACATTGTGGATATAATAGATTATGGTTCAAATGGCGAGGGTATAGCAAAAATAAATGGCTATACCATTTTTGTAATTGGAGGGGTAAAAGGAGAAAAGTGTAAAATACATATTTTAAAAGTTCTTTCTTCACATGCTTTTGCTAAAGTAATAGAAATTATACAAAAATCAGCTAATAGAGTAGAACCAGATTGCAAAACTTTTCCTAAATGTGGTGGTTGTGATTTAAGGCATATTACCTATGCAGAAACTTTAAAGATTAAACAAGAAAAAGTACAAAACCTTGCAAATAAAATGCTAAGTGAAATTGTAGAGGTAAATGAAACAATTGGAATGGAAACTCCAATACATTACAGAAATAAAGCAATTTTTCCAATCAATAAAGATGGAAAAGTTGGAATTTATGCAAAAAGAAGTCATGATATAATACCTATTTGTGAATGTAAAATACAAACAAAATTATCACAGGAAATAGCAAAATTTGTTGTGAACAATTGGGAATACACTATATATGATGAAAAAACTCAAAAAGGTCTACTTAGAAACATAATGATAAGAGAAGGTTTTAATACTCATGAAGTAATGTGTGCAATAGTAATTAATAGTAACAAATCCGTAGAGTATAATGTAGAAAAACTTATAAATAAATTTCCACAAATAAAATCTGTAGTTTTAAATTTGAACGATAAAAATACAAATGTTGTTCTAGGTAAGGAAAATATTATTTTATATGGTGATGGATATATAAGTGATAAATTGGGTGAATATACCTTCAAAATATCTCCTAATTCATTTTATCAAGTAAATCCTATTCAAACAGAGAAGTTATATAATTTAGCAATAAAAAGTGCAAACTTAAATAAAGAAGATATTTTATGTGATTTATATTGTGGAATTGGAACTATTGGAATTTTTGCATCAAAATATGTAAAAAAAGTTTATGGAATTGAAATTGTAGAAGATGCAATTAAAGATGCAAAAGAAAATGCCAAATTAAACAATATAACTAATATTGACTTTATAGAAGGAGATGTAGAAACTGCTTTTGACAAACTTTTAAAACAAAATATTATACCAACAGCAGTTATTGTAGATCCACCTAGAAAAGGATTAGATAATAAAACAGTAGAAAATTTGAAAAAGTTAAAACTACAAAAATTAGTTTATGTAAGCTGCAATCCAGCAACTTTGATGAGAGACTTAGCAAAATTAGAAGAAGTATATTTTATAAAAGAAATAACCCCAGTTGATAATTTTTGTTATAGCTCGCATGTTGAAAGCATTGCTTCATTACAGCTAAAACAATAGAAAGGAATAAAATGATATCATTAGCACAAATAAAATCAAAGTTACCATTAGACTTTATAGAAAATTTATATAAAACATATAATACAAGAATAGCAGATAAAATTTTATTAGGAATGGGCGAAAAAAGATTTACAACACTAAGAGTAAATACATTAAAAAGCAATGTAGAAGAAGTTAAAGAATGCTTAGAAAAACAAAATGTTGAATTTGAAATAGTTTCATGGTATAAAGATGCTATAATTATAAAAAATGCACAAGAATCAGATTTACAAAAGATGGATTTATATAAAGATGGAAAAATATATCTTCAAAGTTTATCTAGTATGATTCCTCCACTTGTTTTAAACCCAAAGGAAGGTGAAAAAGTACTTGATTTAACAGCGGCACCAGGGAGCAAAACTACTCAAATGGTGGCATTAATGAAAAATGAAGGCTATATTTTAGCAAATGAGCTAGACAAATTAAGATGTGAAAGGTTAAAATATAATGTAAATATGCAGGGCGCAAAAATAGTAGAAACTATTAATGAAAATGGAAGTACAATTGGAGATAAATATCCAGAATATTTTGATAAAGTTTTACTAGATACACCTTGTAGCGGAGAAGGAAGATTTATAGCAAATGACGTAAAAACATATAAAAATTGGTCAACTAAGCAAGTAGAAGAATTAATAAAAGTTCAAAAAGATTTATTTACAAGTGCAGTAAAAACTTTAAAAATAAATGGAGAAATGGTTTATTCTACATGCACATTAAATTTAAAAGAAAATGAAGAAATAGTAAATTGGGCGATAAAAGAATATCCATTAGAATTAGAACAAATAAAAATAGACCTTAAAAATACTATTAAAGGAGTTATGAAAGGATTAGACAGTTCATTGTCTAAATCAATAAAAATGATTCCTACAAAAAATCAAGAAGGTTTTTATATAGCTAAATTAAGAAAGAGATAATAATATGGAAATTTTATACATATATTTAATAATAAGGAGGAAATTATTATATGAAATTAATGGGAAATACACCAATGATAAAAATAAATTATGAATATAATGGAAAGAAAAAATATTTATATGCTAAACTAGAGTATTATAATCCAAGCGGAAGTATTAAAGATAGGGTGGCTTTATATATAATAAACAATGCTATAAAAAGAGGAGAATTAAAGCCTAATATGCCTATAATAGAAGCAACAAGTGGAAACACTGGAATTGCTTTAGCAGCTTTAGGCGCAAAAATGGGATATCCTGTATATATTTTCATGCCAGATTGGGCAAGTAAAGAAAGAAAAGACCTAATGAAATTGTATGGAGCAAATTTAATATTAGTGTCAAAAGAAGAAGGCGGATTTATAGAGTGTGTAAAAAGAGCAAAGAAAATGGCAGAAGAAAAAAATGGATTTTTAGCAAATCAATTTGCAAATAAAGATAACTTTCAAGCTCATTATGAAACAACAGGAGAAGAAATAGTAAATGAAATACCAGAAGAAATAGGCTCATTTATTTCTGGTGTTGGTACAGGTGGAACATTAATGGGAACTGGAACCAAAATTAAAGAAAAATACAATAATAGTAAAATAATTGCAATAGAACCTGACAAAATGCCAATAATTTCAGGGGGCAAAGTTATTGGAAATCATAAAATAGAAGGCATTGGAGATGATTTTGTGCCAGATCTATTAGATAAAACAAAAATAGACAATATTTATTTAATAAATGACGATGACGCAATAAATATGTCAAAAAAATTGGCAAAAGAATTAGGTTTAGGTGTGGGAATTTCTTCTGGAGCAAACTTTATAGGATGTGCTATGCAAAATGATATAGACGAAAAGCCTGCTACTACTGTTTTCTCAGATGACAATAAAAAATATTTATCAACAGATTTAAATGGAGATATTTTAAAAAATGAAGAATATGTTTCAAATAAAATAAAATTAATTAATTACGAAGTAATTACTAATTGACAGAAAAATTGTATAATTATAAAATAATAAACATATAAATAACAGGGGAAAAATAATGAAACATGAAAAAGATAATAGAAAAAACTTAAAAAATATAATATGTATAGTTTTAATAGTTATACTATTAGCAGTATTACTATTAACATTGTATTTAGAAAATAGAAATTTTAGTAAAGAGGTATTTGTGGCAATAGAAGAATATAATAAACTTAGCAAGCAAATTATAGTAGAAGATTCTGTTTTTTTAGAGGAAACAGAAGATGAAAAAGTAAAAGAATTAATAACATCTTTAAGAAATAAATATGGCTTAAATAAAAACAATTTTGGATTTTTTTATTATAATATAAATACAAGAGAATATTATTTTTATAACGAAAATAAATATTTTACAGCAGCAAGTACAGTAAAAGTTCCTGTGGCTATGTACTATTATGACAAAATAAATAAAGGAGAATTAACATTAGATACCACTTTTACATATAAATCTGGAAATTTTGAACCAGGAGGAGGAGATGTTACAAATAAATATAAAGTAGGTTCATCAATACCTCTTTCTATATTATTAGAAGAACTTATTGTAGATAGTGACAATACTGCAAATAATATATTGATAAGCAATATTGGATGGAAACAATATAGAAAAGAAATTGCTAAGTTATCAGATAGAGAGTTGAAAAGCCAATTTTATGCATCAAATGTAACTTGCCCTACATATTCATACGATGTTATAAAATATTTATATAATCATTCTGATGAATATACAACTTTAATAGAAGATATGAAAATATCCTCATTTGGAAAATATTTAAAAGAATATATAGATTATGATGTTGCACATAAATATGGTAGTTATGGCGGTTATGTACACGATTATGGTATTATATATGGTAAGCAAACTTACTTAGTTGGAGTTTTCACAAAAGGTTTAAATAATGCACCAACTATAATTGCAAATATAGGAAAACAATTAGTAGAAACTGTAGAAAAAAAGGAAGAATAATTGGAGGAATAAAAATGGAAGAAAAAATAATAGAATTATTAAAAAGTACAAATAGAGAAGGAATAGACAAATTAATAGCTTTTTTACAAAAATCAGACTTTTTTAAAGCACCAGCAAGTACTAGATTTCATGGATCTTTTGAAGGAGGACTTGCAGAGCATAGCATGAAAGTATATGAAATATTAAAACATAAAGTACAAAATTCAATAATGCCATTAAATATTTCAGAAGAATCAATAATATTAATTGCACTATTACATGATATTTGTAAAGTAAACTTTTATAAAGTAGATTATAGAAATGCAAAAAATGCACTAGGTGTATGGGAAAAAGTACCTTATTATACAGTAGATGATACAATACCATATGGACATGGAGAAAAATCTGTTATGATGATTACAGAATACATAAAACTAACTAGTGAAGAAAAGTATGCAATAAGATGGCATATGGGATATACTGAACCAAAAGAATTATATGGAACAATAGGAGAAGCTTATAAAAAATATCCAATAGCACTTCTTATGCATGAAGCGGATTTAGAAGCAACATATTTTTATAATATATAATTTTATCTCTTGCTAAAAATAAAAATTTATGGTATATTATGAGTGTAAAAATTAATAGGAGGTAAAATTTATGGATTTAAAAGGAACAAAAACAGAAAAAAACTTAATGGAAGCTTTTGCTGGAGAATCTCAAGCAAGAAATAAATATACATATTTTGCAAGTAAAGCAAAGAAAGAAGGATATGAGCAAATTGCTGCTATATTCCAAGAAACAGCAGACAATGAAAAAGAACATGCAAAATTATGGTTTAAATTATTAAATGGTGGAGATATATCTTCAACAGAAGAAAACTTAAAAGCAGCAGCTTCTGGAGAAAACTTCGAATGGACAGATATGTATGATAGAATGGCTAAAGAAGCTAAAGAAGAAGGCTTTGACAAAATAGCTTATCTTTTTGAAGAAGTAGGAAAAATTGAAAAAGAACATGAAGCAAGATATTTAAAACTATTAGAAAATGTTGAAGAAGGATTAGTATTCAGCAAAGATGATGAAAGAATTTGGAAATGCAGAAATTGTGGACATATAGTAATTGGTAAATATGCTCCAGAAGTTTGCCCAGTATGTAATCATCCAAAAGCATTCTTCGAAATAAAAGCAGAAAATTATTAATATATAAAAGCTGGTTGAAAAAACCAGCTTTTTGTAATATAATTTTATCATAAAAATAATAGGAGAAAAATTTGCAGTATATAGACAATTATATGGAGATGATGATACTTATGAAAGTAGGCTTTACTATAGGAAAATTTGCACCACTACATAAAGGACATGAAGGATTACTTAATAAAGCTTTTGAAGAAATGGATGA
>CALXKR010000058.1 GCA_944388895.1 uncultured Clostridia bacterium | reverse complement strand
AATGATGATTTAAATATGCCACTAGCTATGGGAATTGTTTGGGAAGTAATAAAAGAAAGTAAAAAATCAGTAGAATATGCTCGATTAATTGAAAAATTTGATGAAGTAATGGGCTTAAACTTAAGAAACTATAATCCAAATACAAATAAAGAAACAAAAATACCAAAAGAAATAGAAGAATTAGTTGAAGAAAGAACTAAAGCTCGTCAAGAAAAGAATTGGCAAAAATCAGATGAATTAAGAGAAAGAATCAAAGAATTAGGATATATAATCAAAGATACTGCAAATGGAGTACAACTAGAAAAAATAGACTAGTAGGAGGAATACATGGAAAAAGAAATTAAATTATCATTTTTTAAAAGATTAAAAATGAGCATATTTGACTTTGATAAATACCATATGATTGCAGGAGAAGGATTAGGAAGAGCAATGATGTATTTAGTGAAAATAATTTTAATATTTTCACTAATTATGTCACTTTGCGTTGGAGTAAAAGTTTCTCAAATAATAAATGAGGCAACTAATTATATTAAACAGCAAGTTCCAAACTTTCAGTATGCGGATAATACTTTTAGTGTTGACAGTGAAAGTGATGTAATTATAGAAAATCATAAGTATATGGACTTTAAAATCATTTTAACAAATTCAGAAAATTATGATGAGGAAACTATAAAAGAATTTGATGGACTTGTTATTGTAATGGCAAAAAATAAAATGTTTTTTAAACAAGAAAATGGGACAAGTATTATTACACAAACATATCAAGAAGTTAGTGAAATGTATGGTATAAATGAGCTAAATAAAGAGACATTTATTGGTTATTTTAATGGAGAAAATGGATATACTATATATGCAAATATTTTTGCTGTTATATTTATTTCAGTATTTATAACATATTTTATGACAGCAATATTAGATACAATAGCTTTGTCTCTTTTAGGATATATAGTTAGTAGAATAATTAGAATTCCATTAAAATATGCTTCAGTATATAGTATGAGTACATCAGCAATCACTTTACCAATTATTATAAATTTACTATATATGATAATAAATTTGTTTACAGGATTCGTAATACCATATTTTCAAATTATGTATACATTAGTTTCATATGTTTATTTAGTTTCAGCTTTACTAATTATGAAATCTGAAATAATTAAGAAAAAAATAAAAATACAATTTGAAATAATGAATAAACAACAAAACGATGAAAATGAAATAAAAAAAGAACAACCAAAAGAAGATAATAAAGACAAAAATAGTGAAGAAGAAGCAAATAATCAAAAAAAAGAATTAAAAGACAAAGTTGATGGTAAAATAAATAATAAAAAAGACGACCCAGAACCACAAGTTAATATTCAAGAAAAATAGAAAGGAAGAAAAAATGGCAAATAAGAATAATAAAAAGAATGGTTCCCAAGAAGACAAATGGAAAAAAATATTATATACATTAATTCCTATATTATTAGTTTTAGCAGTTTTTACAGTAGGATTTATATTAAACAATTACCAAAAAAATAATGATAAAAATGTTGCATATACACAACTTATTAAAGATATAAATGAAGGAAAGATAGAAAAGGTTGAAATGACGGTTGGAAGTACATCTGTAAAACTAAAATATAAAGATGTAGAAGAAGAAAAAAGCGCTATTGTACCAAATACACAAGCTTTCATTGAGTTAATACAAAATAAAGTTGAAAGCGGAAATGAAATTGAATTAATTCAAAATCCAAGAAACTTTATAGCAACATTTTCAGAAGGATTAATTTCACTATTACCAACTATTGTGTTAGTTATATTAGTAATTCTTATTATTCAAATGCAAGGACTAGGTGATAAAGGAAAAGTATATGATCCAGACATATCAGAAGATAGAATTTCATTTAAAGATGTAGCCGGACTTGACGAAGAAAGATCCGAAATGATGGAAATAGTAGAATTTCTAAAAAATCCTGAGCAATATACAAAAATGGGAGCAAAAACTCCTAGAGGAGTATTATTATGTGGAAAACCAGGAACAGGAAAAACTCTTATTGCAAAAGCTATAGCAGGTGAAGCCAAAGTACCATTTATATCTATGAGTGGTTCTGAATTTGTAGAAATGTTTGCAGGACTAGGTGCTTCTAGAGTAAGAAAATTATTTGAAAAAGCAAAAAAAGTTTCTCCATGTATAATATTTATAGATGAAATAGATGCAATTGGAGCAAGAAGATCAAGCTCAAGTGGTGCAGACACAGAAAATAATCAAACACTAAATCAATTATTAGTAGAAATGGATGGATTTGACTCTGATCAATCAATTATAGTTATAGCAGCGACAAATAGACCAGAAATGCTTGATGAAGCGCTACTTCGTCCAGGTAGATTTGATAGAACAATTACAATACCACTTCCAGATTTAAGAGGAAGAGAAGAAATATTAAAAATTCATAGCAAAAATAAAAAACTAGCAGAAGATGTTAACTTAAAATCTATTGCAGGTGATACAGCAGGATTTACTGGTGCAGAACTTGAAAATATTTTAAATGAAGCTGCAATAATTGCAACTAATAAAAAGCACAATGCTATTGAAAATATTGATATTGAAGATGCAGTAAAGAAAGTTACTGTAGGACTAGAAAAACATAATAGAATTATATCTGAAAAAGACAAAAAATTAACAGCATATCATGAAGCAGGACATGCAGTTGTGAGTAGATATTTAGAAACACAAAAAGATATTAAAGAAGTATCTATTATACCTAGAGGAATTGCTGGTGGATATACAATGTATAAAACAAACGAAGATAAATTCTATGTTTCAAAAACAGAAATGGAAGAAAAATTAATTTCACTACTTGGAGGTAGAGCAGCTGAAAAAATAGCCTTAAATGATATATCTACTGGTGCAAGTAACGACATAGAAGTAGCAATGAAAATTGCAAGAGATATGGTAACTGTATATGGAATGAGTGAAAAAATTGGACCAATGTCAATGAATTTAGAAAAAGATCCATATCAAATTCAACTATTAGGAAACAATTTAGAAGATGAAATTGGTAAAGAAGTAAAAAATATTTTAGAAGATGCTTATGAAAAAGCACAAATGTTATTAAGAGTTCATAGAGATAAATTAGATGCAGTAGCTGCCAAATTGTTAGAAAAAGAAGTAATTAATGAACAAGAATTTGAAGCTATATTTGAGGAATAAAATATGTATAACAATATATTTCAAAGAGAAGAATTATTAATAGGAAAAGAAAATCTTGCCAAACTGCAACAAAAAACTGTTGCGGTTTTTGGTCTTGGTGGGGTAGGTTCTTATGCATTAGAAGGATTAGCAAGAGCAGGAATAGAAAAGTTCATATTAATAGATTTTGACACAATAGACGAAACTAATATTAATAGGCAAATTATAGCTACAACAAAAACAATTGGAAAATATAAAGTAGATGTAGCCAAAGATAGAATTACTGAAATTAATCCCAAAGTTAAAGTTGAAACATATAAAGAATTTATAGGCAAAGATAAAGAGATAAATTTAAATCAACTTAAGCTATTTGAAAAATTAAAAGATGTAGATTATATAGTAGATGCAATAGATACAGTTTCAGCAAAAATACAATTAATAGAATTTGCAAATAAAAATAATATAAAAATTATTTCAGCACTTGGAACCGGCAATAAATTAAATCCAACAAAATTAAGGGTTACTGATATATATAGTACAACAGTTTGCCCTCTTGCTAAAGTAATTAGAAAAGAGCTACGCAAAAGAAATATTACAAAATTGCAAGTTGTATATTCAGAAGAAGAGCCTATTAAACATAATGAGCAAAATACTACAATAGGAAGTATTTCTTATGTTCCATCAGTAGCAGGACTATTTATTAGCTATATAGTAATAACAGAAATGCTTAAATAACACTTTACAAACTAAAATTAAAATGATAAAATGCAAATATAAAAATTATAAGGAGGTAAAATTATGGCAAAATATGAATGCATAGCATGTGGATATATTTATGATGAAGAAAAAGAAGGAGTTAAATTCGAAGATTTACCAGCAGATTGGACTTGCCCTCTTTGCGGAGTTGGAAAAGATATGTTCAAAAAAGTAGAAGAATAGAAAGGAAGAGACTATGTCAAAAGAATTAGTTTTAAAAAAATGTAAAAGTTGTGGTGCAATGGTAAAAGTTATAAAAGATTGCACTTGCGACAATTGCGGAATTAAATGCTGTGGGGAACAAATGGTAGAAGTTGTTCCAAATTCAGTAGATGCAGCAGCTGAAAAACATGTTCCAGAATATGAAGTTGTAGGAGAAAAAATACTTGTAAAAGTAAACCATGTTATGGAAGAAGAACATTATATAGAGTGGATTGCTATGGTTTCAGATAAAAAAGAATGTACAAAATATTTTAAACCAGGTGAAAAAGCAGAAACAAAATTCCACTATGAACCAGGTTCAACATTATATGCATATTGCAATAAGCATGAACTATGGAAAAAAGAAGTTAAATAAGTATTTAAGCTATGCTATAATTATTATAACATAGCTTTTTCTAAATATTTTTAAAACTTTTTTACTACTTATAAAATCTAAAAGATGGCGAGCTTTTATTTTAGTATTTACACTAAAAAAATAATATGTTATAATCTATCAAAATTTTAGAAAAGGAGAAATTTATGAAAAACACAAAAGTATTATTAACTGTATTAGCTATAATTTTAGTCATAGCTATAGTCGTAGGAGTAATCTTAATTAATGGAGGAGGTTCAAAAACTAACTTAGAAGTATCTAATGTAGAAGATATGAAAAATTTAGTTACTAAACTTTATTCAGGACTAGAAGAAAAGTTACCAGGTTCACTTGCTACAACAGAAGTTGATTTAAGCAATATAGATATTGTAAAAGGATATACTGGTTTAGAATCTACAGACGGAATCAAGGGAATTGTTGCTTCAGAACCAATGATAAGTTCACAAGCCTATTCATTAGTTATGGTACAAGCAGAAAATAGCAAAAAAGCTGCAGAAATAGCAAAAGAAATGAGTGAAAAAATTAATCCATCTAAATGGATATGTGTTACTGCAGAAAATATTTATGCTACAAGTAGTGGAGATATAGCTTTCTTAGTTATGTCAAGCGAAGAATGGGCAAAACCAGTATATGAAAACTTCAAAAAAGAAGCTGGAAATATTGGCGAAGAATACTTCAAACAAGAATCATTATAATTAAAATAAAAGCTTAAGCAAGACAGAACAGATAAAAATGATGTATGCTTAAGTTTTTTTATTATACATAAAATTAATGCACAGGAGGAAACTATGGTATTTTCAAGCATAACTTTTTTATTTTATTTTTTACCAATAGTATTAGCTATTTATTATATAGCACCAAAAAAATATAGAAATTTAATATTACTAATTTCATCTTTATTATTTTATTTTTTCGGAGAACCCAAATACGGAATTATAATGGTGATTTCAATTATTTCAATATATTTTCATGGAATATGGATAGAAAAAGCCAAAAACACAAAATATAAAAAAATACCACTTATAAGTGGAGTATTTATAAGTATAGCAGTACTATTTTACTTTAAATATTTTGATTTTTTAATAGAGAATATAAATTTATGGTTAGATAAAAAAATTGATTTATTTGGAATAATTTTACCGATAGGAATATCTTTTTATACATTTCAAATGATAAGTTATATGGTAGATGTATATAGAGGAGATGCAAAGGTACAAAAAAACTTTGTTAAGTTAGCAACATATATTTCACTATTTCCACAGCTTATTGCAGGTCCAATTGTTAGATACACAACTATAGAAGAACAATTAGAAAATAGAACATACTCATTTGAAAAATTTAGCCTAGGAATAAGAAGATTTGTAATAGGGCTTTCAAAGAAAGTGCTAATTGCAAATATATTAGGAGAACTAGTAAAAGTCTTTGGAACTTATAATGACGGAACAGTATTATTTTATTGGCTATACGCCATAGCAAATATGCTTCAAATTTATTTCGACTTTTCAGGATATTCAGATATGGCAATAGGTCTTGGAAAAATGCTAGGTTTCGAATTTTTAGAAAACTTTAATTATCCATACATTGCAAGTACAATTACAGATTTTTGGAGACGATGGCATATAAGTTTAAGTACATTTTTTAGAGATTATGTATATATTCCACTTGGAGGAAATAGAGTTAGCAAAATTAAATGGATTAGAAATTTATTAGTAGTATGGTTTTTAACAGGACTTTGGCATGGAGCTGCATGGAATTTTATTATATGGGGACTTCTTTTTGGAGTATTATTAATTTTAGAAAAGACAATATTCAAAAATATAATAGAAAAAATACCCCAAATAATAAAGCATATTTTTGTATTATTAATTGTAATGATTAGCTTTGTAATATTTAGCGGAAATAAGATGGAAGACATAATTATGCAAATATTAGGACTATTTGGAATAGGCACAGCAGGAGTAGTTTCTACGGTAAGCATACATTACCTAAAGAGTTACCTAATTATATTACTTGTAGGAATAATAGGTTCAACACCTTTAATTAAAAAGTTAGCAGAAAAGTTAGAAAACAAATTTCCTAAAATTATAAATATTGCTGAAATATTACTAATTATGGCACTATTAATTCTTTGCACATCATATATAATAGATGGATCATTTAACCCATTTTTATATTTTAGATTTTAATAGTTATGAAAGGATAAAAAAATGAATAATAAAACAAAAAATATTTCATTAACAATAGTATTTCTTATAATTATCTTTGGAATGTGTTTTATAAACTTAATTAGTAAAGATAAAGAAATGTCAGAAAGTGAAAGAAGAAAACTAGCAAAATTTCCAGATGTAAGCTTTAGCAAAATAACATCAGGTTCATTTTCAGATGCCTTTGAAAAATATGGTGCAGACCAATTTGTATTTAGAGATAATTTTAGAACAATCAAAACTTCATTTCATTTAAATATATTAAGACAAAAAGACTCAAACGGATATTTCATAAAAGATGGAATTATATATAAACAGCAATATCCTCTTAATGAAAATTCTGTGCTTAATGTAGTTAATCAAATAAAAGAAATACAAGAAACTTACTTAAATGAAACAAACCAAATATATTATTCTATCGTGCCAGATAAAAATTATTTCTTGAAAGAAAGTACAGATTACTTAAAAATGGACTATGAAAAATTGGAACAAATAATGAATGAAAATCTACAAGACTTGCAATATATAAATTTATTTGATACTTTAACAATAGACGATTATTATAAAACAGACACTCATTGGAAACAAGAAAACATAATTAAAGTAGCAGAAAAACTTGGACAAGAAATGAACTTTTATGTAGATACAAATGTAAACATAAAATCTAAAGGTGATTTTTATGGAGTGTATTATGGACAAATGGCACTTGGAGGAAATCCAGACGAACTAAAATATGTAGAAAATAAAGAAATAAATAATGCAAAAGTATATGAATTAAAACAAGAAGAAGCAAAAGATGTATATAATGAAGATGGTATAAACTCTTTAGATAAATATACTTACTATTTATATGGATCAGTACCACTTTTAACAATAAAAAATGATTTAGCAAAAAATGATAAACATTTAGTAATATTTAGAGATTCATTTGGAAGCTCACTAACTCCTTTACTAATTAGTGGATATAGTAAAATAGATGTAGTAGATACAAGATATATATCAAAAAAATTATTAAAAGACTATATTAATTTTGAAAATAGTGATATACTGTTTGCATATAGTACATTATTAAT
>CALXKR010000057.1 GCA_944388895.1 uncultured Clostridia bacterium | reverse complement strand
TAAAAAAATAACTTTAAAGAAATTAAAAAAGAATGTAAAGCGGAATTACTTTAATAGCTTTAGTCGTAACAATAGTAGTATTGTTAATATTAGCAGCAGTAGCAATTAATTTAACAATAGGAAATAATGGAATATTTACAAGAGCACAAAATGCAACTAAGAAATGGGAAGAAGCAAGCAAAAATGAACAAGATGAAATGGATAAGGTATCTAATTTCTTAGATGAATATATGAATGGCAATAGTGGAGAAGAAGATGACAACAAAGGACCAATAAAAGTCACGTTAAAAATAGAAGGAGAAAAGGTAACACCACCACCATTACCAAGTAGTGATTTTACATATGTAGAAGGAACAATAGATACTGGATATGTAATACAAGATGGAGAAGGAAATCAATTTGTATGGGTACCAGTAGATAAGAATCAAAAAATAAAAATAAATGTTACATCAGAAGAAAAAATAGATAGTATAAGTCTAACAGATCCATATGGAGATGAAATACAATTAGCAAATGCAGATAATTTAGGAACAACATATAATAATGAAAATGTTGAACCAACAATAAATGGCCCATATAGACTAACTGTAACAGCAGGAGGAGAAACTAAAAAGGTATTTTTAAATGTTCATAGTTTATATGCATTAGATACAGCAGCAGATTGGTTTTTTACTGAAGAAGTTGCTAATGCACAAGGAGCTCCTTCTTTAGACGATTTATTAATGGGATATACTCTTGAACAAGCATATATAGAATATGGAAAAACGTTTAAGGAATTTTCAGAAACAGAAGACTATAAACAATCTGTAAACGAAAATGGAGGATTTTATATAGCAAGATATGAGGCAAGCTATGAAAAAGGAAAAGTAGCAAGTAAAGTTTCAACAAGTACAAGAAAGTATGATACAACTCCATTAGAAGATGGAATGTTATGGAATGATATTTCACAGACAGATGCACTAGCAAAAGCTAATGAAATGTATACAAGTGAAGAATTCACAAGCTCTTTGCCAACAGGAGCAGCATGGGATAGAACATTAAGTTGGTTAGAAGAAACAGGAGCAGTAAGTATTGTTGAAATAGTAGGAGACAGTAAAACTTGGGGAAATTATGAGGATGATACATTTTCAAATACACCTGAATTAATTAATACAGGTAAATACAGCCAAACGGAAAAAAATCATATATATGATTTAGCAGGAAATTTACTTGAAAGGACTACTGAGGTGTATTCTACTTCCTGTGTTAGTCGCCGGTGGTTACATCTACGGTTCCGATTTTCTGACTTCATCGTGGTCTCGTTACAGCAGCTATGATATTGCTGGATGCATGGGGTTTCGTGTTACTTTGTACGTCTAGTAAAATTTTGCGAGCGCTCGATGCGCGAGCAAAATTTCATAACTAAATTAAATATCAATAGACACCTTATGGGTGCCTATCTTTTTTGTGTGAAGTTAAGCTAATATTATATACCAAACTGCTTGCATTAATGTTTTTGGGGCTTGTGAAAATTACAAATACAAAACAATATTCGGGGGGGTAATCTATGGAACTGGATTAAGGATATTAAGAGCGACAAATAAGAGTAAAAGATATGGATAGAATAAAATTAATAAAACCTTAAGAAAAAAGTCACTTAAAAGTCATTTTTGTATGCTAATATAAATACAGAAACTTGAAGGGATAGAGGAAATGAAAAAAATAATAGGAAAAATATTAGTAATAGCAATAATAGTTATTTTTATCCTTGGTTTAATTATAATTGGACAAGGATACAGTATGTACAAAGAAGCAATTGAAAAAGTACCATTAGATCAAAAAGTAGAAGAAATAAAATCTAAAGAAAATTATATTACAATTGAGGAAATGCCAGAAATTTATAAACAGGCAGTTATTGCAGTGGAAGACCATAGGTTTTATAGTCATGGGGGAATAGATATTATAGCAATTGGTAGAGCAATAGTAAATGACATTAGAACTTTAAGCTTTGCTGAAGGTGGAAGTACAATAACACAGCAATTAGCAAAAAATATTTATTTTACTCAAGAAAAAGAACTTACTAGAAAAGTAGCAGAAGTATTTATGGCTTTTAAAATAGAAAAAAATCTAGAAAAAGACGAAATTTTAGAACTTTACCTAAATACAAGTTACTTTGGTGATGGCTATGATACTGCAAAAGAAGCATCTATTGGTTACTTTGGAAAAGAACTAAAAGATCTTTCAGATTATGAAGCAGTAATGCTTGCAGGAATTCCTAATGCTCCTTCAGTATATGCACCTACTAAAAACTTAAAACTAGCAAAACAAAGACAAAAACAAGTGTTAGATAAAATGGTTGAATATAAATACATTAGTAAAGACAGAGCAGATGAAATACTTGCTAGTGAAGGCAATTAAAATTTGCCACTTACTTAAATTGGTTAAAACTATATCTTTAACTCCCCTTAATATAAGATATAGCTTTAATATAAATAAACTTTAATATTTCATAAATTATCCTTTCAAATTATTATATTATTATCAAGAATGTCAATAATATTAATAAAAAAGAAAGGATAATATTATTTTATGAATGAAAATATTAGAAATATTTTTAAAATCTTTTGGATATTTATTTTGGGATGCTTAATCGGATATGTCATGGAAGTTTCATTAAATATTTTTTTGACAAAAAACTTTGAAACTAGACAAGGACTTATATATGGCCCGTTAGCTCCTGTATATGGTTTAGGAACTTTAGCATTTTATTTAATACTTCCTAGAATAAAAGGCATATTTAATATATTCTTAACTAGTGGAATAGTGGGAGGAATGGTAGAATATTTATGTTCTTATTTTCAAGAAAGATGGTTTGGAACAATTTCATGGGACTATTCTAACTTGTTTTTAAATATAAACGGTAGAACAAGCATTATGTATTGCATTTTGTGGGGAGTTCTAGGAATTATATTTATCAAATTACTATATCCATATATAGAAAAAATTTTTGATAAATTTATAACAAGAACAAGTACAAAAATCGTAACAACATTTGCAATAGGTTTTATGGTATTCAATATCTCTATTTCATCAATGGCAGCTAAAAGACAATATGAAAGAAGAGAAAATATAAAGCCACAAAATAATATAGATCAATTTCTAGACATATATTATCCAGACGAATATATGAATAAAGTATTTGCAAATAAAATTGAAAAGTAGTATAATTTAATTTATGGAGTAAAAAGAGGATAAAAATGAGCAGAAAAACAAAAATAAAAGTATTTAAAATAATATTATTAATAATAATTATAGCAATTATTACTGGCGCAATAGTATATTTATGGCCTATATTTAAAGATATAAGTACTCCAGAAGGCAGGATGGCTTTTAAACAAAAAATACAAGAATCTGGATTTTCAGGTTTACTGATGCTTTTTGCCCTTCAATTTGCACAAATATTTTTAATAATTATTCCAGGGGAACCCATTGAAGTGTTAGCTGGTATGTGTTATGGTTCTATTGGAGGCACAGTTTTTATAACTACATCTGCACTTATAATAAGTACAATAGTTTTTTTATCAGTAAGAATGTATGGAAGAAAATTTGTATATAGTTTTTGTAGTGAAGAAAAGATAAAAAAATTAGAAAATAGTAAAATGTTTCAAAATCCTAAAAAAATAGAATGGGTAATGCTTATTTTATTTTTAATACCAGGAACACCAAAAGATTTATTAGTATACATTGCTGGGCTTTTACCAATAAAACCTTTAAGATTTATTTTAATATCAACTTTTGCAAGATTACCTTCAGTTTTATCATCAACAATAGCTGGAGAAAATATTTTAGGAGGAGATATTAAAATGATATTTATAGCATATGCTTTAACATTCGCTATAGTTGGAGTAGTAATATTTGTAATAAATAAATTTGATAAAACAAAAACAACAGAAGAAGCATTAAAAATATTTAAAGAGAACAAATGAAAAGTATAATTCAAGATCTATTAGGGGAGTAGATATATGAATGAACTAATCATTTATGAAAATAAAACAACAAAGATTAAAAATTTAATAACATATTTTTTTATATATTCTTTTTTAGGATGGATATTAGAAACTATATATGCTTTTTTAGTGCATGGACATTATGTAAATAGAGGATTCTTAATTAGCCCTTTTTGTCCGATTTATGGATTTGGAGCAATTATGCTTATATTATTATTAAAAAAGTCTAAAGGTAATTATATGTTTGAATTTTTTTATTCGGCAATAATTTTTACAATATTTGAATATATGGCTTCATACATATTAGAAGTTGCTTTTGGGCTTAGATGGTGGGATTATACAAATGACTTTTTAAACTTACAAGGAAGAGTAAGTTTAGCATATTCAATTATTTGGGGAGTTATGGGAATATTCTTAACAGAATTATTACATCCATTTATTGAAAAAAGTGTAAGAAAAATCAAAAGGAAAATTAATGTAAATTTAGAAAATATTATTTTAATAGTATTAACTATTCTTATAATAGTAGACTTTACGTTTTGCTCAATTAAAATTTTTACAATATAAATTTCTTTCTAAAAATAGGAAGAAATTTTTTTATAAAAAAATAAACTTTTTATTATGATTTCCTATCTAATAATTGTAACAATAAAGATTACATGAAAAGAGGAAAGATATGGATAAGAAAAAAATTAATAAACAAAAGATTTTTTTGATAATTATTTTATCAATTGTTTTAATAACATTTGTAGTATTAATAACTATAAAAAATACTAACAAAAATAAACCAGAAAATAAGCCAATTAACAATTTTGTTCAACAAAATGTAAATCAAACTAGCAATGAGAGTAAAAATGAAATAAATAATGAAATAGAAAATGAAACTAATATTAGTACAGAAGAAAATACTGTAAAAAACGAAAATGCTAGTAAAGATGTATCAAATAAGAAGTTTGATAGTTCAGTAGCTTTTATCGGAGATTCTAGAACACAAGGCTTTTTAATGTATACTGGTCTTAAAGACGTCGTAGACTACACATATATAGGTCTTATGGTTGATACAGCAGTTACAAAAGAATTTGTTAAAGCAAGTGGAGGAAAAAAAGTAACCATATTAGAAGATATGAAAACAAAAGATATTGATACAGTTTACATTATGCTAGGTATTAATGAATTAGGCTGGTCATATAGTCAAGTATTTGTTAAATATTATGGTAATTTAATAGATGAAATTAGAAAAGTAAAACCAAACTGCAAAATATATGTTCAATCAATTATTCCAGTAACTAAGGAAAAATCTGATTCAGATGATATATATAATAACAACAATATTAGAAAGTATAATGAACTTATAAAAAAATTAGCACAAGATAAAAATGTGACTTATTTAGATGTAGCAAGTTATCTTGCAGATAGCAGTGGAAACTTACCTTTGTCTGCAAGTACAGATGGAGTTCATGTAAATAAAGAATACTGTTTAAAATGGTATGAATATTTAAAAAATAATTAATAAAGAGGTAAAGTTATGAAAAAAGTAATATATATTATTGGAATTATTTTAGTTATTATAGTAGGACTAATATTTTATATGAATACTGGAAAAAAAGAAAACAAAGATGTGACAATAAACATTGCTGATTTAGCAAGTAAAATGAAAGAACAAGATTTATTTGAAGATACTTTAGAAGAAATAGATAAAGATACAATTATAAAAAATTATGGATTTGATGGAAATAAAATTAAAAATATAGTATCATATGTAGGAACAGGTGCAACAGCGGAAGAAATTTTAGTTGTGGAACTTAACAATAAAAGTGATTTAAATGAAATAAATAACCAAATAACACAAAGAATTTCAGAAAGAAAAGAAGCTTTTGCAAACTATCTTCCTCAAGAAGTATATAAATTAGAAAATCCTACATTAAAAGTAACAAATAATTATATTATTTTATCAGTTTGCAAAGATTCAGAAAAAATGAATAGTTTTATTGAAGATTATTTAAAAAATTTATAAGGAGCAACAATGGCTGAAGATGCTAAAGAAATATTAATTAATTATATAAAAGAAAATGAAAATAAATTTTATAGAATTGCCTATAGTTATACAGGCCAAAGAGATGCAGCTTTAGACGTAGTACAAGAAGCTATTATTAAAGCACTTGAAAATATAGAAAAACTTAGGAGAAGAGAATTTATTAGAACATGGTTTTATAGAATTTTAATTAATGAGGCATTAACATACTTGAAAAAAAATAAAAAATATGTTTCTTTAGAATATGAAAATATAGATGATGAAAATTTTGAAAACTTTGAAAATCTATCAACAAGCAGTATAGATATTTATAAAAGCATACAAAAACTAAACGATAAAATAAGAATGATTATAATTTTAAGATATTTTGAAAATTTAAAAATAGAAGAAATAGCTCAAATAACCAAGCTTAATGTAAATACGGTCAAATCTCGATTATACAAAGGATTAAAAGAAATTAAAATTAGTATAGAAGGGAGAAAATAAAAATGAAAGACCTGAAAAAAGCGAAAAATGTATATGAGTCTATAAAAATTCCAGAGGAATTAAATTCTACAGTAAATGAAACAATAAATAGAAAATATGTAGGAAAGAAAAGCTCTTTTTGGAAAAGAAGAAATATAATTTCTGGAGTACTTACTACATGTTTAGCAATGAGTTTTCTATTTGTATTTTTAGTAAATACTAATAAATCTTTTGCTGTAAGTGTAAGCACAATTCCCGTAGTAAATCAAATTGCAAAATTAGTAACTGTTCAAAATTTGATTGAGGAAGATGATACAAAACTTGTAAAAGCAAATATTCCAGCTATTCAAAATACAGGTAATACTGATTTAGAAAAAAGAATTAATTATGAAATAATGGAAAAAATGAATGAGGTTTTAGAAGAAGCAAATAAAAGAGCAAAGGAATATAAAGATGCTGTTATAGAAACGGGAGGAACTGAAGAAGATTATCACCCAATACTTATTAATATTGACTATGAAATGAAATATTCGGGAGATGACTTAGTATCTTTCTTAATAAATAAATGTGAAACTTTAGCTAGTGCATATACAGAACAATTTATATATAATGTTGATTTAGAAACAGGAAAAGAACTTAATTTAAGAGATGTTCTAGGAGATAATTATAAACAAATTATAGATAATGAAGTATACAAACAAATAGAAGAAAGAAAAAAGAACTCGGATAACATTTATTTTGAAAAAGGTGAAGGTGGATTTGAAGGAATTGAGGATGAATATCAAAACTTTTATATAAATGAAAACAGAAAAGTAGTAGTTGTTTTTTATAAATATGAAATTGCTCCAGGATATATGGGAATACAAGAATTTGAAATACCTAATGATATATTAGTTTAATAAGAAATAAAGTCAAAAGTAATTTACTTTTGGCTTTATTTTTATATTAGAGTTAATGAATAAAAAATAAAATTAAGGAAATAATCTTTATATAATTTATAGAAAAGAGGTATAAAGATTATGAATGATGAATTAAATTTATTATTATCTAATTTAAATGTTTTTTATAGGAAATTACAAAATTATCATTGGAACGTAAAAGGAGAAGATTTTTTTACTGTTCATTTAAAACTAGAAGAATATTATAATGAAATAAATAGCCAAATTGATGAAATTGCAGAACATATACTTGCAAAAGGATATAATGTAATGGCTACTATGAAAGAATATTTAGATAATTCTCAAATAAGTGAAGCTAAAAGTGAAAAAGTCTGTTCAAAAGAAATATGGAATAATGTTTTAAAAGATTTAGAAATATTAATGGAAAATTGTAAAAAAATAAAAGAAGAAGCAGATAAAGAAAACTCTTATACTACATCAAGTTTAATGGATGAATATTTATTAAATTATAAAAAGAAATGTTGGATGATAAATCAAATGATGAGTGAATAAAATAAATATATAA
>CALXKR010000056.1 GCA_944388895.1 uncultured Clostridia bacterium | reverse complement strand
TAGTTATACCAATGTACTATGAAGAACAAGTTGCAAAAGAATGTTATAATAGAGTAACTAAAGTTTTAAAAGCACTTAAAAATTATGAATATGAAGTGATATTTGTAAATGATGGAAGTAAGGATAAAACTTTAGAAATATTAGAAGAAATCGCAAATAATGATAAAAATATTAAAATTATATCTTTTTCAAGAAATTTTGGACATCAAGCAGCAGTAACAGCTGGCCTAAAATATGTAACGGGTGATGCAATAGTTATAATGGATGCAGACCTTCAAGATCCACCAGAACTTATACCAGATATGCTAACAAAATGGGAAGAAGGATATGAAGTTATTTATGGAAAAAGAAAAACTAGAGAAGGGGAATCAGCGTTTAAACTTTTTACAGCAAAAGCTTTTTATGATACTTTAAATAAACTTTCAGATGTGGAAATACCAAAAGATACAGGAGATTTTAGACTAGTTGACAAAAAAGTAGTAGATGTTATAAATTCTCTTCCAGAACATAATAAATTTTTAAGAGGATTATTCAGTTGGGTTGGATTTAAACAATTTGCTTATGAATATGAAAGAAAAGAAAGATTTGCAGGAAAAACAAAATATCCACTAAAAAAAATGCTAAAATTAGCACAAGATGGAATTTTAAGTTTTTCAACAAAACCTTTAAAAATTGTTGGAGGATTGGGGATACTATCAGTAATTCTTTCAATTGGAATTCTAATTTACTCAGTATTATCATTTGCATTTAGTTGGAATAATCTAACTCCAGGATGGACATCTATTATGTGTACAATAACCTTTTTAGGTGGAGTTATACTAATTTCACTTTGGATGATTGGAGAATATATTGCAAGAATATATGACGAAACAAAACAAAGACCACAATATATAGTAGATAAAACAATTAATATTTAAGTAAAAACTAATAAGGTAAATTAGGAGAATGACTATGAAAAAAATATCAATTATTATACCAGCATACAATGAAGAAGAATCTTTACCTTTTTTATATGAAAGATTAGAAAAATTAATGGATAGTATTAGTAATTATGAATTTGAAATATTATTTGTAAATGATGGTTCAAAAGATAATACTTTAAATTTAATAAAAGAGTATAGAGAAAAAGATAATAGAATTTCATACGTAGATTTTTCTAGAAACTTTGGTAAAGAAATAGGAATGATAGCAGGTTTAGATTATGCAACAGGAGATGCTGTAATTTTTATGGATGCAGACCTTCAAGATCCACCAGAACTTATACCAGAAATGATTAAATTTTGGGAAGAAGGATATGATGATGTATATGCACAAAGAAAATCAAGAGCAGGAGAAACTTTTTTAAAGAAATTTACATCTAAAATGTATTACAGAGTATTACAATCATTAACATCAGTTCCAATTCAAAAAGATACTGGAGATTTTAGATTACTAGATAGAAGATGCGTAAATGCACTAAAAAAATTAAGAGAAACAGATAGAAATTCAAAATCTATGTTTAGCTGGATTGGATACAAGAAAAAAGCTGTATTTTATGATAGAGACCCAAGAGTAGCAGGAAAAACAAAATGGAATTATAAAAAACTAATAGATCTTGCAATAGATGGAATTACATCATTTACAACATCGCCACTTAGAATATCAACATATATAGCAATTCCAACATTTTTAGCATTATTTGTTTACTTTATTTATGTAATTATAAAATGTATAAGATTTAATATTGCAATTCAAGCTTTTCAAGCTACTATTTTACTTATTTTATTCTTTTCAGGAATTCAAATATTGTTATTTGGAATAATAGGAGAGTACTTAGGTAGAATATTTAATGCATCAAAAAACAGACCGCTTTATTTAGTAAATGAATATAATGGAAAAAGAGAGAACAATGATTAAATTAAAAGATTTTATAAAAAATGGAATAATCTATATAGGATTTGTATCAATTTCTTTAATTATAGTTTTAAACTTAATATTCAGCACTAGAATTTATAATGGAATGAGCGAAAATATATTAATGAATAAAAATTCTTTTATTTTTATATTAAGCTTTATTATTATAATTATTGGAATTTATTATATTATTTCTAAAGTAGAAAAAATACAATTAAAATATAAAACAAAAAGAATAATATTTATATCATTAATAATTGTATATGCAATTTCACAAATATTATGGATAAATATAAGAAATGCAAATCCAAATTATGACCAATATTATGTATATGAAACAGCAATAAAATTAAAAGATGCAGATGAAAGCTTAATTGGTAACGAGTATTTACAAATGTATCCACAGCAAATATCAACAGCAAGTTTTTATGCTATATTTTTAAAACTATTTAATACAACTAATGTAAAAATACTACAATACTTAAATGTAATTGCAAATGTTTTTACAATAATAGGATTATATTTTATTGCTAAATATATATCAAATGGAAATAACAAATTTAGTAAAGTATCATTTGCAATCATAGCATTTACCTTTACAGCACTACCATTACTTTCAATATTTATTTATGGAGATTTAATAAGTTTACCTTTTTCTGTATTTGCTGTATACTTTGCTATGAAATATGGAAAAGAAAATAAAAATAAATACATAATTTTTTCGGCATTATGTATGTCAATAGCATATTTCTTAAGAATGAATAACTTAATTTTCATAATAGCAATTTTTATATATTTATTCTTAGGATTATTAGCAATTTTACCATATAAATCAAAGAAAAAATGTATAGTAAAAATAATTTTTATTATTACCTTTATATTAATTAGCATATTGCCAACTACATTATACAAAAACTTTATGCAAGATAAATTACAACTAGATAAGACTAAATCATACCCAACAGTTGGATTTTTAACAATTGGTTCTACTTATAGTACAAGAGGACCAGGATGGTATGTTGACCAATTTGTTAATGATTGGAAAAATAATGGACAAGATAGTACTTTTTTGAAAGAAAGATTATATAGTAATTTAACACATTTTAAAGAAAATCCAATATACTTTGTAAGTTTTTATATAAAAAAAATAATTTCTATGTGGGTAGAACCTAGTTTTGCTAGTTTATGGTATAACTTATCTTTTAACTTTGGAAACATGGCTTTAAATGCTGGAACTGCAACACAAGAACAAATTGAACAATATGAAAAAGTAGACAACTATGTATATAAAGTGTATAATTTTATTATGGTTTATGAAAAAATAATAGTAACATTAACTTTCATTTCTATAATGTTATTTATTCTTAGAAACAATAAATTATCAAATGAACATGTTTTATTAATACTAATTTTTCTTGGAGGATTATCATTCCATTTATTATGGGAAGCGAAATCTAGATATGTACTACCATATTTTATTATACTAATTCCACTTGCAACTATAGGAGTAGTAGAAAATAAAAATTATGTAAAAAATAGATTTATTAAGTTGAAGAAAAAAATATATAATTTAAAAAAGAAAAACATATAGGAGGAATCTTTATGTGGGGAGATATTGCAATAGCATTTTTACTAGCATTTATAACATCATTTGTCATGGTACCATATACAATTAAATTAGCAAAAAAAGTTAGTGCCATAGATTATCCTTCAGATAGAAGGGTAAACAAAAGACCTATACCAAGAATTGGTGGAATTGCAGTAATTTTAGGCTTTTTAGTTTCAGCTATATATTTAGTTATTACAATGACAATTGAAAATAACTTAGTATTGGATAATGAAGAAAACTATAGAATGAAGCTTTTAGGCCTTTTACTAGGAATTATTGTATTATCTACTTTTTCTTATTTAGACGATGTAAAAACTTTAAAACCTTGGCAAAAACTAATAGGACAAGTGTTATCAGCAATTGTGGTATACAGTTTTGGAATAAGAATAGATGAAATAAATGAAAATTTAATACATCCAGTTTTAAGTTTTATTTTAACAATAGGATGGATTGTAGGAATAACTAATGCAATTAATTTAATTGATGGCTTAGATGGACTTTCTTCAGGAATTTCTTTAATTTCATGTATAGCTTTACTTATTATATTTTCAACAAATGAGTCACCAATTATATCAATTATTTTAATAACAGCTTTAGCAGGAGCAATTAGTGGATTTTTACCATTCAATGTTAATCCTGCAAAAACATTTATTGGAGATGTAGGAGCACAATTTTTAGGATTTTCACTTGCTACTATTTCAATATTAGGAGTGGCAAAAACTGTAACATTAGTTGTATTTATTGCTCCAATATTAGTTTTAGCTCTTCCTATATTTGATACTATATTTGCTATTATAAGAAGAATGATAAAAGGAAAATCTATAAAAGCTGTTTTTCAAGCAGACAAAGGACACTTACATCATAGACTTATGCAAAGAGGATTTTCACAAAAACAAGCAGTTACTATTCTTTATGGTGCTAGTGCAACCCTTGGTATGTTTGCAGTTATATTAATTGATGATGGAATTTGGAAAGCATTATCTTTTGCTCTAATTGTTATTGCAATTATAGGAATTGGATATAAAGAACTTAAAAATTTTAAAAATGAAGAAATAAAAAGCATTAAACAATCAAAAGGTAAAAAAATAAAATAAGATATGAGGGAATAAGAATGGATGAAGAAAACTTAATTAGTCCAAATGTTGTAGACGAAATGGAATCACAACAAGAAAATGTATTAAGACCTAAAACATTAAGCGAATACATAGGACAGACAAAAGTAAAAGAAAATATGAAAGTATATATAGAGGCTGCCAAAAAAAGAGAGGAGCCTCTTGACCATGTTTTATTATATGGACCTCCAGGACTAGGAAAAACAACTCTTGCAAATATTATTTCACATGAAATGAACTCAAATTTAAAAATAACTTCAGGACCAGCAATAGAAAAGCCCGGAGACTTAGCCGCACTACTTACAAATTTATCAGAATTTGATGTACTTTTTATTGATGAGATACATAGACTAAACAAAAGTGTAGAAGAAATATTATATCCAGCACTAGAAGATTTTACTTTAGACATTATAATAGGTAAAGGACCAAGTGCTAGATCAATAAGACTTGATTTACCAAAGTTCACATTAATTGGAGCTACAACAAGGGCAGGAGCATTAACTACACCTCTTAGAGATAGATTTGGAATAGTAGAAAGACTTGAGCTTTATAATAGTGAGGACTTAACTACAATAGTAAAAAGATCTGCTAATATATTAAATATAGCAATAGAAAATGAAGCGGCTTTAGAAATTGCTAAACGCTCAAGGGGAACACCAAGAATTGCTAATAGACTTTTAAAGAGAGTAAGAGATTATGCTGCAGTACTAGGAAATGGAACAATAACACTTGATATTTCAAAAATAGCTTTAAGCAAACTAGATATAGATGATATGGGATTAGATTCTATTGATAGAAGATTATTGCAAACTCTTATAGAAAAATATAAGGGAAGACCAGTAGGAATAGAAACTTTAGCTACTACTTTAGGTGAGGAAATAACTACAATTGAAGATGTATATGAACCTTACTTAATACAAATAGGATACATCTCAAGAACACCAAGGGGAAGAGTAGCACTTCCAGATGCATATAAGCATTTAAATATACCATATGTAGAAGAATAAGGAGAAAAAACAAATGACTATACAAGGAGTAATATTTTTAATATCAACAATAGTATTAGAATTAAGTTTTATTTTAGTAAAAAAAGTAGATAAAAAAATAAATATATTATCATTTATAGGAATAACCATAGTAGTAAATATGTGTTATAATGCATTCTTATGTTATGTATTGAGCTTTTTTGGAGTACCAAATAAATTATATTTACTATCAAGTATAAATATTATTTTTTCAATTATTCTATTTATACTTACTTTTAAAAAACAAAAAGATAATAAATTTAATATACAAAAATATACAATAAGCAAAATAGACGTATTTTGCTCTATTGTAATATTAGTTGTAACATTAGGAGTTACTTATCTAAATTTTGGTTTCCCTTTTAATATCAAGTATGAATCAGGAGATCCATCAACACATTATTTGACATCTATAAAATTTATGCAAGATGAAAAGCTATTATCTACTTCAACAGATTATGCTTTTAAAAGTTTTAAAACTAGAAAATTTGTCTCTTATGTTAATTCTGGACTTATAATGAAATGCTTTGAAGGAAAAATTAACATTATAGATAACTATATTATTTTTATTGCTTTTGGAATATTTATATTATTTTTAACAGGATATTTATTATATTTTATATTAATAAGGTTTTCAAAAAATGAAAAAACAAAACTAGTAGCACTTTTAGTAAGTATTTTGTGTATGCTAGGATATCCACTAAATAGTTTACTATTTGGATTTGAATATATGAGTTTGTCTTTTACTGTAATATTAGCAATTATAGAAATAGCTTACATGTATACAAAAGAAAATGGCAAATTATCATATATAATGTTAACACTATTTTTATTAAACTTTGGATTATTTTGCTCGTATTTTATGTTTGTACCATTTGTATATTCAGCAGAATGGATATATTTTTGGATATATGGTTACAAAAAAGAAGGAAAATTATTTACTAAAAAAACAATATGCTTTTTAGTAGTAACACTATTATTACCATTTTTCTTAGGATACATATATCATTTAGCACCTAATATATATCAAATAATTATAAATAATTTAGCATTATCAAATATACAAGATGGAAATGCGTTAGATGCTTCAAAATCTATAATAGATGGAGGCTTTAACACAAAAGGATATGTATATACAAATTTATATTCAAACTTTATATTACTATTACCTTTATCATTATATGTTGTAGTAAAGAAATTTAAAGAAAATAAGCTATTATCACTATTATTTATTCTAAATGTAGGCTATATTATTTTATTACTCATAGGTAGAGCTTTTGATAAAGTATCTTATTACTATTTATCTAAAAATTATTTTACGTTATGGATAATAATGTTTATTTTAAATTATAGAGCATTAATGTATTTATATGATAAAAATAAATATATTACATATTTAGTACCAATTTCATATACTATTTTAGCATTTATATATATTATTTCTATACCAACTACAATGAAAAATGAAGAAATAACAACCAGAGAAAATGTATTTAGAATTATGGACATTTATGGTGCAAACACAGATATGTTAATAAATAAAGATATAGATTTATATAAAGACGAAATAGATTTAATAAAATATGTAAAAAATGAAATAAATTTAGAAAGTGATTATTTACTAGTTGGAGATCCACAACAAATATATTGGTTATATTCATTTACTCAAGAAATAAAAGAAAATGATGTTACAATAAATCACGGAGGACAATCTAAATTTAATTATGTATTTTTAGAATATGAAAATTTAATAAATGATTCAAAATATATTATTTATTTCAATGGAACTATAGGATATGAACATTATAAAGAACAAATATTTAAAGATGGAACAATAATTTACTCAAATGAAGTAGGAGGAGTTGTAGAAAAGAAATGAAATTATTAATGCATACATGTTGTGCACCTTGTAGTGTATATTGTATAGAAACTTTAGAAAAAGAAGGGATTGTGCCAGATCTTTATTGGTACAATCCTAATATACATCCATATACTGAATATAGAGCAAGAAGAGATGCCCTAAAAGAATATGCTAAAAATTTAAATTTAAATGCCATATTTGAAGAAGATTATGGCCTTGATGAATTTTGTAAAGAGGCAGTAAAAGATTTAAAAGGTAGATGCATAAATTATTGCTATCCTGTTAGGTTAAATAAGACTTGTGAATATGCAAAAGAGCATGGTTATGATGCAGTTACAACAACGCTTTTATATAGTATTTATCAAAATCATGAATTTATAAAAAGTTATATGGAAAAATTGTGCAAAGAATATGGTTTAGAGTTTGTATATAGAGATTTTAGAGTAGG
>CALXKR010000055.1 GCA_944388895.1 uncultured Clostridia bacterium | reverse complement strand
CTAAAAGTTCCTTTCCTAAAGTATAGTTTTCTATATTTTTTTCATAATAAATAGCTGTTGGTTTAAACATATTTCCCCCTTTTGTAATATGTTTTCCAACAGCTATATTTTTATTCACGCATTAGTTAGTCATGATAGTCATACATAAAATATCTTATGCACCATAGTCCTGATATTCCGACTAAACTATATATAATTCTACTAATCATGCTCATTGCACCAAATATACTATCAACTAAGTTAAATCCAAAGAATCCTATTAATCCCCAGTTGACAGCACCGATGATGACTAATGCTAAAGCAATTCTGTCAATTATTTTCATCTTTTTACACTCCTATCTTTTAGATTTTACATAATATATTTTGCACAATTATATTCTTTTTATTCAAGATAGGATTTTTTCTATTTTTTACAAATAGGACCGTCCCCAAAAAAGAAGTTTCAAAACCCGCAAAGCCTTCATTTTGCTGAGTTTTCTTTTTTGAGAGAAGGACCGTCCCCTAATTAACAAAATTCCATGAATCCTTACACATTTGGGCTAAATCGAGCTTTGCTTCCCAATTTAACATTTCTTTTGCTTTGCTTGGGTCTGCATAGCAGGTATCTATATCTCCAGGTCTTCTTGGAGCTATTTCATATTTTACTTTTTGTCCTGTTACTTTTTCAAAGTTTTTTACTATATCTAGTACTGAGTATCCATTTCCTGTTCCTAAGTTATATGCTTCTACTCCTGTCATTTTGTCTGCTCTTTTTAATGCTTTTAAATGTCCTTTTGCTAAGTCTACAACATGTATGTAGTCTCTTACACCTGTGCCATCATGTGTTTGATAATCGTTTCCAAATACATTTAAGTGGTCTAATTTGCCAAGTGCTACTTGAGTTATATATGGCATTAAGTTATTTGGTATTCCATTTGGATTTTCTCCAATTAGTCCACTTTCATGTGCTCCTATTGGATTGAAATATCTAAGTAATATTATGCTCCATGTATTGTCTGATACATATACATCTTCTAAAATTTCTTCTATCATTAATTTTGTTCTTCCATAAGGATTTGTTGCAGATAGTGGAAAGTCTTCTTTTATTGGAACTGTTTTTGGTTTTCCATATACTGTTGCTGATGAACTAAATATTATTTTTTTAACATTATGTTCTTTCATAACTTCTAGTAATACTAATGTTCCATATATGTTGTTATCATAGTATTCTATTGGCTTTTGTACTGATTCTCCAACTGCTTTTAATCCAGCAAAGTGAATAACTGATGTTATGTCTTTGTTTTCTTCAAATACTTTTGTTAGTTTTTCCTTTTCTCTTAAATCTAATTCATAAAATTTAAAATCTTTTTTTGTTATTTTTTTGATTGCTTCTAATGCTTCTGGTTTGCTATTTACAAAATTGTCAACAACAATTGCATTTTCCCCTTCATTTAATAATTCTACTACTGTATGTGAGCCAATATATCCTGCTCCTCCTGTTACTAATACTGACATTTTTTTACCTCCTATCATAATTTATTTATGTTATTTTTATATTTTTTATTTATGAACTTATAATACTATATTATTTTCATTTATACAATACTTTTATTTATAGATATAGTTTTTGATATATTTCATAATCCCTCATAATTTTTCTTACATACATGTTAGTTTCTTTGTAAGGTATATTTTCTATATCACTTCCATCTGCTTTTATTATTCCTTCTTGTATCCATGAACTAACAGTTCCCATTCCGGCATTATATGCAGCTATTGCAATAGCATCATTCCCAAATATGTTTTTTAAGTCAGCATAATATTTAACACCAATTTTTATGTTTTCTTCTGGATTATATAAAGTTTTATCACTTTCATATTCTATAAGTTCATTTGTTGCAACTTCTTTTGCTGTTTCGTCCATTAATTGCATAAGTCCCATTGCTCCTTTGCTAGAAACAGCTTCATTGTCAAAATTGCTTTCTGCTTTTATTATTGAATAAATTAGTAGTGGATCTACTTTGTTTTCTTTTGAATATTTTTCTACATATTCTGAATAATCTTGTCTATAAAATATTTTTAATATATTTTCATAATTAAGTAATATTGCTAATAATGTAATTATAATTATAAATAATATCAAAATTAATTTTCGCACTGAAATTCTCCTCTTTATTTTGCATCATACCAAGTTTTTGCTTCGGATATATCAACTTTTAGTGGAACATCTAATTTTGTAGCATTTTCCATACTTTCTTTTAGTATTTTTTTTGCATTTTCTTTTTGTTCTTCTTTTACTTCTATTATTAATTCGTCATGGACTTGTAATACTATTTTTGCATCTACATTTTTTAAATTGTTATATAATTTTATCATTGCTATTTTCATTATATCGGCTGCTGTTCCTTGTATTGGTGTGTTCATAGCAACTCTTGTTCCAAATTGCCTTACCATATAATTGTTTGATTTAAGTTCTGGAACGTATCTTCTTCTTCCAAAAATAGTTTCTACATATCCACTTTCTTCTGTCTTTTTAACTATTTCATCCATAAAAGTTTTTATTCCACTATATTTAGCTAAATAATTGTCTATATATTCTTGTGATTGTTTTCTATCAATTTTTAATTGTTCTGACAAACCAAATGCTGTTATTCCATATATTATTCCAAAATTAACTGCTTTAGCTTTTGATCTTTGTTCTTTAGTTACTTCTTCCATTGGTACGCCAAATACTTTTGACGCAACTTGCCTATGTATATCTTCGTTATTTATAAATGCATTTATCATGTTTTCATCTTTTGAAATATGAGCAAGTACCCTTAGTTCTATTTGAGAATAGTCTGCATCTATATATATGTATCCTTCTTTAGGCTTGAAAGCCTTTTTTATATTTTTTCCTTCGCCTTCATGGCTAGGTATATTTTGAAGGTTTGGTTCTGTACAACTTATTCTACCAGTAGCTGTTATTGTTTGATTAAATATTGCATGTATTCTACTGTCTTTTGAATTTATATATGGAATCATTCCTTCTACATATGTAGAATTTAGCTTTGTTAAACTTCTATATTCTAATATTTTTTCTACTATTGGATGCTCATTTTTAATTTTTTCTAAAGTTTCAACATCTGTTGCGTATCCTCTTTTATTTTTCTTTGGCTGTGTTAGTTTTAATTTTTCAAATAAAATTTTTCCTAATTGTTGTGTAGAATTTATATTAAATTCTTCTTCTGCTAAATTATATATGTCTTTTTTTATGGTGTCTAGTCTTTCTTTAAGATTTTTTCCAAATTCCTCTAATTTTTCTTTTTCTACCATCATTCCATTAAATTGCATTTCTCCAAGAACTTTTACTAATGGCATTTCTATTTCATTGAATAATTTTTCTGTTCCTTCTTCTTTTATTTGTTTAATAGTTTGTTCGTATAGTTTTTGAAGTGCATACACATAAACACCAATTTCTTCTTTATTTGAAACATTTTTAGCTTGTTCAAACATATTTAATTGAACATCTTCTTTTTTTGGAATTAATTCATCTAAATTTAGTTCTAAATATTGCATTGCTATTTCTTTGATATTGTGTTTTGTATTTGTTGGATTTAATATATATGATGCAATTTCAGCGTCATAATATATTCCATTTAAAGTTATTCCACATTCTTTAAGAAGTACATAAGTTTCTTTTATATTGTAACCTATTTTTTTAATTTTATCGCTTTCAAATATTTCTTTTAATTTTAAAATATCTGTTTTTTCTTTTAAGCTTATATAAATTATATTTCCAGCGTTTATATATATTCCTATACCAATTATATCCTTTTTAATTATTTTGCTTTCATCACTAGATTCCTTGGTTTCTAAATAAAATATAAGTTCATCTTTTATGTTTAAATTTTCTATTTTTTCTTCTTTTACTTCTATTTTTATTTCTTCTTTTTTTACATTTGAATTTTCTACTAAATTAAATCTATCTAAAAATCTGTTAAAATTAAGATTTCTAAAAATTTCAGTAACCTTTGTTTTATCCCATTCTATAACTTTAGCTTCTTCTAAATTATCACATATTGGTGCATTAATATTTATAGTTCCTAATTTTTTTGATAACTGGGCTAAATCTTTATTGTTTATTAAATTTTCTTTTAACTTTCCTGCTATTTTTGTAGTTCCTTCTTCTAGAGCTTTGTATAAATTTTCAATTGTTTTGTATTCTTTTATTAAATTTGTTCCTGTTTTAGGTCCAACTTTAGGAACTCCTGGAATTTCATCTGAAGAATCACCCATTAGAGCTTTAAGTTCAATTAAATCAATTGGCTCTAATCCATATTCTTCTTCAACTTTTTCTTTATTATATATTTCTGTTTCTGTTTTTCCCATTTTAGTTCTAGGTATTCTTACAGTAATATTATCTTCTATTAGTTGAAATAAATCTCTATCTCCTGATAAAATGTATACATCCTTTCCATTTCTTGCGAAATTTTTTGCAAAAGATCCTAATATATCGTCTCCTTCATATTCTGCATGTTCTACTACTTTTATATTCATTGCACTTAGTATTTCTTTAATTAAAGGCATTTGCTCAGCAAGTTCATTTGGCATTCCATGTCTATTTTTTTTATACCCTTCATACATTTGTTTTCTTGTGTTTGCAGCAGTTTTTGAGTCGAAAGCTATTACCATGTATTGTGGTTGCACCTCTTCCATGTTTTTAAACATTATTGTTAAAAATCCATATACTGCATTTGTATATCTTCCATCACTAGTAGTTAACATTTTATTTCCCATTATTCCATAAAAAGCTCTATTCATTATGCTATTGCCATCTATTAAAAGTACTTTATCCATTATTTTCTCCTTTCAAAATTATCCGCCATAATATTTGTACTGATTTTCATTTTATATTTCTCCTTAAGCTAGTTCAAATTATATCATATAAAAAAATTTTTTACTATAAAATTATAAAAAAAGAACTATGTTAAAATTAAATAACAAACCAAAAGGGAGCGAAGAAATCTCCGCTCCCTTTTGGTTATGCTATGCTTGCTTAAGTTCTTGCAAGCTGTTAAGTGTTTGTCTTACGTCCTGCTCGTTTTTTAGTATCTCTTCGGGGTTTATTCCCAGTTGCCTCAGATTTTTGCAGCTGTCAAGGAAAGTTGCAAACAACCTCAAATTTGCCTTGATAGTGTCTTCTGCAATCGCTGTACTTTGTTTCTGAGGTTCATTTTGTTCTTCTTTTTGGTCAGCCTGATTTTCTTTTTCGTATTGCTGCCCCACTTTTTCAAAATCCACTCTAACACACTTTGTGGAAATTACCTTAATTGGAGCTTTTTCTAGCTGGCTAAGAGCTTTCACAACCTTGACTATTTGTTGTGCATAGTCCTTAAGAAAATTTGCCTCTTGCGAAGAAAAATTCATAGTTCTGAGACCGCCATATACATTAGCTTCCTTTTTACTCGAAAGCAAATATGTAATTCTGTCAATCTCAAATTCTTGTTTTTCGGCTACTATTGTTATAGCAGCGTCCCAAATTTTCTTGGCTATCAAATCATCACTTTGTACCTCTGCTTTCAGAACTTTAAAGGGCTCTTGTAACTCTTTTGGCCCTTTTACTTCTAGAAAGCTTGAATGTTTCAGCTTGTATTGATACCTTATTTCGTTTCTTAAAGGTATTATCATCTCCTCTGGAATTTCATTTTCAGACTGATAATTTGTTCCAATTGATAATCCCATTTTTAAAAGAGCGTCTTCGGGATTGATGGTCAAAGACCACAGCAAATTTTCCACGTACTTTTCTGGTCTAAGACACAACAAGAAGATAACTTGGTTGAGCTTGGATATGAGCTTAGGACTTTTTTCGATTAGCTTAACGAACTTGTTTCTGAACCGTAACGGTTCTCTCGCCTTTAAAAGCATATGCAAAGCCTCCTATTCAGGTTAATTTAAGTTAGTCTCGATACATTCTTATTATATTATATTTTCTAAATTATGTCAATCTATTATATGTCGTCTTTTAATTTGCTCAATTTTATTGTTTCTATCTTTGTATTTGAAGATATACTTTTTCTATATACTTTCTAAATATTTCACTTTTTTACCTTTTTCTTTTGCATAATCAATTTCATTTCTTGTACTTTCTCCAATATATCCATCTATATTTATCACAAGAATTTCATCTGACATATCTATTTTTTGTTTATGCATACTGTCTAACATTTTTTTAGTTTCTTTGCTTATATCTTCTTTTTTTATACTATTAAAAAAATTAGGTGTAAAAACTATATTTCCTTCTAAAGTAAGTTTTTCTTGAACTTTTAAAAATTCATCTTTAAATTTAACTGAACCACAAAGTGTAATAATTTTATATTTGTTATAATTGTCCATCTTAAAGCTCCTTATTATAATTTTAAATTTTATCCATATTTTCTTAATCTCAAATTTTTATTTTTGCTGATATTTTTTTAAATCAACTTTATAATTTATAACTTGTATATCTTCTTTTTCTAATTTTTCTTTTTGTTTTTCTATTCCTCCAAAAGCAAATTTTTTTGATAAACATCCTTTACTATTCACCACTTTATAGCAGGGGTATTTGTTTTCATTAGGATTTTTATGAATTATATTACCAACAACTCTTGATAATTTTGGGTTACCTAAGTATTCCGCTATTTGTTTATAAGTTACTACTTTTCCTTTTTTTATCGTAAGTAAATAATTATATACTTGTTCTTTAAGCATAAAAAACTCCAATTTATATTATTAATATTTTTAGTGATGATGATGTGGTTTATGTTCAACTATAATTTCGCACTCTTTTTCATCACAATTATCATTTTTACTTTCTATTTCTATAGTTGTATGACATATACCAAGCTTACGCATTTCTTCTCTTATTTTATTTTTTAACTCTTTTATATTTTTATCTTCAGTAACAATATGCATTGTTGAATAATTATTGACTCCATCCATACTCCAAATATGTATATGATGAATATCTATTATTTCATTTATTTCTAATAGATGTTTTTTTATTTCTTCAACAGATAAATTTTTAGGTATTTTTTCTAAAAATAAATCTAATATTTCTTTTAAATTTTTAAAAGCATTAATAAGTATAAATACAGCTATACATATTGACATTATAGAATCTATTAATGAAATATCTGTAAATTTCATAAGTATAGATCCTATTAAAACTACTATCCAACCCAATACGTCTTCAAGCATATGAAGATTTACTGCTTTTTGATTTATTGAGTCTCCATCTTTTGTAAAGTACGCTGCACAAAAATTAATTATCACTCCTAATATGGCAAAAATAATCATACCATCATAGTTTATAGTTTTTGGATTTACAATTCTATCTATACCACCAACAATAACTAACAAAGAGCCCACTGTCAACACAATTGTTGTTATTAATGCTCCTAGAACAGAATACCTTGCATATCCATAGGTATATTTTTCATCTGGCTTCTTTTTACTTATTTTTTCTAATATTAATGATATTCCTATACTTAATGCATCTCCAAAATCATGAACTGCATCTGACATTATTGAAATACTATTTGTAAATATTCCTCCTATAAGTTCAAATATTGAAAATGTTATATTTAAAATAAACGCAACTAAAATATTTTTTTCTGTTTTCATTTTTATCACCGCCTCCATTATATATCTTAACAAATGTTTTGTAAATAATAGTATAATAAAACAAATTTTCTGTAGTTTTAACCTTTACTCTGCTAACCATTTAGCTATATCATAAATTTGTATACCCTCATAGAGATACATATCATACTTTGTTCTAGCTATTATAATTTTAGGATATGCATCTTTTATTTTTAACAAAGGCCTTACTTCCCTTTCCAAAGTCTTATCATCATCAATATTATCTGATACTTGAATATATAACTTTTCATCTCTCTTCATTCCTAATTTTGCATATTTAAATGTTGGGTCAACTAAATAATATTTATCTTGTGATTCTAGATATCTTTTTCC
>CALXKR010000054.1 GCA_944388895.1 uncultured Clostridia bacterium | reverse complement strand
TAGTCGCTGTAATGTTTTTTATCTGCATACCATTTTGAGCTCCAATCATTGATAACACCAACTCTGTATCCACGTGGATCTACTTTTTGTCCCATTTGTTTAGGCCTCCTTCTTTAAATTTATACACGTTCTTTTAATACTATTGTAGTATTACTTGTTCTTTTTCTTATTCTAACTGCTGAACCTTTTGCAGCTGGTCTTATTCTCTTTAATGTAGGACCTTGGTTAGAATATATTTCAGCTATGTATAGCTTGTCATGTGCCATTTGATTATTGTTTTCTGCATTTGCTATAGCTGATTTTAATAATTTTTCTAATACTTCACTTCCTGCTTTAGGTGTGAATTTTAAAATTGCTAATGCTTCATCAACATTTTTTCCTCTTATTAAGTTTGCAACTATAGCAATTTTTCTACTAGAAATTCTTGCATATTTAACTGTAGCTTTTGCTACTAGTTCTTCTTGATTTTCTGTTTTATTATCAACTTTTACAGTTTCTTTAACTTCTTCTACTTTCTTTTCAGCTACTTTTGTTTCAGCTTTCTTTTCTACAGTTTTCTTAGCTGTAGTTGTTTTTTTAGTTGCTGTTTTAGTTGTTTTGCTTGCTGTTTCTTTTTTAGAAGTTGTAGCTACTTTCTTTTCTTTTTCGTCTGCCACTGTAATTCCCTCCTTTTTTAATATTTATTATTTTGTTGTTGTTGTTTTGTCTCCTGAATGACCTTTGAATGTTCTTGTAGGAGCAAACTCACCTAATTTATGTCCAATCATTTCTTCAGTAATATAAACTGGAACATGTTTTCTTCCATCATGAACTGCTATTGTATGTCCAACCATTTGTGGATATATTGTAGAAGCTCTTGACCATGTTTTTAATACTTCTTTATTTCCACTTTCATTCATTGCTTCGATTCTTTTTAATAATTCTGGTGCAACAAATGGCTTTTTCTTGCTTGATCTTGACATAATATTCTCCTTTCTTTTTATGGAAGGGAAGATTATCCCTTCCTATTTATTATTTTCTTCTCTTTGTAATTAATCTATTTGATTTTTTATGTTTTGCTCTTGTCTTGTATCCAAGTGCTGGTTTACCCCAAGGTGTCATTGGTCCTGAATGTCCAACTGGAGCTTTACCTTCACCACCACCATGTGGGTGATCTACTGGGTTCATAACAGAACCTCTAACTGTTGGACGAATTCCTAAATGTCTTGTTTTACCTGCTTTTCCTAATTTAACATTTTCATGTTCTTCGTTTCCAATTTCACCAATTGTAGCTTTACATCTAGCTAAAACTAATCTCATTTCTCCTGATGGTAATCTCAAATGAGCATATTTGCCTTCTTTAGCCATAAGTTGAGCTGATTGACCAGCTGCTCTAACTAATTTTCCACCTTGATTTGGATTAATTTCTATATTGTGAATTAATGTACCTACAGGTATGTTTTCTAATTTTAAGCAGTTTCCTGGTTTTATATCTGCTGTTTCAGCTGATATAACTTTGTCACCGTCTTTTAATCCTTTTGGTGCTAATATATAGCTTAGAGTTCCATCTGTATATTTAATTAAAGCTATATTTGCACTTCTGTTTGGATCATATTCAATTCCGATAACTTCTGCTTCCATATCTAATTTATTTCTTTTGAAATCAATAATTCTATATTTTTGTCTATTTCCTCCACCTTGATGTCTAACTGTTATTTTACCTTGAGCATTTCTACCTGCTTTTTTTGCTTTAACAGCAAGTAATGATTTTTCAGGTGTTTTCTTTGTTATTTCTGAAAAATCTGAAACAGCCATGTTTCTAAGTGATGGAGTAATTGGTCTAAATTTCTTTGTTCCCATTTTAATTATCTCCTTAATTTTTATTTGTGAATTTTTTCCTGCTTCACTTACAGATATTCTTTATTTTCCTGGTATTTTCCAGATATTTTATCTAAATACTTAAGCTCCAACAAATTCATCTATTGAATCTTTGTATTTTTTAGATATTTTTGTTACTTTTCCGCCTTTTGCCATATATGATACTTCTTTTGGATCTGTATCTATTGTAACAATGGCTTTTTTCCAGTCAGAAGTTTTTCCAATGCTTCTTCCAACTCTTTTTTCTTTCCCTTTAACCATCATAGTATTAACATTTAATACTTTAACTCCAAATAGGTTTTCAACTGCTTTTGCAATTTCTACCTTTGTAGCTTTTTTATTTACCTTAAAGGTATACTTACCAAATTGTATTTCATCATTGCTCTTTTCTGTAACTACTGGAGCAACTATTATATCTTCTGGTCTCATTATGCGTACACCTCCTCTAATTTTTTAACAGTATCTTCTGTTACTACTAATTTATTATATTTTAATAAATCATAAGCATTTATTGTATCTACTGTTAATGTTTTTGTACCTTTTATATTTCTTGATGATTTTTGTACATTTACATCATTAGCTGGTAATAAAACTAATGCTTTTCCTTCAACTTTAAGGTTTGCAAATATTTTTACCATTTCAGCTGTTTTGATTTCTGGTAATTGTAATTTATCTACAACTACTAATTCATTTGAAGAAACTTTTGCACTTAATATAGATTTAATTGCTAGTCTCTTTTCTTTTTTATTTACTTTATATGTGTAAGAACGAGATTTTGGTCCTAATGCTATACCACCTTTAATCCATTGTGGTGCTCTTATAGATCCTTGTCTTGCACGTCCTGTTCCTTTTTGTCTCCATGGTTTTCTTCCACCACCAGAAACTTCCGCTCTTGTTTTAGTACTTTGAGTACCTTGTCTTTGATTTGCTAAGTAGTTTACAACTACACTATGAACTACATTTTCGTTTGGTTCTATACCAAATACGTTTTCATTAAGTTCTAGTTCTTTAACTTTTTTTCCTTCTACACTATATACGTCTATTTTAGGCATTTTCTTTCCTCCTTCCTTATGCTTTTACACTTGATTTTATTTTTAAGATTGATCCTTTAGCTCCAGGAACGCTTCCTTTTACTAATATAACGTTTTTATCTAAATCAACTCTTACAACTTCTAAGTTTTGAATTGTAACTGTTACATCACCCATATGTCCTGGTAATTTTTTACCTGGGAATACTCTACCTGGTGTAGATGTTGGTCCCATTGAACCTGGTCTTCTGTGATACATAGAACCATGTCCCATAGGTCCTCTTGATTGTCCATGACGTTTAATAACACCTTGGAAACCTTTTCCTTTTGAAGTTCCTTGAATGTCTACCTTATCTCCAGCTGCAAATACATCAGCTTTCAATTCATCTCCTACATTCATTCCTTCTATTGAATCTAATCTAAATTCTCTTAAATATTTTTTTGGAGCTAATTTATTTTTTGTTAAATGTCCTAATTCTGGTTTATTTAACTTGCTTTCTTTAACATCTCCAAATCCTAATTGAACTGCTGTATACCCATCTTGCTCTACAGTTTTAATTTGTGTAACTGTACATGGAGTAGCTTCAATTACTGTTACTGGAATAACTTTTCCTTCTTCATCAAATATTTGAGTCATTCCTACTTTTTTTCCTATTAATGCTTTTTTCATTTTTACCTCCTATTGGCTGACAACTTTTGGTCAGCATAGCTATTAAATTATTATAATTTGATTTCTATATCAACACCTGCTGGTAACTCAACTTTCATTAAGCTGTCAACTGTTTTTTGTGTTGGATAAAGAATGTCGATAACTCTTTTATGAGTTCTTAATTCGAATTGTTCTCTTGAATCTTTGTGTTTGTGTGGAGAACGAATAACTGTTACAACTTCCTTTTCTGTTGGAAGTGGAATAGGTCCTGAAACTTTTGCTCCTGTTTTTTTAGCAGTATCTACTATTTTTTCAGCAGACTGTTCTAAAACTACATGATCATAAGCCTTTAGTCTTATTCTGATTTTTTCGCTTTTTGCAGCACTTGTTTTTGTAACTGTTTTTTCTGCATTCTTCTTTGCCATTTAAAATTTCCCTCCTTAAATTTTGAATTTTAGTCGGAAGTTATAAACGCACCCTGGTGTTTCTTTTTATTTCAACATAAAATCCCAAGTTTGCATGAAAAATCTTGGGATAAGTGCTTTATTTTAAAACTTACCGCCTTGGTCTTAGCCATGACATACTCCATAGAAGTTCCCTCCATCGCTTACTTACAGTAAGTGTGTAGCCACATTCTACTTCAACGCATCTCTTTACATGCTTTTTTATTATATCTTAAATTTACCTTTATGTCAATACTTTTAGGCTTTTATTTGCAAAATATTTATATTTATGCTATAATTTAGATTGTCCGATTAGACTCAAACTTTTTTTAATAATTTAAGGAGTGTAGAATCATGAAAAATTTTATGCGGATTAATGTAGCAGGTCTCTTTGTCGGAGCTATTATCGGCACTATCATTTGTGTGTTTTTAGCAACTATGCCATTTAAACCTACAAAAAGCACGCAAGAATACTACCGAACTTTGGCTCTTGATATGTACGAAAACGATGACTATTCTTTGGATTACCCCTTGCACTGTTCCGTTACTTTCAACGGATATGTAGACACCGTATTTACTATTTTTGACCAAGGAAAACCTTTTACAGCTGGAATTACATTTAAGTTCTATGAAGGTGATTTGGTTCATTGCTCTTATGGCTTTAACGAATCATATTTTGATGTTTTCTTACAAATATGGATTTGCTGCCTTTTGATTATCACTATGGTTGTAGATTTATTTTATATCGTTGCTTTGCTTATCGATCATTGCTACACCAAGTCTATAAGAAAAAAATACCGCAGAATTTGTTAAACTTGATAGGAAAAGGACTAACAGGTTAGCTTGTTAGTCCTTTTCCTATGTTTAATAATCTATTATATTTTGCAATTCTATCTGTTCTACAAGGAGCTCCAGTTTTTATTTGTAAAGCATTTACAGCCACTGCTAAATCTGCTATAAAAGTGTCTTCTGTTTCTCCAGACCTATGTGAAATAATTGTCTTATATCCATATTTTTTGGCTAATTTTATTACATCTAAAGTTTCTGTTAAAGTTCCTATCTGATTAGGTTTTATTAATATTGCATTTCCTATATGTTCTTTTATTCCTTTTGATAACCTTTCCATATTTGTTACAAACAAGTCATCTCCTACTAGTTGTATTTTATCTCCTATTTTTTTCGTTAGTTCTTTCCAAGATTTCCAGTCTTCTTCTGCCAATCCATCTTCAATAGAATATATTGGATATTTATTTACTAAATATATTATATAATCTATCATTTCAGCTTTTGTTTTGTACTCATTTGTTTTCCAAAAATAGTAACCTTCTTTGTTTATTTTTTTAGCAGCTAAATGCATTTCTGTACTAGCCATATCTAAAGCAATTTCAAAATCCTTTTTTTCTTTATAGCCAGCTTCTTTTATTGCTTCTAAAATTAGTTCTATTGCTTCTTCATCATTTTCTAAATTTGGTGCAAAACCTCCTTCATCTCCAACAGAAGTAACCATTTGCTTTTTCTTTAGTATTTCTTTTAAAACTTTATATACTTCTATTCCCATTTCCATTGATTCTTCGAAATTTTTAGCTCCTTTGGGCACAATCATAAATTCTTGTATATTAAGATTGTTATTAGCATGTTTACCACCATTTAATATATTCATCATTGGCAAAGGTAATAAACTTGCATTTATTCCTCCTATATATTTATAAAGTTCCATTTCTAAACTATTAGATGCAGCCCTAGCTACTGCTAAAGATACTCCTAAAATAGCATTAGCACCAAGTTTTGACTTATTAGGAGTTCCATCTAGTTTTATCATTTTCTCATCTATTTTTCTTTGATCATATACATTCTCTCCTATTAATATTTTTGAAATTTTTCTATTTATATTATCTATTGCCTTATATACTCCTAAGCCATTATATTTTTGCATATCTCCATCTCTTAATTCTACCGCCTCAAAGCTGCCAGTTGAAGCTCCAGATGGTACAATAGCAATTCCTTCTTTTTCACTTTCTAATACAACTTTAACTTGAACAGTAGGGTTTCCTCTAGAATCAAAAACTTGCATTGCTTCTATATTTTTTATTAATTCACTTTTCATAAAATACCTCCATCTTTTTTTGAAAGTATTTCCAATTTTTTATTTATATATACAAAATTAGAAGTAGATTTATTTTTCTACTTCTACTGATATTCTTCCACTTTTAGTATTTCCTATTATTCTATTAATTTTAAATCTTCCCTTTCCCCTTATAGTTATATAATCTCCTTCTTTAATAATTTTTGAAGATTTTATTTCTTCTTTAAAATTTACAAAAATTCTTTCTTCTTTTAAATATGTATTTGCTTCATTTCTTGAACATCTAGCAAGTTCTCCTATAAAGCAATCTAATCTCATTGAGGGTACATTTATTTTAAAAATTTCTTTTTTAGGTTCTACCAATATTAATTCTTCAATTTTTTTCACTTCAATTATAGACTTTTTAAATCTGCTCAAACTTTGTATGTTATTTTTTATGTATTCTGATATCTCATTTTTTACAATTATATCTGCTCCGTCATCCCTTACAATTATATCTCCTATTTTTTCTCGCTTTATTCCTAATTTCATAAGTCCACCCAAATAATTTCTATGTTCTAGTTGTCCTTTTAATTCATTTGGTAATTTTACTCTTATTATAGTTAAAAATTGGTCAAATACTGTATTATCAATATAATCTAATTCAATTTTTTCTGGAAATAATAATATAATTTTTCTTTCGGAATTATCATATCCACCCCATAATTTATACTGTTCAAATTTTATTCTATTTATTTCTTCTGTTAAAATTGCTTGCTCTCTTAAGTCCAAAAAATCAGTTGTTTCAAATTTATTTTTATTTTTTGTAAACTTTATTTTATCTAATAATTTTGCAATTAATAGTTTATTATCATCACTTTGTTCTTTCCATAAATTTAATTGTTTGTTCATAATTCTCCTTTATTTTTTTATAAAATTAATATTGCATTTGATATTATTTTGTGATATATTATATGTCATATTGGGGTATCGCCAAGCGGTAAGGCATCGGACTCTGACTCCGACATTCCTAAGTTCGAATCTTAGTACCCCAACCACTCTCTTTACTTTTATGTTTTTTTATTTTAATTTTGTTTTTTTTACTTTTTTTATGTTTTAAAGGGCAGGAACATCAGTTCCTGCCCTTTTTTGGTTGGAGTGCGTACTTAGCAGTCGATGCAACCTTTGTGTACAGGGCCCATCTTTGTAAGTTCAAAGTTCCAGGTCAAACGGTCTTTGAGGGAAAAATGCTGTCTACATATAGGACACTTATAACTCCTCAAAGAGGTTTCCATCCTAAGAAGACGGATAGGTCCTTTCGAATCGCATTGGGTAAGATTTAGTCTCACCACTTCTTTGTTTGCATAGTCTGCATCAGGGTAGAACGCCACTTTTTCCAGATGCAAAAAAGCGCCGAAGGGGGTCAAAACATATTTTCCCCAAATCAAAAGATCTTCAGCTCCGGGAATCCAAATCTTGCCCGAATTGTTGTGCTCATACTTCATGTGGTTTACCGCCAGCTCTTTCAAGCTCGCTTTTTTCAAAAAGCTCTGAACATCCCGTGCATTTCCACAGATTGTCCATTTCTTCTCGTCTTCTTCCTGGTAGCAAACCTTGAGCTCCGCGCAGGTACTGTCCGCAAGATACTCTTCAAGAGTTTCTCCTTCCAAAATGGGCATGCCCAAAACGGAAAAAGAACTTGCAAACAACTCTTTATCTCCCTGCATTATCCGAATTGTTTCCTGCTTGGGAATTCGCTTGAGGGTTATTAACCCCAACCTTTCTTTTCCGTCGTCAAAGACTTCGACCCGATGGAATTCCATTTTTTCCAACATACATTTTCACTCCTTATTTTGTTATTTTCAGCACAAAAGTGCTAAATACAACTTAAGAATATTTTATATTATACTATTTTTATTAAAAAAAAGCAAATATATAGCAAACAACTTCTTATTTTGTTCGCTACATTATTTGCTTTTTAGTAGTTTTTATTCAGTTCTTAATGCTCTTACAGGATCTCTTT
>CALXKR010000053.1 GCA_944388895.1 uncultured Clostridia bacterium | reverse complement strand
GCTTTTTAAAATCTTTAAGAGCCTTCTCCAAACTGAGAAAGCTCTAATTTTTTTATTTAAAAGTATTAAACAGTAACAATATATATTGAAATAAAATTTTTAGTTAAATTTCATTATGATATAAATTGAAAAAATAATAATATCTATTTATAAAATTAGAATGAAATGATAAAATGTATATAATAAGAAAAATATTTAGAAGACACAATTTTTATGAGATGTATATGTTAAAATTAGTAATAATTGTGGAGGAAAATAAAATATGTTAAATAAAATTAAGAGTTCATGTAAGTTTGTTGCTGATAATAGTAAATATGTAAAAATAAATTATGATGAATTAGATAAATTTATAAATAATATTGATTGTAGTAATTTAAAAAATTGGTTAATGTATGATCCTTATAATTTATTAGAATTAAATGTAGAAACAATTATTAATTTTCTACTTATTTTTGAATCTATTGATTATTCGTTTTGGGGACAACCTAAATGGAAAATAGATACAGAAGAAGGTATTAAAGATGGTTCTGATGCTCTTTTATATGTTATGCTTAAATATGTGAAGAAAACTAAAAAGACAGACTTTAGTAATATTAGTTTAAATGAATTTAAAAAACTATTAAAAGGTAATGTAGATATTCCGCTATTAGAAAAGAGATATAAAACGATAGTAGGTATTAGTAAAATAGTAAATGAAAGAATGAATGGCAATTTTTATAAATTTATAAAAAATATAACTTCTGATACTCAGTTATTTGATATCATAATAAGTAACTTTGAGTCCTTTAAAGATGAAAGAATCTATGATGGTAAGACAATATATTTCTATAAATTAGCTCAATTATTAACTTCTGATATTTTACATATTAGAGAAAAACTAGAAGGAATTAAGGTAGATTATTCTAATTTGATAGGATGTGCTGACTACAAAATTCCTCAAACTTTAAGAGCTTTAGGTATAGTAGAGTATAATGATGAACTAGCTAATATTATTGATTCAGAAAAGCATATAGAGATTTCTTCAAAATATGAAGTTGAGATTAGAGCAAGTCAAATAGTAGTATTAGAATATATACATAAAAAATTTATTAATATTAATTCAATAGATATAAATGATTTCTTTTTTGTATATTCAAAAAAAGTTAAATCTATTGCTAAACCATATCATTTATGCAGAAATACAAATTATTAAGAGAGTTTTTATATCTAATTTCTATTATAGCAATGCAATTTATTTTTTTATTATTACCTTAATTTTCATTACATAGGAACCAGATAATCTAACATATTTTTAAGAATTTCATAGAATTTGATAAAATTAAAAGCAGGTGCTGCACAATTATAGACATCTGCTTTTTCTCAATTTAGAATTTTTAAAATTTTCACAAAAATCAAATTTACAATAAATGGATTGAATAATAATACACTTAATGATACAATAAAATTAAATAATAGGGATTTATTAAAATTTAAGGAGTAAAAATTGAAATTTAAAATTATTTTGAGTAAAAAAAATATTAAACGTGTTTTTTTTGTATTTATATTTTTAGTTATAGTATTATTATGTAACTCAAAAACATATGCCTCTACAATAGATAGTTCTAATATGTCTATTAATATTGATATTACTGGGAAATGCTATGTAGAAGAAAAGCTTTATGTAACAGCTATTGATGAACCATCAGATTACTCTACTAAATATTTTGGAGATAATTCATATATACAATTAAAAAGAGGGAGTAACATAGAAAAATTGTGCATTAATAATCAAGATATTTCTAATAATGATATAGATAAATATTATAATGATTACGTTGGATTAATTAAGCTATCATATCCTCAAACACGGAAAATATGAATATTCTTTGTCTTACGTAAAAAAAACAAATATAATTTCTTATCAAGATATGCAAGTATTAGAGTTAGAATTAACATTTGGAGAAGATGAAAGCAATATAGGACAGAAAACCATAGATTTAAGAGTAGATGACATATATCCATTACAGTTTTCAATAATTAACGCAAATTACAAGATAAATTCTTTTGAACAAAAGTCAATTGCACAATTGCAATTAAACTCTATAACACCTACATATGATAATAAATACTATACTGGATGTGAATACAATGTAAATTTATATTTAAAATTTCCACTAAATACATTTCCTACAAATAATAAAGTTGTAAATTTAACTTTTGATGAATACAATTCAAAAACAAAGAAGCATAAGATAGAATTTATATCATTATCACAGTTTGAAGAAAAAAATGAAAATAAGAAAGAAAATGATAAAAGTTATATAATTATAATAGTTATAGTTATTACTATATTTATTTTTAAATATTTAGTACAGAAAATAGATGACGTTAAGAGTAAAAAGAAATATCAATTTGAACAATACAAAAGCGAAGTAAGACATAAAATAAGAATAGAATATATAAGATATAATACATTAGAAGATGCTTTAAAGAATGGAATGCCCGACAAGACAGAATATAAAGTTATATGGTTACGTCAAAAAACAGGCGATTTACATTATATTCTTTCAAGAGGTCCAAATAAATCAGAACGAACTTGGCATGGGCCATATGGTTGGAGTTATCATAGTACAGCAGAGGATATTAGAAAATTTAAATCTACCGAACAAGAATATAGAATTTGTGAACAAAAATTACACAGTATGGAATTACAACAATCTGCTGATGAAAAAGATAAATGGTATTGGAAAGAGCTACCTGGGTAATAGGTGGAGAATTTGCAATATTAAGAATATATTAAAAAAATAAAAGAGTAGATGAACCTATATCTAAAAACAAAAAAAGGTACTAAATATATTAAATCGCATAAAGCAAGTAAACTTGAAGTTGCTGGAAAAGTAAAGAAAAATCACTAGCTTGCAAATTAGAATATCAAATTAAACATTTAACTAAACAGCAAAAGGAAAAGTTGATATCTGGAGAAAGATTATCCACATATTTATCAGGAATTGTGGATTGTAGAAGATATAGAAGAATATAAATCGTAATTGGGATAGACTTAAGTAGGTCTATTCTTTTTTTTAATTTTAGCACAGGTAGAAAAAAATATTTTTATATGCTATACTAATTTTAAAATATAATAAAAAATTATTTTGAAGGGGGAAAAATGATGAAATGCAAATTGGAAAGATTAAAAGGGATAGATATTCCAAAAAGTATAGTATTTACAGAGAAAGATAACAAGTTAATATTAACAATGGATTCGAATTGTATAAATGCGAATATGCAAGAAAATAGAGCTGCTTTTGAAGCTTGGGCATTACTAGGTAAAGCAAAAGGATATAATGAAGTTATTTTAAAGTTAAATGTAGATAATACTATAAAATGCGATGGACATTATAATCGATTTTTATATAGAGTTTATTGTTTTAATGAACTTTTTGATTGGTTTGTTATGTCAAAGGAATTAGAAGAAAGAGCAAAAGAATTTTATAACAAATACTTTAAAAAAGATAATTTAATATATAATATACCTGTTAATAACGAAGAAAAACAACCTAAACACCCAGAAGCTAAATTGGAAATATTTTTAGCAAATCATACAAAAATAACCAATGAAAAATTAGAATTAAATGTAAATTGTTTTTATCACCAATTACCGGTTGGGACGTTCTACGAAAAAAAATCAAGAAATACAAGATTGTTTACTGGTGGTAAATCTGCCATAGATTTATGGGGAATTGAGGGAAACACTTTAAATGTAGTAGAACTGAAGGTTAAAGATAATAAATCTCTAGGTGTATTATCAGAATTATTTTTCTATGTTTGCTTGATGAGAGATTTTCATATTGAACCCAAAAAAGCAAAACCAGCACAGGAGAAAAAAACAGATTTAAGAGGATTTGATATATTAAGAAAACAAAATATAAAAATGATAAAAGGAATTATTCTTACTGAACAAATCCATCCGCAATTACAATATGCCTTTGAGGAAATAAAAAAGTGTAACCAAAAAGATAAAAGAATAAATTTTGATAAAATTATAGAAATAGATGAAGAATTAAAAAAAGAATATTACTAAAAATGGAGAATTAAGTTATGCAAATAAAAATTTTAAAAGGGACAAATCAAATAGGTGGAGTATTCACAGAAATATCGTCAAAAGAAGCTAAAATTATTATAGACTTTGGAGATGATTTAGATGGTGTAAAAAGACTAGAAAATATTGAAGGTTTAACAACAGGAGAACCAATTTATGATGGAGTATTTATTACACATAATCACCAAGACCATATGGGAAGAATAGATGATATTTTAGACAAAGTGCCAGTATATATGTCTGATTTAAGTAAAAAAATCTTTGAAACAGTATTTTGCTTTTCAAAAAATAAGGGTAAAATTAATAGAAAAACTATTAATCTTGAAGAAGGAAAAGCAATTATAATAAATGATATGAAAATTATTCCATATATAGTAGACCATAGTGCATATAATTCATTTATGCTTCTAATAGAGGCAGAAGGAAAAAGAATACTACATACAGGAGATTTTAGAAATCACGGATATAAAGGTGTATTATTAGAAAATACACTTAAAAAAATAGGGAAAATAGATTTACTAATAACAGAAGGCACTACACTTTCAAGAGAACAATTAAAAAGCAAAACAGAAGCAGAATTAGTAGATGATATAGTAGAAAAAACAAAAGATTATGACCAAGTTTTAATGTTAATGTCCACGACAAATATTGATAGAGTTACAACAATGCAAAGAGTAGCAAATAGAACAGGAAAGACAGTAATTCACGATATAGTTTTAAGTAATGTTTTACAATTAGTTACACAAAAAATACCAAATGCTTTAAATTCAAAAAATGTTGGAGTATATCTACCAAATAGTGTATATATAAAAAGAGATAAAGAAGAATATAAAAAATACATAGCACCATTTCAGGAAAAAATAAATGAAACAGGGCAATTACTTCACGGTAAGTTTATAATGAACATTCGTGTATCAATGTTAAAGGATATAGAGAGATTAAAAGATAAGGTTTTAAATAATTGCTGTGTTGTTTATTCTATGTGGGAAGGATACCAAGAAGAAGAAATCTATAAAAGATTTTTAGATAAAATGAAAGAGTTAAATATAGACATATATAATTTACACGTAAGTGGCCACGCTGATTATACAGCATTTAATCAAGTAATTGAAATTACAAATCCAAATGCAGTTATACCAATGCATACTGAAAATAAAGAAAAAATTAAAGATTTCACAGATAAAGCTATTATACTAGATGATATGGAAGTATATGAGATTTAAACTTTAGGTTTGCGAAGAACTGGAAAACTTTTTTTAACAATGTTATAATAACTATCATAAAAATCAAAAATAATAATAAATTATTTTTGATTTTTTATTTGAGAATAAAAAAATTTAAAAATATGTAAGGGGGATTTATGAGTAATATTATTACATTTGAAGAAGTACAAAATAGAATAAAAAACAAAACACTGGAGGAATTATCATCACAGGATATTTTTGATAGATATTTTGTATATGGAACAGAAAAAGAGCAAAATAACCCTGTTATACAAAAATTAATGATAGAGCACGGATATACTGGAAATCTTTTAGATACAATAGACACTATTATAGATAAAGAAGTTGAAATAAAAGTATTAGAAAGTAGAATTACCGAAAGTATAAATTTAAAACCAGTAAAAGGATATGTAAAAAAGATAGAAGCAAGAGAGGTAATATTGGATAATGATAGAAATATGGGTAAACATTATCAATTACATTATGAATTTGAAGAATATAAAACCAAATCAATTTTACATTTTTATGAGGGACCAATAGATGATATATACTGGCAAAAGTTAGAAAAAGAAATTAAATCCTTAATAAATGACTTGGTTGTGTTGTTGGTAGAAGAAACTGATAGTATTTTATGTATTATGAAATATTATGATGAAATAAATTATGAGTTTAAATAAGAAAATTATTTGATTTTCTTACTGCAATGAGATATACAACAAATAGAAAAATCTTAGTTAAAATAACATTGAAAATAAGAAATGATTATAGCATAATTTTATAATACAATATATAAAATAATGGAAGGAATATATTATGGAGAAGTTAGTAGAATTTAAAAGAAAATTATATAATAAAGATATTATTGAAAGATTAAAGAAAGATAAACTTTTTAAAGATAAATTACTAAAAGATATAAAAAAAGGAGTAGTATATCCAGCTATCAGAGAAAATAGATTAAACTTTTATTATTATAAAAAGTTATTATTTGATTATGAAGACAAATTTATAACAAATTCAAAGTTTGCATTTGTACCAAAAGACTACAAACCAACATATGTATCAGATGGAAATGAAGTTGGTACAATAGCTAATTTTTATGATGGATATGAGAATATAAAAGAAAGAGTGAAATTATATGCTTCACTAGAAGATAAAGGTGTATCTAATATTTGTAAAAATGGAAATGTTATATCAAATTTACCAAATGGCTATATCGTATTAGATGTAGCGGTTGACTTTGAAAAAGAGATTATAGAAAGAAATGAAACAAAAATAAAACAAAATAGAGTTGATATACTTTTATACGGAATAGAAGAAAGACAATTAAGATTTGTTGAAGCCAAGCGTTTCTCAAATGGTGAAATTAAATCAACAACAATTCCAGATATAGTGGGAAAAATCAAAAGATATGATGAAGAAATTGAAAAGAGAAATTATGAAATTTTAAAAATTTATACTGAATATATAAATGACTTAAATAAGATTTTTGATGAAATTATAGAAAAGCCAATTCCAACACCAATGTCAGTTCTATCTAAATGTGGTTTAATAATATTTGGATTTGATGATGAGCAAAAACAAAAAAATATTGAGAACAAGGTAAAAGAAGAAGGAATTAAAGTTTATTCAATAGGACAAGAAAGCAAAATAGATATAAAAACATTATATAATAAGATGAGATAAAAAAATGCAAGTACAGATATTAATTTGATACATAAAAATTGCAGAAAGATTATGAATAATCCGCCTGCAATTTGAGAAATATATTTTTGTGTATAGGGTATAAATATATTCCTCAATAATATTTTACATAGCCTAATAATATTGTAAGATATTATTAGAGGTGTAAGATTATGCAAGGTCCAATGTTTGAAGAGATAAAATCTTTTTATAATAGAATTAGAAATGAAGGTATATACTGGTCTGATTATATAGAACATAAGCAATATTTAAGGAATAAAATAGATGATAAAGTAGATGATTTATTAAGTTTAAATAGACATTTATTTAGTCAAGGAAGTATTACAAAGGAACAATATTTAGAAATGCAAAATAAAATTGAAAATACTAAAATTTATTACAAAAAATTAGTAGCAATTTGTTAATAAATGTGCTACTAATTAGAATTGTAAATTGCTCCTTGATAGCATTGTATTTTGCTCTTATTTGGTCCTAAAAATTAAATTATTAATCAATATTTAATAAATCAATTATCTCATTTACTGAACTAATGGCCATTTGAGAATTAGTAACTTTAGAGCTTAACTCTGGACCAAACCAGTTAGGTAATTTACTCTCAAATGCCAAAGCTTCAGAAGGAAACTCAATTTCAGCAAAAATTATGCCTTTATATATTCCTTTAAATATATCTAATTCTATATTATATTTATCAAAAGGAATTAAGTATCTTTCTTTCTCAATAGTATTGTAAATAGGATTTAAAGACAGATTATTATATTCATCTTTTGTAATATCCTTTTCAATTTCATTAACAGATATTCCTACTTTAGCAGTTTTAATAGTATAAGTATATTTGTTAATATTATTATCAATTATTTTTCTTTTTCTAATTGCTGTAAATTCATCTACATATAAATAATCTTGAACTATGGTCTTATGATGATACTTGCTTAATTCTAAACTATTTATATCAGTTACTAAAAATTTTCGTTCTATTTCCATTATAAATCATCTCCTCAAATTTATATTGATAATTTAAAAGCATTATATCATAGAATACCAAAGTTAAAAAATAAAAGATTTATAAAATTCTCTAAATTTTCGCGAACATTTCTCTAACAAAACTTGTAAGCATTGAAAATACTGCATTTGAAAGCTATAAAAATTTTAGAAAAATTTAGAGAAAAATTTTTTGTGTTAGAGAAAATTTTTCGCGAACAAAAAGATGAGTTAAGTAGATAATTACTAGAACTATAGAAACACTAAAGCACTAATCCAAAAATCTTGAATTAG
>CALXKR010000052.1 GCA_944388895.1 uncultured Clostridia bacterium | reverse complement strand
TTTTGGTGTTCCTGGGCAGAGTCGAACTGCCGACCTATCGCTTAGGAGGCGATTGCTCTATCCGTCTGAGCTACAGAAACATAAACCTTAGCTATTATACCATAAATATAGTATAATAGCTATAATTTTTACTTAAATTCTTTCCATCCATTTATATTGGCTCTTTTTATTGCTCCAATAATATTACTTCTTGAATGTTTATACTGAATTTCTATTCCCTTTAATAATTCTAGAGCATATTCTCTTTTAGATTGTCCATCCATTGGGCATACTTTAGGCATTATTTCAATATTATTTCTTTTAATAAAATTTTTCATATATTTTTCTGGAGTATAGATAAGTGGCCTTATTAAAGTCATGTTAGACCTATCCATATAACTTATTGGTGCAAATGTTGACATATTTCCTGCATATATCATATTTAATAAAAATGTTTCTAATACATCATCTTCATTATGTCCTAATGCAATTTTATTACAGCCATGTTCTTTTGCTACTGAGTTTAATATACCTCTACGTAAATTTGCACAAAGTGAACAAGGATTTTTTTCATTTCTAATATCAAATACTATAGTTTTTATATCACTTGATGCTATTACTAATTCAACACCTACATCATCTGCTATTTTATTTAATAATTCAGTGTCAAAATTATCAAACCCAGGGTTAACAGTTATTGCCATTAATTCAAATTTTTTAGGATAAAATATTTGTAAGTTTTTAAGTGCATATAATAATGTTACAGAATCTTTTCCTCCAGATAAAGCAACTGCTATTTTATCTCCTTCTTGTATCATTTGATAATCATCAATTGCTTTTCTCATTTTACTTAATATTTTTTGCATAATTTACTCCACATATTTTTTCATAGCATCTGTTAATTCTTGTAATTTTTGTTCTGCTTCATCCATTGTTTTTCCTTTTACACCCATATAGAATTTAATTTTAGGTTCTGTTCCTGATGGTCTAACACAGCACCAACTATTATCATTTAAGTCATAATATAATACATTTGATGTTGGTAAGTCTGTTTCAGCTTTTTCACCATTTTCTTTTAATATTGTATGTTCTTTATAATCTCTAACTTCTAGAACATCATATTCTCCTAATTTTGTTGGAGGATTTTTTCTCATTCTTTCCATCATTGATTTTATTTGTTCTGCTCCGTCTGCTCCTTTAAGAACTATTGAAACTTGTCCTTCTTTATAAAATCCATATTTTTTATAAATATTTATCATTTGCTCCCAAAGTGAAATTCCTTTGCTTTTATAGTATGCAGTTGCTTCACAAAGAGCCATAACTGCTGATATACCATCTTTGTCTCTAGCATGTGGACTAATTAAACATCCATAGCTTTCTTCAAAACCAAATAAATATTTATAACTGTTTTGTTCTTCGAATTGTCTTATTTTTTCTCCTATCCATTTAAAGCCTGTTAATGTTTCAAATAATTTACAATTATATTCTTTTGCAATATCTTTTGTCATATTTGATGAAACAATTGTTGTAATTATTGCTCCATTGTCTGGTAACAATCCCTTTTCTTTTCTTTGAGATAATTCATATTCAGCAATTAGTAATGCTGACATATTTCCTGTATATGAAACATATTCCCCATTTTCTAATTTTGAATATACTCCTAATCTATCTGAGTCAGGATCAGTTGCAAGAACTACATCTGCATCAACTTTTTTAGCTAATTCTAATGCTAATTTAAAAGCATTTTTATCTTCTGGATTTGGATAACTTACTGTTGGAAAATCTCCGTCAGGCATTTCTTGCTCTGGAACAACATATACATGAGTAAATCCTAATTCTTTTAAAACTCTTTGAACAGGTATATTTCCTGCACCATGAAGTGGTGTATATACTATTTTTATATCATCTTGTACTTTTTTAATTATATCAGGATTTAAAACTAAACTTTTTAATGTGTTTATAAAATCATCATCTATTTCTTTTCCTATTTCAACATATAGCCCGTTTTTTACAGCTTCATCTTTATTCATAGTTTTTATTGTTGAAAAATCAGTTATTTTATTAACTTCATCAATAATTTCTTTATCCTTTGGTGGAACAATTTGTGCACCATCATCCCAATATACTTTATATCCATTATATTCTGGTGGATTGTGGCTAGCTGTAATCATTATACCTGCTGTACAACCTAATTTTCTAACTGTAAAAGATAACTCTGGAACTGGTCTTAAAGATTCAAACACATAAGTTTTTATTCCATTTGCATTTAAACATAAAGCTGTTTCTTCGCTAAATTCTTTTGACATATGTCTTGAATCATATGATATAGCTACACCTTTATCTTGAGTTCCCTCTTTTATAATGTAATTAGCTAATCCTTGTGTTGCTTTTCCTACTGTATATTTATTCATTCTATTTGTTCCTGCTCCAATTACTCCTCTTAATCCAGCAGTTCCAAATTCTAAATCTTTATAAAATCTATCTTCAATTTCTTTTTCATTATTTTTAATTGATTCTAATTCACTTGTAGTTTTTTCATCAAAGCATGGATTATTTAACCATTCTTGATATTTATTTAAATATTCTTTCATATTTTTCTCCTTCCGTTTTAAGACAAGAAAGAAAATAAGCCCAGCCTATTTTCTTCCCCTTATATTATTTATTTTTGCTATGAAAATCAATATATAATTTTCTTGCTGTTTCGGGACTATCTACTCCTTCTGCATTTTTTACTGGTGCGAACTCATCTTCTCTTTTTACTCTTAAAATAGCCATATCATCCATACTTTCAAAAGCATCGAATAAGAAAGCTTCAAATTTATAAGCATTTGGTTCTGTTGGAGATACAATTTCTCCATCTCTGTTTAGATATTTAGCTTTTTTGAAGGCAACATGGTATGGTAATTCCATTTTTCCTATTTTTTCAATGGCTTCTATATTAAATAAATTACATAATATATGTGATTCTGCAAATTTAAGTTCTCCACTTTCAGTAGTTTCTGCAGCCATCTCTTCTGAAATTTCTGAATATTCAATAACGCTTGGTTTGCCATCTTTTTTGCAAAAAACTCCAACCTTTTCTTTTGGTCCTGCTTTTACAATACTTTTTCCTGCAGCCAATACATGTTTGTCTTCTGCTAACCCTATTAATACAGGATCTACCATTTTAACTAAAACATTATCTACTCCACCTATAAAAGCCCATTCTATTCCTCTAGCTTTCATATCAAAAGTTACACCATCTTTTAACATAGATTGGAATATTCCTCCATGTCCATCGGCAGCTTCTTTAATTTGTCCCTTTTCATTTAAAATAATTTTTCCATTTGTATCTAGCATTGGTAACTTTCCTTGTTTAAAGAATGTTACACATTTTTCTGGATACCCAAAGAAATTGTGTTCTTTGAAGAAAGTTTCTGTTTCTTCATTATTTTCATCGCTAGTCATTATATACCAAGGAATATCTACTTTGTATTTGTCTCTAGCTTCTTTTAATGTATCACAAAGTATTTCAAAAATTGATTTATGTGTGTCTAATCCTAAATCATATGTACCCTTTGGTCCTGTGTGTCCAAGTCTTGTTCCTTGTCCACCTGCCATAGTTACTACAGCTAATTTTCCTGCTTTTATTTTTTCTAAACCAATTTTTTCGTACTTTTCATATTGTTCTTTAGATAATTTTGATTTATCTACAAAATCAATTGGTTCAATTTTTGATTTTGAAAAATCTTTAGCCTCTTTGCATGAGTTATACAATTTTTCAATTTGATTAAAATCTACAGTTAAAACACTGTTTAAAAAATCTTGTTTTTCTTTTTCGCCTGGTAGCCTATTATATCCATCTAATAGTTGTTCCTGGCCATATTTTTGTAAAATTTGCTCGACTTTTTTTAGTTTTTCGTCCATTCTATTTCTCCTTTGCCAATTATTTTTAGGCTTCGGCCACGATAGACACTTCATGCCATTACAACTAAAAATGAGACACAACATTTTTAGATACACTATAATATATACCAATATAATCAATTAGTCAATTACTTTTTCTCCAATTGTATATAAAATCTTATCACTTCCTTTTATAATTTCTTTCATGTATGTTCTTTGCTGTTCAAAATCATAACAGTTAATAATTTTAGCTTTAACATTTTTCATTGTTTTAAGCTCTTCTTTTATAAATGAATTCGCCTCCTTTAAATATAAATTACTTCCTCTAAGTATAAATATTATATTTTTATTTTCATTTATTTCTGTATCTTCAATATTTTTATTAGAACTAAAATTCACTTTATTTTTTATTGTATGTTTTGTTTTATTTTCTAACATTTTAATTTCATCTTCAATTCCATCTTCAAAAAATGTAACTATTTCCTTTCTATTATTTTTTCTTAAGTACTCATATAGTACAACACTTAGATGATAATTACTTGCATAAAAATTGCATATGTTTTCTATCTTCATAAATGCCCCCTTCTCTTACATTGGTAGATTTTACCATTTTGTTACAAATATGTCAATATTATTACAAAAAAAATCGTTCATCAAAATTCGACAAAATAATTAAATTCTTCCAATTATGTATAAATTATTTTTATTAGGTAATAATTTTATTAAATAGAAAAAGGAGGCAATATATGAAAAAATATATAATTTTAATTTTGGTTTTATTTTTATTCTTAATTTTTTCTGCTTACTCTTATGCATCTACAGTTAATGAAAATTTATCAGATAACGTATTTAGATTACATGTAATTGCTAATAGTGACAGTAAAGGAGATCAAGACTTAAAGTATAAGGTTAGAGATAAACTTATAGAATATATGAAGTCTATTACTTCTAATATAGAAAATAAAGAAGAAGTTATAAATATTGCATATAATAATATAGAAAATTTTCAAAAAATTGCTGAACAGGTTATTAAAGAAAATGATTTTAATTACCCTGTAAAAATTGAAATTGGTAATTTTTCTTTTCCTACTAAAACTTATGGAGATATAAGTTTACCTTCTGGTTTTTATGATGCTCTAAAAGTTGAAATTGGAAATGCAAGTGGACAAAATTGGTGGTGCGTAATGTTTCCTCCCCTTTGTTTTGTAGATGTAACATCTGGAGTGGTTCCTGAAAGTTCTAAAGAAAATTTAGAAACAAATCTTGGACAAGAAGAATATGATATTATTTCTAATAATAATGAATCAGATGTTATTGAATTTAAATTTAAAATAGTAGAATTCTTTGAAGATTTAGGAATTAAACTAGCAAATAATTAATAAAACTATTGTAAAAAACACAAATATATGGTATATAATATTATTGATAAAAATTACTGGGGGAATTAAATTGGATAAATTTGTTATAAAAGGAAAAACAAAGTTAAAAGGTGAAGTTGAAATAAGTGGAGCTAAAAATGCAGCAGTAGCAATTCTACCAGCAACACTATTAATAAATGGAGTTACTTCACTTGATAATGTACCAAATATAAGTGATGTAAAAATTATATGTGACATATTAAATGAACTAGGTGCTAAAGTTACATGGACAGGAGAACATTCTTTAACAGTTGATGCTAGAAATTTATCTTGTCATAACGCACCTTTAGATAAAACTAGTAAATTTAGAGCTTCATATTATTTATTAGGCTCTCTTCTTGGAAGATGTGGAGGTGCCCAAGTTGGTCTTCCTGGGGGATGTAACTTAGGTGCAAGACCTATAGATCAACATATAAAGGGCTTTGAAGCATTAGGTGCAATGGTTGATGTTAGTCAAGGAAAAATAACAGCAAAAGCTAAAAAATTAACTGGAACTTCAATATACTTTGATGTTGTTTCTGTTGGTGCAACAATAAATTTAATTTTAGCATCTGTACTTGCAAAAGGTACAACTATATTAGATAATGTCGCTAAAGAACCACATATTGTTGATGTTGCTAACTTCTTAAACACTGCTGGTGCAGACATTCGTGGAGCTGGAACAGACACTATAAAAATAAATGGTGTAAATGAATTAAATGGAGATTGTAGTTATTCTATTGTTCCAGACCAAATTGAAACAGGAACATTCATGTTAGCTGCTGTTGCTTCAAAAGGAGATATATTAATAAAAAACTGTATTCCAGAGCATATGGATTCATTATCTGCAAAAATTATTGAAATGGGTGGAGTTATCGAAGATTTTGGTGATTCTATGAGGGTTTCTTGTTCTAAAAGACCTCATTCAGCAAATGTTAAAACTTTACCTTACCCTGGATTTCCAACAGATCTTCAACCACAAATGGGTGTAGCTCTTTCAATTGCTTCTGGTACAAGCATCATAAATGAAAGTATATGGGATTCAAGATTTCAATATACTAATGAACTAAATAAAATGGGAGCAAAAATTACTCCTCAAGGAAAAACTGCAATTTTTGAAGGGGTAGACTCTTTAAGCGGAGCTCCAATATATGCAACAGATTTACGTGCAGGTGCCGCATTATTAATTGCAGGAATTATAGCTGAAGGAACAACTGAACTTTATAATATACATTATATTGATAGAGGCTATGAACATATTGAGGATAAATTTAGAAAATTAGGTGCTAATATACAAAGAATAACTGAAGAATGAGGATTTACTAATGTTTGAATTTTGTAACTTATATAGTGGAAGCTCAGGAAATTGCTCGTTTGTTGGGACAGATAATGTTAATATTTTAATAGATTGTGGAGAAAGTCAAAAAAAGATAACTACAGCATTAGAAAGTATAGGAAAAAACATTTCTAATATAGATGCTATTGTTGTTACTCATGAACACAGCGACCATATAAAAAATCTTGGAGCAATATCAAAAAAATATAATATTCCTGTTTATGCAAATGAAAAAACTTTTAACAATATGCCAGAGCAGACTAAATTAATTAATGAAGAAAATAAAAAAATATTTAAAACAAATGATTACTTTGAAATAGGCGATTTAAAATTTCATCCTTTTCATATACCTCATGATGCTGCTGATCCATGTGGATATAATATATATAATGATGAAAATAAAATTAGTATAGCAACTGACATTGGTCATATGGAAAATGAAATATTACATAAATTAGAAGGAAGTAAATTTCTTTTATTAGAATCAAATTATGAACCTGAAATATTAAAATATGCTAAATACCCATATTATTTAAAAAGACGTATTGCTGGTCCTAATGGTCATTTATCTAATCAAGAAGCAGGAGAAACAATTGTTAAATTATCTTATTCTGGTGTAAATAATATAATGTTAGGACATCTTAGTAATAATACAAATTTTCCTGAATTAGCATATAAAACTGTAATGGATGAAATTATTAATAGTAAAATAAATCATAATTTAACATTAACTGTTGCAAGTAGATTAAAGCCAAATGATATGATAGAAATAGCATAAAAAAATTATTATATTATTAAATTATATTATTTTACTATTTTATAAAATAATATAATTATTTATAGAATAATAAAAAGTAAAGTATAAAAATATTAAGTATTATCAAATAAAATGCTTAATATTTTTTATTTTTTAACCAGATTTATTCTAGTCGTTTTGTTTGTCTAATAGACATATTTATCTTTATAAATAGTTTTAACTACTCTTTCTTGTATAGCAAAAATATATGAATTTTCTTTTTATTTATATCTTTTCTAATTTTCCATTTTTCGTGTTGTCCCTAGGTATTTTATACCATATATAAAGCAAATATTTGTGATCTTTTTTGTATTAGTAAAAAGTATTTTTATAAAAACATTCTTATCTACATTTTAAGTCTAATTGTTTTTTGTCTATTTGTCACAGATTTTTATTCATATTTTAGTTTTAAAACCTATATAAAATTAGGTTTTTTACTTTTTTGCGACAATTTTCGAGCTTTTTTGTTGTTTATTCGTCGTTTTATTTATACTCAAAAAGACAAAATCTTTGAAACAGTTTTTTTGAATTTGATATAATTTTGAGCCTTTTAAAGATTATGTATACTTGTTTGTTTAAGCCTATATTTTCTATTTTATTCGTCTTATTCTGATATTCCTATAGTTTACAGAGATATGTTTAATGCAGTTTTTTAAAAGTTTTTTGCTTTATAATATGAATTTAAGAACGCTATATTATTTAAGCTCTAATCTATAAATTTTTTATGTTTGTCATTTTGTAACAATTTTGTACTTACTCTTACTTTTTTGTAGAATACTTGATATTTAATTGTTTAATAATACTTTCTTTTATCTTTAATTATAAAAAACTAAGATGCTTCTTTATATAAATTGATATAACTAATTAATATTTAATTATAATCTTAATATTATTTTATTATTATTTTATTATTATTTTATTATTATTTTATTTTTATTTTTTTATATTTTTTTATTAAAAATATAAATTAATTTTTTTAAATTTTATTTATTTATAAAA
>CALXKR010000051.1 GCA_944388895.1 uncultured Clostridia bacterium | reverse complement strand
TTTTCGACATTTTTCTACAATATTTATTGATTTTGTGTTTTGTTTGTGATAATATCTAGTTATAAATTTAAATGAAAGGGGAGTTTTTATGTATTCATCAAGTTATTATTCTAGTATGAGTGGAATGAATAGTCTTAGCAAAGCTGCTGATTCTGCGGTATGGCTAGTAGTTTCTTTAATTCTAGCTGTTATAGGTGGAATATTAGTCTACTTCTTATTCTTAAGCAAGAAGAATGAAGGAAAATTTACAGGTTTTGTTGGATGGCTTTATGATTTCTTATCATTTAAGAAAATGTTTATGGAAGCTTTATTAAAAATTACATATTTAATAGTTGCTATATACATAACACTTTCTTCATTTGCATTAATAGGATCAAGCTTTGTTGGATTCCTTGCAACATTAGTTATAGGAAATGTTGTAGCAAGACTTGTTTATGAATTTTCTTTAATATTACTTGTTATTTGTAGAAATACTTCTGAAATAAATAAGAATTTATCTAAAGATAATTCAAATAAAACTGAAAATAAATAATTTTTAGAAATAAAACTCCTAAATAAAAGGAGTTTTATTTTTTTATTATATTTTTTATTTTACTGCATATATTTTATTAAATTTATTTTTAAGGAGATGTGTTATGGATAACAATTTTGAAAATGAAGATGAATTTGTTAAAGTAGATTTAAAAAATGGAAGTAAAAATTCTAAAGATTTTATATTATCTTTTTTTAGTAACCCTACCAGATTATTAAAAGAAATTACCAAATCTAAAGATAATAAATTATTTAATGTTTCTATTTTAGTACTTCTAATTTGGATTATAGTTACATTTATTACCTCACTTTTTGCATATAATTATACTTATGATGCATTTTCTTTAATACTAGTAATAATTAGAGATTTAACTATTCCTATACTATCTATTGGTTTTCTTTCTCTTATTATTCATTGTATAAATCCTAATAAAGAAAATAGTTCTAGTTTAACTAACACTGTAACTTCTACTATAACTTGTAAAATTCCTATTATTATATCTTCTTTCCTTTCTTTACTTACTTTAGTTACTCCTAAAGCTTGTATTATTACAGAACCTATTAGGTATTTTTGTATAGCATTAAGTACTCTTCTTACCTATTTTGCTATCAAATATCTGTACAATGAAAGTGAAGATGGTAAATCATTTAAAATGTTTGTAATTGTAGAAGCCATTTTTTATGTTGTTTACTTGTTATTATCATTTTTAGATATTTATTTAGTATAAATTTATCTCTTTTCTATTGAAATATTTTACATTTACATATATAATGTAGATGAAAATCTTTTTAATAGAAAGGAGAATTTTTATGAATTTAAACATAACTGGAAAAGATTTTGAATTAACAGATTCTATAAAAGAATATATTAATGAAAAGGTGGGAAAATTAGAAAAATATTTTGGAAGCGATTTTGATGCTGTAGCAACTTTAAAAATAGAAGGAAATAATCAAGTTGCTGAAATTAGAGTAAATATTGCAGGTGAAACTTTCAAAGCAGCTACTGCAAGTAAAGATTTGTATGCTTCTATAGATAAAAATATTGAAATATTAGAAGGACAAATTAGAAAAAGCAAAACTAAAAAAGATAAGCAAAATATGGTTGAAACAATCAGAATGAACAATCAAGTAAATTCTGAAACAACTTCTGAAGAAGGAGAAATTATTAAAACTATTTATTATAGCATAAAACCACTTACACCAGAAGATGCTAAATTAGTTTTAGAAGAAGATGTAAAAAATAAATTTTTACCATTTATAAATGTTGAAACTGGAAAAGTTAATGTTATATACAAATTAAAAGATGGCAAGAACTTCGGTATCTTAGAGCCAGAAGATTAATGTACTTAAAAAGGGGAGATTTTATCTCTCCTTTTTGTATGTTTATATTGTAGATTAAAGGAGTATTATATGGAAAAATATGATGTAATTGTAATAGGTATGGGTCCTAGTTCTGTATTTTTAGCATATGAATTAGTAAAGCAAAAAAAAGCTAATAATATTTTGTTAATTGAAGAAGGCAAAAGCGTTGAAAAAAGGTTTTGCCCTATTGAGAAAACAGGAAAATGTATAAAGTGTAAACCATTTTGTAATATTACTTCTGGTTTTTCTGGCGCAGGTGCTTTTTCTGATGGAAAACTTTCTTTATATAACCCTGAAGATGACGATTTATATGTAGGTGGAGAAATTCATGAATATATTGGTGTAGAACATGCTAAAAAACTTATAGATTATACTGATAAAGTTTATTTAGAATTTGGAGCTGATCCAAATTTAAAAGGTGTAGAATATAAAGATGAAGTAAAAAAAATTTATGATAAAGCTAAAAAAGAAAATGTTAATTTAATTAGTATTCCTATACGTCATTTAGGTACTGAAAAAAGTCATGAGCTTTATGGAAAGTTAGAAAAGTTTTTAAGAGATAATAATGTTAATATGAAATTTGAAACTATTGTTTCTGATTTAATTGTTGAAAATAATAAAATTAAAGGTGTAAAAATTAAATCTTCTAAAGATATAGACAATGAAGTTGATTTAGAAAATGTTTATTCAGATAATGTTGTTATTGCTGTTGGTAGAAAAGGAGCAAACTGGTTAACAAATATGTGCTATAAGCATAATATAAAAACCAAACCTGGGATTGTAGATATAGGTGTTAGATATGAACTTCCTGATGAAATTATGAAAGATATTAATAAATATATGTATGAAGGCAAATTTATAGCTAGACCAGAGCCATTTAGAGATAAGGTTAGAACTTTTTGTCAAAATCCTAGTGGATTTGTATCAGCTGAAGTATATGACAATAATTTAACTTTAGTAAATGGTCATTCCTATAAAGATAAAAAAAGTACCAATACAAATTTAGCAATTTTAGTTTCTCATCATTTTAACTATCCTTTTGATAAACCAATTGAATATGGTAGAAATGTTGCTAAAAATTTAAATGAACTAGGAAATGGTAATGTTGTAGTTCAAAGGCTTGGTGATATTTATAGAGGAAAAAGAACATGGCCACATGAACTAGAAAATAATTCTGTTGTTCCTACTTTAAAAGCTGCTGTTGCAGGAGATATAACTTTTGCTTTAGGTTATAGAACAATGACAGATATTTTACAATTTATAAGAGAAATAGATAAAATAGTTGAAGGATTTGCTAACCCAAGCAATTTACTATATGGCCCTGAAATTAAGTTTTATAGTAATAAAGTAGATATTGATAGTAATTTTGAAACAAGCATTAATGGTCTTTATTCTATTGGTGATGGTGGGGGCCTTACTAGAGGATTAATGATGGCTTCATGCTCCGGAATTTACTTGGCTAGAGTTTTAGCAAAAAAAATATAATATAAAAGAACCTAAAGTTTTAATTTTAGGTTCTTTTATTATTTGATATAAATAATTTCGAAATTATTTAGTTATAATTATTCAGCTTTCTTTGCTGTTTTCTTTGCTGTAGTAGCTTTTTTAGTTGTTTTTTTTGGAGCTTCTGTTTTTTCTTCTGAAGCTTCTACTTTCTTTTCAGCTTTTTTTGCTGGAGCTTTTTTAGCTTCTGCTTTTACAGCTAATTTTGTTTCTAATCTAGATTTTTTTCTAGAAGCTGCATTTTTAGAAATAACTCCTTTTGTGCAAGCACTATCTATTTTGCTTTTTGCTTTAGATAATAATTCTACTGCATTAGCATCTCCATTAGCGTTTGCTACTTCATATTTCTTTATAGCTGTTTTATATTCAGACTTTATCATATTATTTCTTTTTGTTTTTGTTTCTGCAACTTTAACTCTTTTTATAGCTGACTTAATATTTGGCATATTTTGCACCTCCCTTTAGTGTATTAGACTATAACATATGATATTATACCATGATTTTTAAATAAGCGCAAGGGGTTATTTGCAATTTCTGTAAAAAAGAAGATACTATGAGTAATCTATAGTATCTTCTTCTATTTTAATATTCATTGTTCATTCACAAAGTTAAGTTAATATAAAACTATTTTAATTGAGATTCAGCTTGTTGAATTAATTTCTTAACCATGTTTCCACCTATTTTACCAGCATCTCTTGCAGATATATTTCCGTTATATCCATCCTTTAAAGATACTCCAACTTCATTAGCTACTTCATATTTAAATTTGTTAAGAGCGTCTGTAGCTTCTGGAACTGCTTTGTAATTTCCGTTAGTTGCCATTATGTTTCACCTCCTAAAAGTTTTTGATTGAAAAGACATTTCCTTTTCACTATATATATTACTCAATTATTTTGTTTTTAAACTGGTAATTTTTAGGAAATTCTTTTTTATATATGTTTTCCATATACAATATTATTTTGTTCAAAATTTATTTTTTTATTCATAAAAAAAAAGCGTTTTATATTACTTTTTAATAAAGTAGTTTTAAACGCTTTTTATTTAACTATTTATTTAATTCTTCTAAGAACATTTGATTTAACATCTTTGGATTTGCTTTTCCTTTTGTTTGTTTCATAGCTTGTCCTACTAAGAATCCTAATGCTCTATCTTTTCCACCTTTATAGTCAATTACAGATTGCTCATTTTCTGCTAAAATTTTTAATACGACTTCTTTTATTTGTCCTTCATCTGAAATTTGAATCCACCCCTTTTCTTCTATTATTTGACTAGGCTTTCTTGGATTTTCAAATAATTCATCTAAAACTTTTTTAGCAATGCTTGAACTTATTGTTCCTTTATCTATTAATTTAACTAGCTCTGCCAATTCTTCCGCTGTAAATGGTATTTGCTCTGGTTCAATTTCTTTTTCATTTACTATTCTTGCTATGTCTGAATTTATCCAGTTGCAAACAGCTTTATAGTTTCCAGAAATTTCTCCTGCCTTTTCAAATAAATCAGATAAAAATTTTGATGAAGTAATATTATTACTATCTTTTTCTGAAAGACCTAATTCATTTATATATCTTTCTTTTCTTGATTCTGGCATTTCTGGTAGTTCTTTTTTTATATTTTCTATATATTCATCAGATAACTTAATAACTCCTAAATCTGGCTCTGGGAAATATCTATAATCCTGGGCATCTTCTTTATTTCTCATTGAAAAAGTTCTACCTTCTAAGTCATCCCATCTTAATGTTTCTTGAATAATAGTATTTCCTCTTTCAAGCTCATCTATTTGTCTATTTTTTTCGTATTCAATAGCTCTTGAAATAGATTTAAAAGAGTTCATATTTTTCATTTCTGTACGAGTTCCAAAAGGTTCTCCTTTTTTATGAACTGATACGTTGACATCTGCTCTTAATGAACCTTCTTGCATTTTACAATCTGATACATTTATATATTGAAGTATTGATTTTAGTTTTTTTAGATATCTATCTGCTTCTGCCTCTGATCTTATATCAGGCTCAGAAACTATTTCTATAAGAGGAACTCCTGCTCTATTTAAATCTACTAAACTTCCTCCACCGAATTCATTGTGATTTAGTTTTCCGGCATCTTCTTCAATATGGATTCTTAAAATTCTTACTTTTTTAGTATTTCCATTATCATCTTCTATTTCTATGTATCCATTATTACATAGTGGTTTATCTGCTTGAGAAATTTGATAAGATTTTGGTAAATCTGGATAGAAATAATTTTTTCTATCATTTCTGCTATCTTTTGAAATTGAACAGTTTGTGGCTAGCCCCGCTTTTACCGCATATTCTACAACTTTTTCATTTAGTACAGGAAGTGCTCCTGGAAGAGCCATACAAACTGGACATATATGTGTATTAGGTTCTGCACCAAATTCTGTTTTGCAAGAACAAAATATTTTTGTTTTTGTTGAAAGTTCAGCATGAACTTCTAATCCAATTATAACTTCATAATCTTCTCTTGCCATTTATTATCTCCTTTAAAATTTAAATTTATTTTGTAATAGATTCTTTTTTTATTTATATTTTGTAAATTATTATATTTCAACTTTACTTGCTGGTCGATTTTCTTCCATATGTAAAATGCTAAAGCATTTTACTTTTGTATGATGAAAATCTCCAAACTGCGCGTAAAGTTTCCATATAATAATTTACTAAATAAAATTTTAAAATTTATTATTTTAAAAACTAATTTTTCTTAAACTCTGGTTTATAGTTTTCTCTAAATTTAATTTTTTGTTCAAATGCATAAGCTGCATTTAATATTTTTTCTTCTTCAAATTTATTTCCTATTAATTGCATACCAACTGGCATTCCTTTTTTATCTACTCCGCAAGGAATTGATATTGCCGGAATACCTGCAATGTTAATTGATACTGTACATATATCAGCCAAATACATTTCCATTGGATTGTTAGATTTTGAACCAATTTCAAATGCTGTTGTTGGAGATACTGGTGTAAGTAATACATCATATTTACTAAATGCTTTTTCAAATTCATTACTTACATAAGTTCTAACTTTTTGAGCTTTTTTGTAATATGCATCATAAAATCCTGAAGATAAAACATAAGTTCCAAGTATAATTCTTCTTTTTACTTCATCTCCAAAACCTTCTGTTCTAGAATTAACATATAATTCTTTTAAAGAATTAAATTCTTCTGCTCTATATCCATATCTAATTCCATCAAATCTACCTAAATTTGAGCTTGCTTCTGCACATGCAATTATATAGTAAGCTGCTAATGAATATTTAGCTACATCTAATGAAAATTCTTCAATTTCAGCCCCTAAAGCCTTGTAAGTTTCAATTGCTTCTTGTAATTTTTCTTTTACATCTTCGCTTATACCTTCGCCAAAGAATTCTTTTGGTACTCCAATTTTTAATCCTTTTATATCTTTTTCTAAAGATTTTGTATAATCTATTTTTTCTCTATTAGCAGATGTGCTATCTTTTTCATCATGACCTGCTATTATATTTAATAGTATTGCACTATCTTTTACATCTTTAGTAATAGGGCCTACTTGGTCTAAAGATGATGCAAATGCAACTAGTCCAAATCTTGATACTAAACCATAAGTTGGCTTTAATCCAACTACACCACAAAGTGATGCTGGCTGACGAATTGAACCACCTGTATCGCTTCCTAACGCCCATGGTACTAAATCTGCTGCTACTGCTGCTGCTGATCCTCCAGAAGAACCACCAGGAACTGTATTTAAATTCCATGGATTTCTAGTAATGTGAAATCTAGAATTTTCTGTTGAACTTCCCATTGCAAATTCATCCATGTTTAATTTTCCAAGGCTTATAATTCCTTCATTATTTAATTTTTCTACTACTGTTGCATCATAAGGAGAAACAAAATTTTCAAGCATCTTTGAGCTACATGTTGTTTTAACTCCTTTTGTACATAAATTGTCTTTTATACCAATAGGAATTCCTGCATAAGTTCCAGTTCTTCCTTCAATATCAATTTTTTTAGCTTCTTTTTCAGCTTCTTCTGTTCTTAATGTTACAAAAGCACCTACTTCTTTTTCCTTTTCATTTATTCTATTTATATATGCTTTTGTTATTTCTTCAGAAGTTAATTCTTTGTTGTCCAATTTTTCTTTTAGTTCATGGACTGTATAACTTGTAATTTCTGACATTTTAGTTCTCCTTCCAGTCTAATAATTCTTTGATTTCTTTTTGAACTTCTTCTAATGCTCTGCAATTATCTATGTTAACAACATTTATATTTGGATATTTCTCTTTAATCTCTGTAGATAATTTTAAATATTCATTTTGTTGATTTACACTACTTTCAGTATTAAATTCAGTATATTTAACCTTTGTTTTGCCGACTCTATCCAATCTTTTTGCAAATTCTTTTTCATTACTTAAGTATAAAGTTATATAATAGATATCAAAATCCATTTTAGCAAGTTTATCTAATAACTTTTCAAAAACATCTGTAAAAGAATATTCTTTAAACCCTAATCTACAGTATATCTCCTCTGAGAAAAAAGTTCTGTCAAATAAAAGGTTTATACTTTTATTCTGTAACTTTTCTATATAATCCATTAAATCTTCATACATAACTTTAGCCTTTTCTTTTCCAGCTTTAGTTATATCTGCTGTACCACTTAATCTATATAGATTTGTATATGGTATAGCTTGTCTTATATAATCTGTTGTTGTTGTTTTTCCTGCCCCTTGTGGACCTTCTACTATTATAATTTTTGAATTTGCCATTTGTTTCCTCCATTAATTTAATACTTTTGGTAATTTAAACATTCCTCTCTCTGTATCTTTTGCATTTTTCATTAATTCTTCTCTATTTCCAAATTCTTTTACTTCATCTTTTCTAAATACATTTACATTACTATCTGATCCAATTGTTTCGCAACATTTTTCTAAATCTACTGAATCTAATATTTCTGTATAATTTAATATATCTTCTAAATTGTGCATGTATTTATCTATTTCATCATCTTTAATTTTTAAATCTGCTAAATTTGCTATATGAAGTAATTCTTCTTTACTTACGCTCATTTTTTCTCCTTTCTATTTTTATTTATTTTTTCTTAAA
>CALXKR010000050.1 GCA_944388895.1 uncultured Clostridia bacterium | reverse complement strand
AAAAGAAGGTGAATAATGGAACTAAAGGGAACAGTACTAGACATAATATATAAAAATGAAACAAATGGTTATACTATTGCCGTATTTGAAATGGAATCTGCTGAAACAACTATAGTAGGCTATCTACCTTTTATTCAAAAAGGAGATAGTCTTAAAATTGTAGGAAAATTTGTTACTCATCCAGATTATGGAGACCAATTTAAAGTAGATACATTTGAAAAAATTATGCCAGAAACATTAGACGCTTTAGAAAAATATTTAGGAAATGGTGTTATAAAAGGAGTAGGTCCTGCTACAGCAAAAAAAATAATAAAAAAATTTGGAGCTTCAACAGTAGAAGTATTAAAAACTACTCCAGAAGAGTTAACTGAAATAAAAGGAATCACAGAAAAAAAGGCAAAAGAAATATCAGAAAGTTTTATAGAAAACTGGGATTTATGGCAAATTGTAGGATTTTTAGAAAAGTTTGGAATAGGACCACAAAGTGCACAAACTATATATAAAAAACTAGGAGCAAATACAATTTCAATTGTAGAAAATGATCCATATGTTTTAAGCGAGTTAGGAGTAAGAGTTGATTTTTCGCAAATAGATAAAATGGCTCTTGATTTAGGTGTAGAAAGAAATAATGTAAAAAGAGTTGATGCAGGTATTAGACATGGTCTTATGCTAGCAACATATAATGGACATAGTTGTGTATTAGCAACAAATTTAATTACTTATGTAACAAATCTTTTAAAGGTTTCAGATGAGGATGTACTTTATGCTATAAAAGATTTACGAGCAAAAGAACAAATTAAAATTGAAGAAAGAGAAGAAATTGCTACAATAAACGGAAAAACTGAGCTTCAAATACAAGAATGGATATATTTAATGGAATATTATAAAACTGAGCTAAATATTGCAACAAGAATTATTGGTTTAGAAGAAGCTAGCAATTTAAAAAGAATTTCAAATTTTAATAAAGAATTAGAAAAAATAGAAGAAAATAGCAATTTTGAATTATCTGAAAAACAAAAAGAGGCTGTAAAATTAATTAATGAACATAATGTTTGTGTTATTACAGGAGGTCCACGGAACAGGAAAAACCACAATTATAAAAACAATTATTGATATGTATAAGTCAAAAGGAAAAAAAGTTGTACTTTGTGCACCAACAGGTAGAGCAGCTAAAAGAATGACAGAAGCAACAGGAGAAGAAGCTAAAACATTACATAGATTACTTGAAATAGGAAAAGTTTCAGAAGAAAAACCAGATCCTAATATTGATGTAACACCTATTGACGGAGATGTAGTAATTATAGATGAAATATCAATGGTAGATATATTTCTCATGAATTATGTTTTAAAAGCTATATTTAAGGGAACAAAATTAGTTCTAGTTGGAGATACAGACCAACTACCTTCAGTTGGACCTGGAACAGTTTTGAAAGACTTAATAGATTCTAAAAAAATTCCATATATTAGATTAAATAAAATCTTTAGACAAGCTTTAAAAAGTAAAATAATAGTTAATAGCCATAAAGTAAATGAAGGAATAAACTTTTTAGAAGATAAAGAAGAAGAACAAAATTCTATAAATGATTGCATTTTTATAAAAGAAACATCATCAAGTGAGATTATTAAAAAGATTATAGAATTATACAGCCTAGATAAACAAATTATAACTCCATCAAAAAAAGGTGAATTAGGAACAAAAAATTTAAACAAAGTAATACAAGAAAAATTTAATCCACAAAATGGTATCAAAAATGAAAAAAAATTTGGTGAAATTATTTTTAGAGAAGGCGACAAAGTAATGCAAATTAAGAATAATTATGATATAATGTGGAGGAAGGGTTCAGAGATAAATAGTGGAGTTTTTAATGGAGAAATGGGAACCATTGAAAAAATAAATGACTATGAAGGAGAAATTAAAGTAAAATTTGACGATGAGAAAATTGCTTTTTATAGTTTTCAAGACTTAGAGCAATTAGAACATTCTTATGCAATTACTGTACACAAATCACAAGGTAGTGAATTTGGAACAGTTATAATACCAATATTTCAAGCTGCGCCAATGCTTTTAACAAGAAATCTTCTATACACAGGAATGACTAGGGCAAAAGATAAACTTATAATGATAGGTAATCCATACACTATACAATTTATGATAAACAATGAAAAAGTAAAACAAAGAAACTCAGGATTAAAATATAAATTAGAAAATGTATAGATATAGGAGGCTCTGAAAATTTATTTATGGAAAATGGTAAAATTATTGAGGTAAAGTCAAAAAGACGTACAGCAGAAGAGAGACAAATTATAGAGTTACTCAAGAATAAATTTCCTAGAGAAGTTGCTGCTTCTTTAAATATTAGTCCTAAAATAGTGTATGATGTGATAGACTCTTTAAGTGAAGAAGAAAAACAGAGAGTAAAAAAAGAATTTATTGCTAGCAGAACATTAATAAATAATTTTATTAGAAGTTATAAAAATAGTGGTTTAACAACAGGACAAGCTTTTATGGAACTTGAAAGAAAAGAATCAATAGAAATTAAATTGCAACTTGCAGATGTGTATTATATTTTAGGGGAATATAAAAGAGCTTATAAAGTTTTAAATCAAGAAATTATAGATGATATAAATCAAAGAAATGTTCAAAGAGCTAAGGGAAGAAAAGAAAAAATTGAATTAGAAGAAAAGTCTATGGAAATTAGAAGAGATTATAAAAGTAAAAAAAATATGGATGGTTCAAAAATTTCTTATGATGATTTATGCAAAAAATATAATGTTAGAACCAATTTCTTGATTCAGGTTTTGGGTCAGGAAGAAAAAGATTATTAAAATATTAATTGGGGGCAGAAAGGAAAATATGAATTTTTTAAATGTCCTCAATTTGTTTTTTCCTAAGAAGTGTGGTGTTTGCGGAAAAATAGGAGTAGAAATATGTAATAATTGTAAAATGGAATTAAAGAAATTAGAAATAAATAAAATTCAAAACGTTTTTATAGAGAATAATAAAAAAATAAAAGTTAAGAAGATGTATTTATATAAATACGAAGGAATAATAAGAAAATTATTAATAAATTATAAATTTAATGATAATGCTTATTTAGCAGATGTATTTGTAAATTTAATAAAAAACAATAAAAAAATGTTTGGAATTTTAAAAAGTTATGATATAATAATTCCAGTTCCTCTACATAAAAAACGAAAATTAGAAAGAGGATATAATCAAACAGAATTAATTGCAAACAAACTAGGGTTAAAAGTAGAAAGAAATTGTTTAATAAAAATTAAAAATATAAAGCCTCAAAGCGAAAAATCAGCTGATAGTAGAAAATCAGATATAAAAAATGTATACAAACTTGAAAATATTGAAAAAATAAGAGGCAAGAAAGTTTTGATTTTAGATGATATATATACAACAGGAAGTACTGCAAATGAATGTATAAAAACTGTGTCACAAGTTACAAATAAAATTGGTTTTATAAGTATTGCAAAAGATTATTTAAAAATAAACATTAAAAGAAAGGAAGAAAAAAATGGATGATTTAGTAGAAAGTATATTAGATTATATCAGATCAGATTATACAGATTATGCAATTATGATAAATGGTGAATGGGGAAGCGGAAAAACATATTTTTGGAACCATAAAATTAGAAATAGAATAGAAAATATGACTGTAAATGGTAAAAAAATAACTACTATTTATATGTCTTTATATGGTATTTCTAATTTGGAAGAAATTAGTAAGAAAATATTTATTGAAACTACTCAATTAATGGATAAAAACTTAAAAAAATATATGAATTCTAATGATCAAACATTTATACCTGAATATGCTAAAACAGGTTTAGATATGGCTAATTTCTTTGGTGTTACTCAAAATGGCGATAAAGTTGATTATGAAAATTTCTTTTCAACAGACGATAAAGTGCTTTGCTTTGACGACTTAGAAAGAGCAAATGTAGATGTTATAGATATTTTGGGTTATATTAATAATTTCGTAGAGCATGACCATATAAAAACTATAATTATATGTAATGAAAAAGAGCTTTCAACTAAATTAAAAAGTAACAACCTAGAAATGAAGACTTTTATAGCTACTTATTTATTAGATAAAGAGGATAAGCTTCTTACCACAGATAAGCCTATGGTTGAAAAAATAGAAGATACAATAGAAGATGTTTTTGATAAGGCAAATGATTATGAAAGAATTAAAGAAAAATTAATTGGAGAAACTTTTGAATATGCACCAGAATTTACTTATATAATTAATGGACTTTTAATAAGATATGAAAATAATTCGGATTTAATTAGATTTTTAAGAGAAAACACTAATTTAATAGTATCTACATTTATAAAAAGTGGAACAAGAAATTTAAGAATACTAAAACATGCTTTAAATGACTTCCAAAAAGTATTTGATATGGTAAATAAATCTTATCCAAATACAAATAATAGAATTCTTCAAACAATGCTTATATTTACAATAGCAATTTCTTTTGAAATAAAAGCAGGAAAAGTAACAAAAGATAAATTTGTTAATATAGAAAATAATGATGAATATAAAGCTTTAGTTGTATCATCAAGAGTATTTATGGATAATAGACAATTTTACATTAAAGAATTTGATAATAACTATTACTACAATTTCAAAACAGAATATAGATTTTTTAAATTCATTGAAATGTATGTACGCACTAGAATATTTGATATGAAAACTTTTAAAAGAGATATGGAAGATATAATAAATACTGTAGATACAGATAAACTTCCAGGATATAAGAGATTACTTACAGAAGAATATTGGAAAATTTCTGACGATCAATTCCCTAAAGTAGTTTCAGATGTATTAGAATCAGTAAAAAAAGGCGAAATAGAATTAATTGATATGGTTAAAATTTATACTTATTTTGTATACTTTGTAAAAAAATCATTAATTAATTATGATATACAAACTATTAATAGTGTATTTTTAAATGGAATGAATATTGCATCAATTATTTCTGAATACTGTGAAGATGCAGAAGAAGAAATAAAACAGATGTCTATTGATGAAAATGGACCAGATATGCAAGAAATTTTAACTAGATTTAGAGATTTAAACAACCAGTTAAAAGATAAAATGTATAGAACAAAAGCAGATAAAGTGTTTAAAAATATACCAATGAAAATGGAAAATTTCTATGATCTATTTGATAAAGAATGCATGGATATTCCAATACTTAAATATTGTGATCCATATCAACTATTCCAAAGAATATCTTGTGCAAGCAATGAAGATATAGTAACTATTAAAGAAAAAATGTTAGATAGAGCAAATAGAAATGCAACAATTCTACTTCCAGAATTAAATAATATATATAAATTAAAACAAGTAATAGATGATTATATTTCAGATAAAATGCCAAGTATAAAAATAGTTATGTTAGCAGATTTTTCTGAAGCACTAAAAACAATAATAGATATATATAATCAGAAAAAGGAAAAAATAGAAAAGTGATGAAAAAAGTATTATTAGGAATGAGTGGAGGAGTAGATAGCAGCGTTGCTGCTATTCTACTAAAAAAGCAAGGATATGATGTAATAGGATTAACAATGAATTTGCATGAAAAAAATGATGCAAATTTTGGCAATGATGCAAAAGAACTTTGTAAAAAATTAGGTATAGAGCATTATACTTGTGACTATACTGAAGAATTTGATGAAAAAGTAATTTCAAATTTTGTATGCCAATATAAAAATTGTAAAACACCTAATCCATGTATAGAATGTAATAAATATTTAAAATTTGGAGCAATGTATGAAATGGCTAAAAAGCTTGGATGTGATTACATTGCAACAGGCCATTATGCAATAACAGAATATGATGAAAAATATAAAAAAGTAGTTTTAAAAAAATCTAAATCATTAAAAAAAGATCAAAGCTATGTATTATACAACATAAATCCTGAAGTTGTGGAAAAAACAATATTCCCTTTGGGGAAATATGAAAGCAAGGAAGAAATTAGAGATATAGCAAGAAAAAATGGTTTTGAAGTTGCAAACAAACCAGACAGTGAAGATATTTGCTTTATACCAGATAATAATTATGTAAGATTTTTAGAGGAAGAAAAAAACTTTATATCAAAACAGGGAAACATAGTTAATTTGGATGGAAAAATTTTAGGAAAACATAGTGGATTATACAAGCATACTATTGGACAACGCAAAGGACTTGGAATATCAAATCCAGTTCCTCTATACGTTATAGGGTATAATATTGAAAAAAATGAATTAATAGTTGGAGAAGAAGATAAATTATATTCTAATGAAGTTATACTAGAAAATTTTAATAATTTACTTGGAATAGAAATAGATGGGTTAAAAATAAAAGCAAAAATAAGATATTCTTCTAAAGAAGCAAGTGCAGTAATACATAAAGAATTAATTAATGGAAAAGAACAAATTAAAATTATTTTTGACGAAAGACAAAGAGCAATCACACCAGGACAATCATTAGTAGCATATATAGATGATGTAGTTGTTGGAGGAGGAATAATAAGCAATTTATAATTAACAAATTCTTGATTTTTTAAAAAATATATGATATAGTATATATGTTAATTTAGCAAAGGAGAGACAAAAAAATGGAAATAGCAAAAAATATATTAATAGTAATTTATTTAATAGTTTGTGTAGCTTTAATACTTACTACAGTAATGCAAAATAAAGATAGCAGAAATTCAATGGAAGATGTAGCTGAAAATCCAAGAGCAAATAAATACTTTGAAAAAAATAAAAGTAGAACAAAAAGTGGAAAAATTCAAAAAAATACTATTATTTTAGGAGCGTTATTTGCAGTACTTACTGTAGTTTTAGGAATTATATATGTATTATAAATAGTAAAGATGCATAAACAAAATGCATCTTTTTTTGATTAGGGACGTTCCTTAATCAAAAATTTAGAAAGGATTTAAATTTTTTATGGAAATACTACAAGGTAAATTTATAGGAAATGAAAGAGGTTTTGGTTTTGTCAAAATTGCAGAAGGCATTCCAGACATTTTCATTTCAAAACAAAATAAAAAAGATGCTATGAATGGAGATATTGTACAAGTAAAAGTAATGAATGAAAAGCATGGCAATCATAGTGAAGGTGCTATTATTAGTGTTGTAGAAAGAAACACAAAACAAATAGTAGGAACATTTCAAAAGAACAAAAACTTTGGTTTTGTTATTCCAGATGATAATCAATTAGGAACAGATATATTTATATCAAAAAGTAATTTTGGAAAAGCAAAAAATCATCAAAAAGTAGTAGTAAAAATTACAAAATATCCAAGAAAAGAAATGAAGGCAGAAGGAAAAATAGTAGAAGTTTTAGGCTTTGCAAATGAAGCTGGAATAGATATGCTTTCCTTAATAAAAGAGTATAATTTGTTAAATGAATTTCCAAAGCCAGTTTTAGAAGAAGCTAAAAGAATTAGTAAAACAGAAATAAAGGCAGATGGAAGAAGAGATTTTAGAAATAAAGAAATATTTACAATAGACGGGGAAGATGCAAAAGATTTAGATGATGCTGTTTGTGTAGATAAAAATAGTGACGGGACATATACTCTAGGTGTACATATTGCTGATGTGAGCTATTATGTAAGAGAAGGAAGTTTGCTAAATTTAGAAGCAATAAAAAGAGGAACAAGTGTATATATGTTAGATAGAGTTCTTCCAATGCTTCCTAAAGAATTATCTAATGGAATTTGTAGTTTAAATGAAGGACAAGATAGATATGCAATGTCTGTAATAATGAAAATAGATTCTAAGGGTAAAGTTATAGACAGCGATATTTGTAAAAGTATTATTAAAGTAACAAAAAGAATGACATATACAGATGTTGCAAGTATAATAGAAAAATCTAATGAAGAAACTTTGAATAAATATAAAAATTTTGTAGAACATTTTGAAAGAATGAAAGAACTTGCAATAATTTTAAAAGAAAGAAGATTAAAAGATGGATATCTATCATTAGATATTCCAGAAAGTAAAATTACATTAGACAAAAACGGAATAGCAATAGATGTAAGGCCTTATGAAACTACTTTTGCAAACGAAATTATAGAGCAATTCATGCTTACTGCAAATGAAACAGTAGCTGAAAGATTTTATTGGTTAAATGCTCCATTTATATACAGAGTGCATGAAACACCAGATGAAGAAAAAATAAAAGAACTTAATAAATATTTATATAATTTTGGATACAAAATAAAAGGAAAACTAGAAGAGATAAAGCCTAAAGCATTTTCACAAATATTAGAAGATGTAAAAGGAAAAGAGGAAGAAAGAGTAGTATCAAATTTATTATTAAGAACATTAAAAGTTGCAAGATATGAAGCGGAAAATAAGGGACACTTTGGAATATCTAGTAAATATTACTGCCACTTTACATCACCAATAAGAAGATATCCAGACTTATTCATACATAGAGTAATTTCAAAATATTTAGAAAGTGATTATAATATTTCAGAAACAATCAAAGAAAAATATGCTTATCAAGCACAAAAATATGCAACAAGTTCTTCAGAATGTGAGCAAATTGCAACAAAAGCAGAAAGAGCTAGTGAAGATATTAAAAAAGCAGAATACATGGAAAGTAAAATTGGTGAAGAATATGAAGGAATTATATCTAGTATAACTAGCTTTGGAATGTTTGTAGAACTTGAAAACACAATAGAGGGATTAGTTAGATTAGCAGATATAAACGATGATTATTATATTTATGATGATATAAATAAACAATTAATTGGAAAAGAAACAGGAAAAATTTATAAATTAGGGCAAAAAGTAAAAATAAAGGTCGCAAATGCTGATAAACAGACAAGGAAGATAGATTTTTGGCTTATTGGGGACGGTCCTTCTTTTTAGAAGGACA
>CALXKR010000049.1 GCA_944388895.1 uncultured Clostridia bacterium | reverse complement strand
AATGTATACATTTTATCAAAGCTTGACAATATTTCTTCAACTTGGTCTGTTGTTACTGCATCTACTCCACAACCAAAAGAATTTAATTGAACTAATTCTAAGTTATCATGTTTACCTACAAAATCAGCTGCCGCATATAGTCTTGCATGATATACCCATTGATCAACAACTCTTATAGGTCTTTTTACTTCAGATTGATTTGAAATACTATCTTCAGATAATACGCATAAACCTAAAGAGGTTATTAATGTATCAATTCCATGATTAATTTCAGGGTCTACATGATAAGGTCTTCCTGCTAAAACAATACCATGAACATTATTTTTTTCCATATATTCTAAGGCTTCTATACCTTTTTTATGTACATCATCTTTAAATTTTTGGTATTCTTTTTCTGCTTCTTTAGCAGCTAACAATAGTTCTTTTTTAGTAAAGTTATATTCTTTAAACTCTGGTAAAGACATAATTGTTTCAGCTAATTTTTTTGCTTCGAAAGGTAAGAATGGATTTAAAAACTTAATACCTTTTTCTTTTATTTCAGGAATGTTATTTTTTAATACTTCTGAATAAGAAATAACAATTGGGCAGTTATAATGATTATCTGCTTTGTCATATTCTTTTCTTGAAAATGGTATACAAGGATAGAATATAGTTTTAATTCCTTTATTAATTAAGCTCATAATATGTCCATGAGAAAGTTTTGCTGGATAGCAAACTGATTCTGATGGCATAGATTCCATACCCTTTTCATATGTCTTTCTATTACTTTTTTCAGATAATATTACTCTAAATCCTAATTTAGTTAAGAAAGTAAACCAGAATGGATAATCTTCATACATATTTAAAACTCTAGGAATTCCAATTGTTCCACGTTTGGCATCTTTTTCTGATAAAGGTTCATAGCCAAATAATCTTTCAAACTTATATTTATATACATTTGGTAACTCTTTTTTACCAGTAACTATACCTTCTCCTTTTTCACATCTGTTACCAGAAATATGTCTTTGACCGTTACTAAATTTATTTACAGTAAGTAAACAATGATTTTCGCAACCATTACATCTTACATGTGTAGTATCAATTTTTAACTTGTCTAATTCTGCTTCTTTAGATATTTTAGAGAAATATTCCATATCTAGATTTGCTTCAAATTGCTCTCTTGCTAAAATTGCAACACCATAAGCTCCCATAAGACCTGCAATATCTGGTCTTATTACATTTTTTCCTACAATTAGTTCAAAAGCTCTTAAAACAGCGTCATTATAGAAAGTACCACCTTGCACAACAATATGTTTTCCAAGAGTGTTTACATCTCTAACTTTCATAACTTTTTGAATAGCATTTTTTATTACTGAATAAGAAAGACCAGCAGAAATATCTCCAACAGTTGATCCTTCTTTTTGTGCTTGCTTAATTTTAGAATTCATAAATACAGTACATCTTGAACCAAGATCAACAGGATTTCTAGAGTCTAATGCAGATTTAACAAAATCTTCAATTGATAAATTTAAGCTTTTAGCAAATGTTTCAATAAATGATCCACAACCTGATGAACATGCTTCATTAAGCATAATATTGTTAATTGTTCCATCTTTAATTTTAATGTACTTCATATCTTGTCCACCAATGTCAACAATACTTGTAACATCAGGCATGAATTTTTTTGCAGCTGTATAGTGAGCAATTGTTTCAATTTCATTTAAGTCAACATTTAAGGCTGTTTGAATTAATTTTTCACCATATCCAGTAACACCACTATATCTAATTTTTGCTTTTTCTGGCAACACTTTGTAAAGCTCTCTTAAAGCTTTCATAACACTTTTTAAAGGATTTCCTTCATTACTACCATATGAAGAATATAAAAGTCTATCTTCATTATCTGTAACTACAAGTTTTGTAGTTGTTGAACCTGCATCAATACCTACAAAACAATCTCCTTCAAAGCTTTTTAAATCAGCCTTTTTAACCTTATCATTATCATGTCTTTTCTTAAATTCTGTATATTCTGCATCTGTAACAAATAAAGGTGATAGAGGTTTTGAAGTTGTATCATGAGATGCTCTAAGCATTTCTATTTTTGCTTTTAATTTTTCGTTAGAAACAGGTTTATTTTCTAATGAATCAAGAGCAGCTCCTTTTGCAACTAAAAGGTGTGCATCCTCTGGTATTATTGTAGAGTCAGGGGTTAGATGTAATGTTTCAATAAATCTTTGTCTTAATTCAGATAAATAATTTAAAGGTCCTCCTAAAAATGCAACATTACCTCTAATTGGTCTACCACAAGCAAGTCCACTTATTGTTTGATTAACAACTGCTTGAAAAATAGAAGCAGCAATATCTTCTTTATCTGCACCTTCATTTAAAAGTGGTTGAACATCAGTTTTAGCAAAAACTCCACAACGAGAAGCTATTGGGTATATCATTTTATGTTTTTTAGCAAGTTCATTTAAACCACTTGAATCAGTATTTAAAAGTGAAGCCATTTGATCTATAAAAGCTCCTGTACCACCTGCACAAGTACCATTCATTCTTTGTTCTATAGATTTTCCAAAATAGATAATTTTAGCATCTTCTCCACCAAGTTCTATAACTACATCTGTTTTAGGTATGTATTTTTCTACTGACCTTTTGCAAGCTACCACTTCTTGAATAAAAGGTAAGTCTAAAAATCTTGCAGTAGACATAGCTCCTGAACCAGTTAATGCTATTGTATATTCATAATCTTTATAATCTTCTGCAAGTTTTTGTAAGACATTACATACAGTATTTTTAGTATCTGAGAAATGTCTTTGATAATTTTCATATATAATATTTAGGTCTTTATCCATTACTACAATTTTTACTGTTGTAGATCCAACATCTAGACCAACATGCAATATTTCGTTCATTTAATTCAACTCCTTTTGAGTATAAAAACTCCACTATATTGTATATTTAAAAGTGGATTTTGTCAATAAAAATAGGGCAGTTAATAACTGGCATTTGGTTATAATTTTTACTCTTGTCTCATATTATTTTTGCAAGGAGGAAAGGAATGAATAAGAAGTTAATTTTCAAAGTTATTTTAATAATTGCTATAATATCAATTGTAGCAATACTTATTATACTTAACTTTTCCACAGAAATAGTAGAAAATGTGGAAAATGAGGCAGTTATTGAGCCTGAGCAGGAAATTTCAGAAGAACAAATGAGACAAACAGGAGTTAGTTTATATTTTGAAGATAAGCAAAGTTTAGAATTAGTAAAATCTGAAATAAAAGTAGATGCAAAAGACTTAATAGACAATCCTTATATGTATATTGTTAATTTATTAATTAAAGGACCAACAGATTCAAATATGCAAAATCCTATCCCTGAGGGAACTAAGGTAAATAAAGTTGAATTAAAGGGTGATTGTGCAATAGTAGATTTATCTAAAGAATTTTTGAATAGTAATGGAATGAATTCTATTTACAGTATAGTAAATTCTTTAACTGAGCTTAAAGAAGTAAATAGTGTAAAGATTTTGATTGAAGGAGAAACTAAAGATAATATGAAAGAAGCCTTTGTAAGAAAATAGGTAGAAATTTAATAAATAGTATGTTATACTATATTTATTATGGAAAGAATAGATGATTTACAATATAAAGGATTAAAAATTATACAAAATACAGAAGGCTTTTGCTTTGGAATAGATAGTGTTTTACTTACTGAATTTGCAAAAGATATGAAGAAAAATAAAACTATTGTTGATTTAGGGACAGGAACAGGAATAATAGGAATATTATTAACAAAAAAAGTAGAAGCCTCAAAAGTAATAGGTGTTGAACTTCAAAAAGATGTAGCCCAAATGGCTAAAAGAAGTGTAGAATTAAATAATTTGCAAAATGTAATGCAAATTATTAATGAAGATGTACATTCTTTAAGCTTAGAAAAGAATTCGTTTGATTATATAGTTACCAATCCACCATATAAAAAAAAGGGAACAGGTATTATAAATAAAGAAGATAAACAACTTATTTCAAGACATGAAACAACTGTAAATTTAGAAGAATGGATAGAAGTGGCAAGTAATTTATTAAAAGACAATGGAGCAATATATATGGTTCATAGACCAGAAAGATTAAATGAAATAATACAAGACTTAAGAAAATATAAATTAGAGCCTAAAAGAATAAGATTTGTGTATCCAAAGAAAAATAAAGACGCAAATTTAGTTTTAATAAAAGCCGTAAAATATGCAAATGAATTTTTAAAAGTAGAAAAGCCACTTATTATTTACAATGAAGATGGCAGTTATACTGATGAAATACTAAAAATTTATGAAGAGGGAAAATAAATGGAAAAAGGAATATTATATTTAGTAGCAACACCAATAGGAAATTTAGAAGATATTACTTTAAGAGCAATAAGAATATTAAAGGAAGTAGATATAATTGCAGCAGAAGATACTAGACAAACATTAAAATTACTTAACCATTTAGAAATTTCTAAAATGCTTGTAAGTTATCATAGACACAATGAAGACGTTAGAAAAGATATGCTAATAGAGAAATTATTAGAAGGAAAAAATATTGCTATTGTTACAGATGCAGGAACTCCAGCAATTTCTGATCCAGGTGAAGAAATTGTAAAAGAAGCAATAAAACATGATATTAAAATAGTACCTATACCAGGAGCTTGTGCTCTAATAAATGCATTAATAGCCTCTGGACTTAATACTAAAGAATTTTCTTTTTATGCTTTTTTACCATTAAATAAAAAATTAAGAAAAAATAAATTTGAAGAAATAAAAAAGGATGGGAAAACGGCTATTATATATGAAGCTCCTCACAAATTAAAAAACACTTTGGAAGATATAATAAAAAACTTAGGCGATAGAAATATTGTCCTTGCAAAAGAACTTACAAAAATACATGAAACATTTATTAGAGGAAAAGTTTCAGAAATTTTAGACATTTTGAAAGAAAAAGAACCTAAGGGAGAATATATAATTTTAATAGAGGGAGAAAAGGTTGAACAAGAAAACGAATTAAATAATCTTACTATTGAAGAACATTATAAATATTATGAAGATAAAGGACTAGAAAAAAAAGAAATAATTAAAAAAATTGCAAAAGATAGAAATGTAAGTAAAAATGAAATTTATCAAAAATTTATATAAATGAATTTAAAAATATAAAAAGTCTACTTTATTTATTGTAGACTTTTTTATGTATTATAAACTTTTCATCTCATTCAAGCATTTTTCACAAACGTTTTTTCCTTTGTATTCAACAACGTTTTTAGAACTTCCACAAAAAACACAATCAGGTTGATATTTTTTTAGTATAATAGATGTTCCTTCTACATAAATCTCTAAAGAATCATTATTAGAGATGCTTAGTTTATTTCTCATTTCCATTGGTATTACAAATCTTCCAAGTTCATCAATTTTTCTAATTATTCCAGTTGATTTCATATATATTTTCCCTCCCAATTTGATTTTTTCGAAAATATTGTACCATAAAATTACCAAAATTTCTAGTATAAATAGAAAAATATTTGAATATAAATTACAAAGAGGTGCATTATGCTAAATTACATTTGGCCAATATTAATTATTTTTTCATTTATATATTCTATTTTTAATGGTAATGTTGATAAACTAAATAATTCAATATTCGAGTCATTTGATGAAGTGATAAAACTTAGTATGACTTTAGTAGGAACAACTTGTTTATGGTGTGGACTTATGGAAATAGTAAAAAACACTTCAATTATGACTAAATTGACAAAAATTCTAAGACCAATAATTGAGAGATTGTTTCCAGAAACTAAAACTAACAAAGAAGCGATGGATAATATTACTATGAATACTATATCCAACTTTTTAGGTCTAGGAAATGCAGCTACTCCAGCAGGAATAAAAGCAATGGAAGCATTACAACAGAGCAATGTTGACAAAAAAAGATTAACTGATTCTATGATGATGTTAATAGTAGTAAATACAACTTCAATAGAACTAATACCAACAACAGTAATATCCATAAGAGCGGCATTAAATGCAAATAACCCAGCAGGAATAATTGTGCCAATATGGATTTCTACTATTATTGGAACATTAGTAGGAATTATCGCAACCAAAATATTAATAAAAAGGAGTCTAAAAAAATGACATATTTATCTACAATGATAATTCCAGTAATTATATCTATAATTTTATTAGTAGGTTTAAAAGAAAAGAAAAAAGTATATGATTTATTTGTTGAAGGTGCAAAAGAAGGAATAAAAATTACAATTAAATTATTTCCAACATTATTAGGAATTTTTTTAGCAATACATATGGTAAGAAGTTCAGGCCTCATTGACTTTGTATCAAGAGTAATAGCAAATGTAACAAACTTATTTAATGTACCAAGCGAAATATTACCACTAGCAATTATTAAACCAATATCAGGAAGTGGATCAATGGCTGTTGCAACAGATATTATGGCACACTTTGGTCCAGATAGTAATATAGGAATGATAGCAGCTACTATTATGGGATCATCAGAAACAACTTTTTATGTGATTGCATTATATATGAGTTCAGTAAATGTTAAAGACAGTAGAAAAGTTGTTATCCCAGCAATTCTAGCTGATTTAGCTAGCATTATTACTGCTATTGTATTTTTAAGTTAATATGGGGACGGTCCTATTAAAAAAAATTAAAAACGTTGAGAAATAGCTGGTTTTAAGAAAAAAACAAACGAAAAAACCAAGAAAAGAGGGACGGACCTCTAAACAAAAATAATTGATAAAAACTTAGAGTAAGTAAGAGTTAAAGAAATAGTTAAATAAAAAAATAAAACAAATGTCGAATTTTGTCGAACGATTATTGTTGACATTTTATGGAAAATAGAGTATAGTATAAGTATAAATTCCAAAGGACAAAAAAATGATTAGTTATTTCGTTTTATTTTTTTCAATATTTTATTTAATCAGAAAAATTATATCTAAAATTATTGCCAAAAAAATAATTAAACAAATTTAGTTTTTATTTTTGTAGAGGAAACTTTTGAATGATTATTCCTTATTCAACATTATTTTATTCAAAAAATTATCCTTGTAATTATATTTTTAGTGCCCCCCCAATACAAAAAATATTGTTTCCTCTACAAATTAATATATATTTTATTTATGATAAGTTTCATTATTATTTATTTTAAAAGTTCTATATATTTGTTCTAATAAAAACACTCTTATTAATTGATGTGGAAATGTCATTTTAGAAAAACAAATAGATTCATTACAAATTTTTCTAATTTCATCATTAAATCCTAATGATCCACCAATTATAAAGGTAATAGAACTATTAATAAATTGAATTTCTGAAATCTTATTTGCAAATTCTTCAGAAGAATATTGTTTACCTTTTAAATCTAAGCAAACTAAATAAGAATCTTTAGGAATATGAGAAATTATGTTTTGACTCTCAATATTTTTAATTTGATTTTCAATGCTAGAATTAGATTTATCAGGTATTTTTTTATCTGGTAACTCAATAATATTTAGAGTACAATATTTAGATAATCTTTTTGAATATTCATTAATTGCTTCACGTAAATATTGTTCTTTTATTTTTCCAATACATAGTATGTTTATATGTAACATAAATACTCCTTTTTTTATTTTATTATATATTATTTTTTTTATAAATTAAAGATTTTTTATAAAATAATTAATTAATAATATTAATAATATTAATAATAATATTATTATTAAAAAATATTTAATTTAAAATAATATTAATTAATAAAAAATAATTTAAAATAAAAATAATAAATAAAATAATATTTTAAATTAAAAATTAATATTAAAAAATAAAAATAAAAATAAAAATAAAAATAAAAATAAAAATAAAAATAAAATAAATATTTAATAATAGAATAAATATAAAAAATAAAAATTATAGTAAGAAAATAATCATATTTTTTATAAAATAGAATAAAAGTTTTTTGAAATTATTAAAATAAAATCTTATATTAAAAGGATGCTGGAAGTAAAAAATTCTATTAGAATAAAAATAAACTAAATATGTACAAAATGACAAAATGAAAGTTACATACTAAAAAGCTAGTATAATGTAAAATAATACTTTTTATAACTAAACAGATATAAAAAGAGATAATATAAGAATATAAATTTTAGAGAAACTTATTGGGAAATAAGAGAAAAGCGTAGAAATTTAAATGTAAAAGGAATAAAAAGAAAAAATACTAAAAGGTATACATAATTTCAAAAAATAAACAAAAATTAATAAAAGATTACAAGAAGAGAATATATGTTTTGTCTTTTTGATACATAATATTAAGCTTGATTTTCGACAAAAGTAAGAAAATTTTGTTATAAAACAATAAAAAAGACCTAATTTGTAAAAAAAAGGGGAAATATGTAAAAAAATATCATTGTCATATTAACAAAAAAAGTTATAGTCTAAAAACAAATTAGAATAAGATGAATGTAAAAAAAATTAAAACAGTATATGAAAAAACAAGTAAAATTAAGTAAAACTTCACCAAATAATGCTTGAGGATAATAGAATTTCCTAAAAAATCAGAAAACAGCTATTTTAAAAAGTTAAACTAAAGAAGGAATTGATATAAAGGATAAATAGTTAAAGAAAAACACAAAAATTGTCAATATGCCAACAAAACTTTGCAAAAATGAAAGTGCTAAAAAGTAAGCAAATTAATAAAAAATGTAAATAGTAATTTTATAAATAGATGGAATTTGAAATAATCAAAAAATAAATTCTGTATTTTTAAAATAAATTTTTTAATAAAATAAATAATATAAAATAATTTTATATAATAAATTTTTTTAAATTAAATTTAATAAAAAATATAAGTAAAAATTTGAAATAAAATTTTTTTATATAAAAATATTTTTTTTAATATAATAATATTTTTTTTATTTTATAAATAA
>CALXKR010000048.1 GCA_944388895.1 uncultured Clostridia bacterium | reverse complement strand
AAATAAATAATTAAAAAAATTAAATAAAAAAAATTTTAATTAAAAAATAATTAATAAAAAATTAAATATTTAAAATAAAAATAATTAATTATAAATAAAAATAAATATAAAATAATGAAATAAAAAATTAATAATTAAATAAATAATAATTTATAAAAAATAAAAACAAAAAAACAAACGCTTAAAATTGAAAATAAGACAGTTTAATAAAAAAGACATATACTTTTACTTTGAAACAAATTTAAGGCGTATATGACAAATTTGAAGCGTTTAAGAAAAGAAAGGATATTTAAGATGGAAAAAACAATTGTAGCAATTTCAACTGCAAATGGAAATGGTGGAATAGGTATAATTAGACTATCTGGAAAAAATACTTTTGATATTATTAAAAAAATATTTAAACCTAAAAATAGCAGTGAAGAAATTAAAGGATATTCTATGAAGTATGGAAATATAATTAATCCTAAAAATAATGAAATAATTGATGAAGTATTAGTTTCTTATTTTATAGCACCTAAAAGTTATACTACAGAGAATATGTGCGAAATAAATTCTCATGGTGGAATGATTGTAGAAAAAAAGATATTAGAAATTTGTTTAGAAAATGGTGCAGAATTGGCACAGCCAGGGGAATTTACTAAAAGAGCTTTTTTAAATGGAAGAATTGACTTATCTCAGGCAGAAGGTATAATAGATTTAATAAATGCTAAATCAGATATGGAAGCAAAAGAATCTTTAGGACAATTAAAAGGTTTTTTATCTTCACAAATTAAAGAAATAGAGCAAAAATTGTTAGATATAATGGTAGATATTGAAGTTACTATTGATTATCCAGAATATGATGTAGATGAAGTAACTAATAATAAAGCTAATGAAAGTTTACAAACAATATTAAATCTTCTTGAAAAATTAGAAAAATCATTTGATAGAGGAAAGATTTTAAAGGATGGGATTAAAACAGTTATATTAGGAAAGCCTAATGCAGGAAAATCTTCATTATTAAATGCATTGCTTAAGGAGGATAGAGCTATTGTTAGTGATATTGCAGGAACAACAAGAGATACTATAGAAGAATATATTAACCTTGATGGAATTGCATTAAAACTAATTGATACAGCAGGAATAAGAGACACTGAAAACACAATAGAAAAAATAGGAGTGGAAAAAAGCAAAAAATTAGCAGAATCTGCAGACTTAATTATCGCGATTATAGATAATTCACAAAATTTAGATGATGATGATAGAAGAATATTAGAAATAATAAAAGATAAAAAAGCAGTAATAGTACTAAACAAAGTAGACATAAAATATAAAAATGAGGAAAATGAGAGAGATATACAAAAATTATGTAAACCAATAGTTAAAATGTCTGCTAAAAATGAAACGGGATTAGACAATTTATATACTGAAATAATTAGGTTATTTGAAATTAATGATATTTCTAATGGAAATGAAGTATTAATAACTAATGAAAGACATAAAAAACAAATAAAAAAAGCAAAGGAAAATATAGAAAAAGCTATTGAAACAGTAAAAAGCCAAATGCCAGTAGACATTGTTACAATATATATTACACAAGCTTTAGAAGATTTAGGAGAGATAACAGGACAAAATGTTTCAGAAAATATAATCAACGAAATATTTTCAAAATTTTGTTTAGGAAAATAAAAAAAGTGACGAAATTCCTAAGCAAACGAACAAATAAAAAAATATTAGGTATTACTTTATTTTGGAAATAGAAACTTAAAAAAATCCCTAAAAATAAGAAAAAATTAATTATTGATTGAAAAAGATAGAAGTTTGAGTTTCATATATAACAAGGATAATAAGGAGGAATAAAAATGAGTTATTTTGCAGGAGAATATGATGTGGCAGTAATAGGAGCAGGACACGCAGGATGCGAAGCAGGGCTTGCATGCGCACGAATGGGTATGAAGACACTTGTTTTTTCAATTAGTTTAGAAGCTGTAGCTAATATGCCATGTAATCCTCATATTGGAGGAAGTTCTAAAGGCCATATAGTTAGAGAAATAGATTGCCTAGGTGGAGAAATGGGAAAAAACATAGATAAAACTTATGTTCAATTAAAAATGCTTAATACTTCAAAAGGACCAGCAGTATATTCATTAAGAGCACAAGCAGATAGAAAGAAATATCAAGCAGAAATGAAAAACACACTAGAGAAACAAGAAAATTTATATTTAAAACAAGCAGAAATTGTAAATATTACTGTTGAAAACGGTAAAGTTACAGAAATTGAAACAAATATAGGTGCGATATATAAAATAAAAGCTGTTATTTTAGCAACTGGAACATATTTAAAAGGAACAATACATATTGGAGAAATTTCATACTCAAGCGGGCCTGATGGTGTGGCAGCAGCAAATAAATTATCAGAAGTATTACAAAATCTAGGAATTAAGATAAATAGATTTAAAACCGGAACACCAGCAAGAGTGAATAGAAGAAGCTTAGATTTTTCAAAAATGGAAGTACAAAAAGGAGATGAAGAAATAGAAGCTTTTTCTATGGATGATGAATTAAAAAATGATGAAGAACAAATGGATTGCTATTTAACATATACAAATGCTAAAACACATGAAATAATAAGAGAAAATTTACATAGATCACCATTATATTCAGGAAAAATTCATGGAACAGGACCTAGATATTGTCCATCAATAGAAGATAAAGTTGTAAGGTTTGCAGATAAAGAAAGACATCAAATTTTTATTGAGCCAGTAGGAAGAGGAACAGATGAAATGTATGTACAAGGAATGAGTTCTTCTCTTCCAGAAGATGTACAAATAGCTATGTATAGAAGTATTGCAGGTATGGAAAATGTAGAATTTACAAGGCCGGCATATGCTATTGAATATGATTGCATTGATCCTCAAGAATTAAAACTTTCATTGGAACATAAAACAATTAAAGGAATGTTTTTTGCTGGACAAATAAATGGAACATCAGGATATGAAGAAGCTGCAGCACAAGGATTAATTGCTGGAATTAATGCATCCTTAGAGCTTCAAGGAAAAGAACCAGTTATTCTTGATAGATCTCAAGCATATATTGGAGTTCTTATTGATGATATTGTTACAAAGGGAACTAATGAACCATATAGAATGATGACTTCTAGAGCTGAATATAGATTACTTTTAAGGCAAGATAATGCTGATTTGAGACTAACAGAAATAGGTCATAATATAGGACTTATTTCAAATGAAAGATATGAACGTTTTTTAAATAAGAAAAATAATGTTGAAAATGAAATAGAAAGATTAAAGAATACAGTAATAAAGCCTACTAAAGAAGTAAATGATTTTTTAGAGAAAAACGGAACTAGTAAACTTTCTACAGGAATTAAATTATCAGAACTTTTAAAAAGACCAGAGTTAACTTATAAAAAATTAGGAGAAATTGATAAAGAAAGACCTAATTTAACTAAGCAAGAAGCACAAGAAGTAGAAATACAAGTAAAATATTCAGGATATATTAATTTAGAAAGAGAACAGGTAGAAAAATTTAAAAAATTAGAAGAAAGAAAATTACCAGAAACACTAGATTATGAAAAAATAAAAGGTTTAAGGCTAGAGGCAAGACAAAAATTAAATAAAATAAAACCAGGATCTGTAGGACAAGCTTCTAGAATATCAGGGGTTTCACCAGCTGATATATCTGTTTTATTAATATATTTAGAAACAATGAATAGGAGATAATTATGGGCTTTAACGAAAAATTTTTAGAAAAATTAAATAAAATTCAATTAAATGTAAATGATGAAGTGTTAAATAAATTTTGGGTATATATGACAAATTTATTGGAATGGAACGAAAAAATAAATCTAACAGCAATAACTGATGAAGATGACATAATTTTAAAGCATTTTATAGATTCTCTTACAATTTTAGAGTATATTCCTGAAAAAAGTAATGTAATAGATGTAGGAACTGGGGCTGGTTTTCCTGGTATTCCATTAAAAATAGTAAGAGAAGATATAAACATGACATTAATGGACTCTTTAAATAAAAGAATTACTTTTTTAAATGAAATAATAAACAAATTAGGTCTAAAAAAAATAAATGCCATACATAGTAGAGCTGAAGAGTTAGCAAAAATGCCAGAACATAGAGAAAAATATGATATAGCAGTTTCAAGAGCAGTAGCAAATTTAAGTACTTTATCAGAATATATGATTCCTTTTGTAAAAGTTGGAGGAAAATGTATTTGTATGAAAGGCTCAAACATAGAAGAAGAATTAAAAACAGCTAAAAATGCAATAAAAGAGCTGGGAGGAGAAATTGAAAAAGTAATTAATTTTAAACTTCCAGACTCAGATAATGAAAGGAATATTATTATTATAAAAAAAGTAAGAAATACAAAAAGTAAGTATCCTAGAAAGGCAGGAATGCCAAGCAAAGAGCCTTTAAAATAATATAAAAAAAGAATAAAAAAATACTAGAAAAAATGTAATATATTTATTGACATATTACATTTTTTTTTATATTATATAGTGAGAAATGGAGGGTCAAAATTGGGAAAAATAATATCAGTAGCAAATCAAAAAGGTGGAGTTGGAAAGACTACAACTACTATAAATGTAAGTGCTATGCTAGCAAAGAAAAATAAGAAAGTTTTATTAGTAGATGCAGACCCACAAGGAAATGCAACTAGTGGTTTAGGAATTAGTAAAAATAGCGAATTTTCGACATATGATGTACTAATTAATGAAGTTGAAATTCCAAATACAATACAAAAAGTTAAAATGAAAAATTTAGATGTCTGTCCGGCAAACATGAGTTTGGCAGGAGCCGAAGTTGAGCTTGTATCAGCCGTTGGAAGAGAGTATAGGTTTAAAGACAAATTGGATAAAGTTAAAGATTATTATGACTATATTTTTATAGATTGTCCTCCATCATTAGGTTTAGTAACTTTAAATGCACTTAGTGCTTCAGATAGTGTTTTAATACCAGTGCAATGTGAATATTTTGCTTTAGAAGGTGTAGGGGAACTTTTAAAAACTATAGAGTTAGTTAGAAAATACTATAACAGAAATTTAACTATTGAAGGCGCTGTTTTAACTATGTATGATGCTAGAACTAATTTATCTAATCAAGTAGTTAAAGAGGTAAATAAATTTTTTGAAAACAGAGTTTTTGAAACAGTTATACCTAGAAATGTTAGACTAAGTGAAGCTCCAAGTTATGGTTTACCAATAGTTATGTATGATCCTATGTCAAAAGGTGCAAGAAGCTATGATAAACTTGTTAAAGAATTTTTAAAGAAAAATAAATAGACGAAAGGACGATAAAAATGGCAAAAAATTCAGGATTAGGAAGAGGATTAGATGCTTTATTTGCTGAAAGTGCAGTTTTAAAAGAAATGAAAGACACAGAAAATAAAGAAGAAACTATAAAAAAAATAAAAATTTTAGAAATTGAACCAAATCTTACACAAGCTAGAAAAAAATTTGATGAAGAAGCTTTAAACGAACTTGCTCAATCAATTAAGACTTATGGAATTTTACAACCTATAATTGTTGAAAAAAAAGATGGGTTTTATAGAATTATTGCAGGTGAAAGAAGATGGAGAGCAGCAAAGATAGCAGGAATTGAAGAAATACCTTGTTTAGTTCGTGATGAAGATGAGCAAAGAAATAAAGAAATTTCACTAATAGAAAATATACAAAGAGAAAACTTAAATCCTATAGAAAAAGCATTAGGATATAGAGAACTTATTGATAACTATAATTTAAGACAACAAGATTTAGCTGATAAATTAGGAATTAGTAGAACAAATGTAACTAATACACTTAGAATTTTAAATTTAGACAAAAGAGTTATAGAACTAGCAATAGAAGGAAAGTTAACAGAGGGACACTGTAGAACATTGCTTGCAATAGAAGACCCAGACAAACAATATGAGGCAGCTCTTAGAATTATTGAAAAAGGTCAGACAGTTAGAGATGTAGAAAGAAATGTAAAAAATAAAAAGAAATTAGTGAAAAAGAATGCTAAATATGAAGCTGTATATAGAGATATAGAAGATAGCTTCCAACATTTTTTTGGAACAAAAGTTAAACTTACTGCAGGAACAAATAGTGGAAAAATTGTTATTCAATATGCATCAAATGATGAATTAGAAAGATTATTAGAATTAATAAAAAATAATGATTAGTGGAGGATAACATGGAAGATATATACTTAATAATCTTTTCTATCATCTCAGTTATCATTGCTTCCATAAGTTTATATATATCTATAAAAATAAAAAAGCAATATGAAGTTAATATGAAAAAATTAGGCAATGGTGAAAATTTTGCAGAAATGATAAAGGATTATGTTTCACAGGTCGAAAATCTTAATAAAAGAGATGATCAAATTATACAAGTTTGCAATAATTTAAATAATGAATTAGCACACTGTATAAAAAAGGTTGGTTTATATAGGTATGACGCTTTTGGAAATACAAAAAATAAATTAAGTTTTTCATTAGCTTTGTTAGATAGAGAAAATAATGGAATAGTCATTAATTCTATATATGGACAAGATAATTCAAATGTTTATGCAAAACCAATAATAAAAGGTAGTTCAAAATATAATTTATCAGAAGAAGAAAAAGAAGCTATTAATATTGCTATTATTCCTTCAAAAAAAGATTTAAAAAAGGAAAATTTATAAAAATTACTATTGACATATAACCTAATAGTGTGATATTATATATACTGTTACTGGAAAAGTAGCAGTAACATGGAGAGGTGGTCGAGTTGGTTTATGGCACCAGTCTTGAAAATTGGCGTAGGTTTGTAGCCTACCGTGGGTTCGAATCCCACCCTCTCCGCCATTTTTTTATTATTTAATTTTATAATGGAGATGTACCCAAGTGGTTGAAGGGGGCAGTTTGCTAAACTGCTAGGGTTCGTTTAGGGCCGCGGAGGTTCAAATCCTCTCATCTCCGCCAAAAGTATAAGGTATAAAGAAAATAAATCTTTATATCTTTTTTTATATAGTAAATAGGTAAATAAAAAATAGAAAGCCATTTTAGCTTTCTATTTTATATGTTTAATACCTAAATTTTTTAAAGTATCTTCTATCTTCTTTTTATATCTATAACTATTTAAATTTTGAATATAAATAGAATACATACCAGCTCTATTTGCTCCCCATATATCTGAAATTCTATTATTACCAATAACAGCAATTTCATTTGGGTTAAGGCCCATTTTTTTTGCCATATCTAAAAATGGTTTTTTTAAAGGTTTACAAGCGAATTTCTTGGTAGTAGAAATATTTATGGTCTTTAATATAGTTTTACTAACATAAGGGTTATTACTTAATATAGATAGTTTTAATCCTTCGTATTTTGCTTTTTTAAGGAAATTTAACGTATCAACAGATACTGACTTATTTCTAATTAAAGTTCCGTCAAAATCGAAAATAAGGCCTTTTATGTGTATATCATTTATTAAGTAGTTTAAACTAATATCTGATATATTACTGTAACTTTCTTTTGGCGTTAAATTTCCCATAATTTTTTCCCCCTATATTAAACTTTTGTTGTTTTTTTATCATTCTCTTTTTTGATAGCTCGTTTTTCATTTTCTTGCATTTTTAAATTATCTTTTGCCACTGCCATAAGTAATTTAATTCTATTTGTTTGATTTGCTTCACTTGCACCAGGATCATAATCAATAGGAGATATATTAGCTTCTGGGTATGTATCTCTAATTGTTTTGATAACTCCTTTACCTACAACATGATTTGGTAAACAAGCAAATGGTTGTACACAAACAATATTAGGAATTCCGTGTTCAATATATTCTACCATTTCAGCAGTTAAGAACCATCCTTCACCTGTTTGATTTCCTATAGATAGAATACCTTTTACATTTTCTTCTAATTCAAAGATATCACAAGGAAGTAGATATCCTTTTTTAGAATTAGAAAGAGCGATTTTTTCATCTTTTTCTAGTATGTCAATTAATTTAATTGCAAGTTTAAAAATTTTTGCTTTTGCTCCATCTGTTTTTATTAGTTGGTTAAATGTTATTTTATGAGTTGCAATAAATTTGATAAAGCCCATAAAATCTGGAAGAATAACTTCAGCACCTTCGGCCTCTAATTTATCTACTACATAATTATTTCCAAATGGTTGATATTTAATAAGTACTTCACCAACTATACCAACTTTAGGTTTTTTAATTTCTGTATTTAATTCTATTTTTTCAAAATCCTCAACAATATTATATATATTTTGTTTGAACTCTTTCATAGTAGAATTACTAACAAGTTTTTTACATTTTTCCATCCATTTATCAAAAAGTGCTTGAGTTTCGCCTTTGTTTACTTCATAAGCTCTATTTTTAGTAAGCATTTTTTGAAGTAAATCACCATATATAACACATTTAATTAAGTTTTCAACTAGTTTAGGTGTTAATTTAAAACCTGGCATTTTTTCCATACCAACAACATTAAATGATATAACTGGAACATTTGGATATCCTGCATCTTTTAAAGCTTTTCTAATAAAACCAATATAATTTGTTGCTCTACAGCCACCACCAGTTTGAGACATTATAAGAGCAGTTTTATCTAAGTCATATTCTCCTGATTCTAATGCTTCAATCATTTGACCAGTTGTAAGTATTGATGGATAACACGCATCATTGTTTACATATTTTAAACCTACTTCTACAGTATGCTGTGTACATTCTCTTAATAAATGTACATGATAACCTGAAGCTGCAACTGCAGACTCTAATAATTCAAAATGAATAGGTGCCATTTGAGGAATAAGTATAGTGTAATCTTTACGCATATCTTTTGTAAATATTTTTTTATGTATTTCATAGTTTCCAGATATGTTTTCAGATTTCTTTTTATTTATTCTTTTATTCATACTTGCAAGTAGTGAACGAATACGAATTCTTACAGCTCCTAAATTATTTACTTCGTCTATTTTTATTAATGTATACATTTTATCAAAGCTTGACAATATTTCTTCAACTTGGTCTGTTGTTACTGCATCTACTCCACAACCAAA
>CALXKR010000047.1 GCA_944388895.1 uncultured Clostridia bacterium | reverse complement strand
TCAAAAATTTCCCCAAAACTATTGAAAAATGAGCAAAAAGTAATTATAATATATAAAGCAAAATTAGAAAAGGGAGATAGCAATGTATAGAAATCATAATTGTGGAGAATTAAATATAAAAAATGTAAGTGAAGAAGTAATGCTTGCAGGTTGGGTACAAAGAATTAGAAATTTAGGTTCTATGCAATTTGTAGACTTAAGAGATGAAAAAGGTATTACTCAAATTGTAATAAATACAGATGAATTAAAAAAACAAATGGAAACTATTAATCCAGAATCTGTAATTAGTGTAACAGGAACAGTTGTAGAACGTTCAAATAAAAATCCTAAAATGCCAACAGGTGAAATTGAAATTGAAGCAAAAAAAATTGAAGTTTTAGGAAAATGTAAAAATGTATTACCATTTGAAATAAATTCAGAAAAAATAGACATTGAAAATGTTAGAGAAGATTTAAGATTACAATATAGATACTTAGATTTAAGAAATGATAAAATACATAAAACAATTTTACTTCGTTCTAAAGTAATGAAGTCAATTAGAGACAAAATGAATGAATTAGGTTTTACAGAAATTCAAACTCCAATCTTAGCAAATTCATCACCAGAAGGAGCTAGAGATTATTTAGTACCAAGTAGATTACATGCAGGTGAGTTTTATGCTCTTCCACAAGCTCCACAACAATTCAAACAACTTTTAATGGTATCTGGTTTTGATAAATATTATCAAATTGCACCATGTTTTAGAGATGAAGACCCTAGAGCAGATAGAGCACCTGGTGAATTTTATCAATTAGACTTTGAAATGTCTTTTGCAACTCAAGAAGATGTTTTTAAAGTAATTGAAACTGTTGTACCAGCCGTATTTAAAGAACATACAAACTGGAAAGTAGATGAAGGACCATTTATAAGAATTCCTTATAAAGAGGCAATGGAAAAATACGGAATTGACAAACCAGACTTAAGAAATCCACTTATTATACAAGATGCAACAAATTTATTTAAAAAGACAGAATTTAATGCATTTAAAGATAAAACTATAAAAGTTATAATTGTTCCAAAAGGCTCATTGCAAGGAAGAAAATTCTTTGATAGCATGACAGAATTTGCCGTAAATGAAGCAGGAGCTAAGGGCTTAGCTTGGGTTAAAGTTGACGAAGAAAATAACTTAACAGGTGGAATTGCTAAATTTATTACAGATGAAATTAAAACAGAATTAGGAGCAAAAGCAGGAGATAGCATTTTCTTTATTGCTGACGAATTTAAAACAGCTCAAAAAATTGCTGGTTTAGTTAGAATAGAACTTGGAAAAAGACTAGATTTAATAGAAAAGAATGTTTATAAATTCTGCTATATTGTAGATTTTCCAATGTATGAATATAATGAAGATGAAGAAAAAATAGATTTTAATCACAATCCATTTTCAATGCCACAAGGTGGAATGGAAGCTTTAAATACTAAAGACCCATTAGAAATACTTGCATATCAATATGACTTAGTATGTAATGGTTATGAAATGGCATCAGGAGCAGTTAGAAACCATGATCCAGAAATTATGCTTAAAGCTTTCGAAATTGCTGGATACAAAGAAGAAGACATTAAGCAAAAATTTGGTGCACTTTATACAGCATTCCAATATGGAACACCACCACATGCAGGAGCTGCACCAGGACTTGATAGAATGATAATGTTAATTGCTGATTCAGATAATATAAGAGAAGTTATAGCATTCCCTAAAAATAAAAAAGCAAGAGATGTTATGATGAATGCTCCAAGCAAAGTAACAGAAAAACAATTAGAAGATGTGCACATAGAAATTAGAAAAGAAGACTAAGTATAAAAAATAAGGTGAGCCAAAAGTTCACTTTATTTTTTTATAAAAATTATATATTCCCTTGAAAAATAACTTGTATTGTGATATAAAGTAATAGGAGAAATATAAAATATATGAAAAATATTAAAGACTACAATTTAGAAGAATTAAAACAAGAAATTATAAATTTAGGAGAAAAACCATTTAGAGCTGAGCAAATTTTTAAATGGTTATTTATTGATAAAGTAAAAAGCTTTGATGAAATGACAAACTTATCTTTAGAATTAAGAGAAAAATTAAAACAAAATTATGATATATGCAATTTTGAAATAGTAAGAAAATTAGAGTCAAAAGATGGAACTAAAAAATATTTATTTGGCTTAAATGATGGTAATGCGATAGAATCAGTTCTTATGGAATATCATTTTGGTAGAACAGTATGTGTTTCATCACAAATAGGTTGCAAAATGGGATGCAAATTTTGTGCTTCAACAGGAATTCCTTTTATAAGAAACTTAACAAGTGGAGAAATTGTGGAACAAATAATTGCAATAGAACAAGATACTAATGTTAAAATTTCAAATGTGGTTTTTATGGGAATAGGAGAACCTTTTGATAATTATGACAATGTAATAAACGCTATAAAAATATTAAATAATCAAAAAGGGTTAAATATAGGAGCAAGACATATAAGCATTTCTACAAGTGGACTAGTTCCTAAAATATATCAGTTTGCAGATGAAAACGTACAATGCACATTATCAATTTCACTTCATAGTGCAAATAATGAGACAAGAAGTAGTATGATGCCAGTAAATAATGCATATAATATAGAAGAGTTGATAAAAGCTTGTAAATATTACATAGAAAAAACAAATAAAAGAATATCATTTGAGTATGCTTTGGCAAAAGACAATAATGACAATCAAAAAGCAGCAGACGAACTTATAAATTTATTACATGGAATGCTTTGTCATGTAAATTTAATACCAATTAATAAAATAGAAAATGGAAAATATTCAAAAAGCTCAAATGAAAACATAATTAAATTTAGAGATTATTTAAATAGTAAAGGAATAACAGCAACTATACGAAGAGAATTGGGTTCAGATATAGACGCAGCTTGCGGACAGCTTAGAAGAAAGAACTTAAATAATAATAAATAGGAGGAAAATAAATGATAGAAGCTTTTGCAACTTCAGATGTAGGAAAAGCTAGACAAATTAACGAAGACTCATTTTATCTTTCTAAGCCAGAAGATACTATAAAAATATTTATTGTAGCAGATGGAATGGGAGGATATAATGGAGGAGAAATTGCAAGCAAATTAGCAGTTGAAGCAGCTCGAAATTATATAATTAGCAATTTTGAAAAATCTAAAGAAGACAAAGAAACATTAATAAGCTTAGTAAAAAGTAGCTTGCAGTATGCAAATATGGTTGTTTATGAAAAAGCAAAAAGTAATGATGAACTAAAAAACATGGGAACAACTATGGATGTATGCTTAATATATCAAAACAAAGTATTTATAGCACATATAGGTGATAGTAGAGTATATAGAATAAGAAAAGAGTTTATGAGAAAGCTTACAAAAGATCATAGTTATGTGCAACAATTAGTAGATGAAGGAAAAATAACTAAAGAAGAAAGCATAAATCACCCAAAAAAGAATATGCTTATGAAAGCTATTGGGTGCAGCCAATATATAGAGCCAGATGCAATGGTAAAAGGTTTTATTAAAGGAGATATTTTACTAATGTGCAGTGATGGATTAACAAATATGTTAAGTGAAGAAAAAATTTATAGCATTTTAAAAAATAACAATGTAGATCCATCAAAAGAACTAATAGAGAAAGCAAATGAAGCTGGCGGGTTAGATAATATTACGGCAGTAATCATAAAGTGAGGAGAACGTGATTATGAATTTAATAGGTAAAATAGTAGGAAATAGATATGAAATATTAGAAGAAGTTGGTTTAGGAGGTATGGCAACTGTTTTTAAAGCAAAAGACCATGTACTAAATAGACTTGTAGCAGTAAAAGTATTAAAAGATGAATTTACAACTGATACCGAATTTGTAAAAAGATTTAACACAGAAGCACAGGCAGCAGCAAGCCTTTCTCATCCCAATATTGTTTCTATATTTGATGTTGGACATGAAGAAGAAAATAATCTTTATTACATAGTTATGGAACTTATACAAGGAAAAACATTAAAAGAAATAATTAATAGTGAAAGAAAATTAACTTGGAAATGGGCTGTAAATATTGCTATGCAAATAGCTTCAGCATTAGAAATAGCTCATAAAAATGGTATTGTTCATAGAGACATAAAACCTCACAACATTATAATTACTGAAGATGGTATTGCAAAAGTTACTGATTTTGGAATTGCAAAAGCAGTTTCTAATTCAACAATAACAGCTTTTGGAACAACAATTGGTTCTGTACATTATTTTTCACCAGAACAAGCAAAAGGTGGATATACAGATGCTAAATCTGACTTATATTCTTTAGGTGTAGTAATGTATGAAATGCTTACAGGTAAAGTGCCTTTTGATGCAGACACACCAGTATCTGTAGCACTAAAACATATGCAAGAAGAAGCAAAAGAACCTATAGAATTAAATGAAGAAATTCCAACTGCAATAAATCAAATTGTGGTTAAAGCTATGCAAAAAGAACCAACAGCAAGATACCAAAGTGCAACAGAAATGTTACATGATTTAAGTCAGGCTCTAAAAGACCCAGATGGAGATTTTGTTATTATAGAAAACAAAGATGGTGGATACACAAGAGTAATGCAAGCTATAACTGAAGACAAATTAAATAATGGAAAAAAAGAGCAAGTACAGACTAAAACAAAAACAAACTTTTTTACAGAACATCCAAAAACAAAGATAGCTATTATTATTCTAGGATTAATACTTTTATTTGTTGTAGTATTTTTAATAACAAAAATTGCAATAGATGGAGGAATTAGTAAAAAGGTAAATATGCCAAATCTAGTTGGAAAAACTAGAGAAGAAGCACAAACAATGGCAGATAATTTAGACTTAAGATTAGAAATAGAAGAAATTGCAAGCAGCGAAGTAGAAGCAGGAAAAGTTATATCACAAGATCCAGAATATAAAGAGGAAAAAATAAAAGCAGGTTCAGTAATTAAAATAAAAGTTAGTAAAGGTCCTGAAACAACAGAACTTCCTAAATTAGAAGGAATGAAAATAGAAGATGCTAGAAAAACAGCAGAGGAACTAGGAATAACTTTAAAAGAAGAAACTGAAAATAGTGATAAAGTAGAAGCCGGATATATAATCAAACAAGATACAGCAGTAGGAACACTAGTTAAATCAGGAGATACAGTAACTGTACATGTAAGTGCAGGAGTAGAAAAAGTAAAGGTTCCAACAGTAATTGGTATGGATGAAGGAACAGCTATTGCAACACTTAAAAATGCGGGATTAAATCCAACTGTAAAATATGAAAGTAATGAAGAAAAAGAAAACGGAAAAGTTATATCTCAAAGTATAGATGAAAATACTGAAACAGCTAAAAATTCTAATATAGAAATAGTAGTAAATAAAATTGTTAAAGAAGAAAAAACAATAAATATAGTAGTTGATGTTAAATCTATTATGGGAAGTTCTTCACAAAATTCAAATACAACAAATACCGCAGGCGGCTCAAATGATACAGTTAATGTAACCATACTTATAGATGGAGTAGAAAAAACACAAAATTCAGCTAAAGTTACAGATTCAGCATTTAAAGCATATTCATATAAAGCAACTGGAACACATGAAATAACTGTTAAAGTAGGTTCTTCATATACTAGAACAAGAAAAATTAACTTTGATGAATCAGACAATAACAGACAAGTAATATTTGATAAAAACACAGCAAGTGATTAAAAAAATGGGATATTTACTATAAGTGAATATCCCAATTTAAATATAGTGTAAAAAATAGGAGAAAGAATGAAAGCAACAATAATTCAAAATATTTCAAATCAATATAAAGTAGTAGATGAAGAAGATAATATAAAAATTTGTATGGCAAGAGGAAAACTAAAACAAGGAGAACTTACGCCTGTTGCAGGTGACAGAGTAGAAATAGAAAATGATGTAATTTTCAATATTTTGCCAAGAAAAAATTATATTAAAAGACCCAAAATAGCAAATATTGATCAAATAGTATTTGTAGTATCTATGAAAGACCCTAAACCAGATATTTTGCTGTTAGATAAACAGCTAGCATTTGCAGAAAATTTAGGGGTTAAAAGCATAATAGCTCTTAATAAATGTGATTTAGCAGATTCAAAAGAAATAAAAAAACTTTATGAACAAGTAGGATATACTGTAATTGAATTGCAAGCAAAAAATGGAGTTGGAATAGAAGAACTAAAAAAATATCTAAAAGACAAAATAACAGTTTTTTCAGGAAATTCAGGAGTAGGAAAATCAACATTAATAAATAGTTTGTTTAATAAAAATATTACAGAAGAAGGCCTTATTAGTGAAAAAAATAAAAAAGGAAAAAATACAACAACAGCAGTAACTTTGTATGAACTAGAAAAAAATACATATATTGCCGATACACCTGGTTTTGCTTCTTTTGACATTAACGAGATTGAATATACAAATTTAGATAAAGAATTTATTGAATTTATTAATTATATATCAGACTGTAAATATGTAGGATGTAGTCACATTTATGAAGATATTAAAGAATGTGGAGTAAAACTAGCTTTAGAAAAAAATTATATTACAAGTTCAAGATATAATAATTATGTTAAAATATATGAAGAATTAAAAGAAAAATATCAAAGGAGATATAAATAATGGAAATATCAACATCACTTTTAAATGTAAATGAAGAAAAAATAGTTAAAACCATATATGACTTAGAAGTTGCTCATACAGATTATTTTCATATAGATGTTATGGATGGAAGATTTGTAGAAAATGATACTTCTGAAAAAATGAGAAAATTTGCAGAATATTTAAATCAAATTACTAATATACCTATGGATGTACATTTGATGGTAACAAACATAAAAGAATATATAGACAGCTATCTTATATTTAATCCTCATATAATTACTTTTCATTATGAAGCTTGTAAAAATAAAGAAGAAGTAGAAAAATATATTTCATATATTAAAGAAAATAATTGCAAAGTAGGTTTAGCAATAAAACCAAATACTAAAATAGAAGAAATTAAAGAATTTTTACCAAAACTAAATTTATTGCTAATAATGTCAGTTGAACCTGGAAAAGGGGGACAAGCTTTTATTCCTCAAACTATAAGCAAGATTAAAGAAGCAACAGTGGTTATAGAAGAATTAGACTTAGAAACAGAAATCGAAGTAGATGGAGGCATTAATTTAGAAAACTCTAAAAAATTAAAAGAAGAAGGAACAAATATAGCTGTTGCAGGAACAGCAATAATTGGTTCTAAAGATTACAAATACACAATAAAAAACATGAAATAAAAATGTTAAAGTTAGGAGTAAATAAAATGTATGGTCTTAGACAAGAAATAATAGAAAAAATAAAAAATATAGCAACAAGAAATAATGTAAAAATTATTATATTTGGCTCAAGAGCCAGAGGTAATTATAAACCAACTTCAGATATTGATTTAGCAGTAATTGAAAATATTACTGAAGAACAAAAATATAAGATAATAGATGAAATTGATCAAATAGATAGTGAATACAAAATAGATTTAGTTTTTGCACAAAATATAAAAAATAATAAATTTTTTAATGAAATAAAAAAAGAAGGGATTGTATTATGAAAAGATTAAATGAAAGATATGAAGATTATGTAAAAGCACTTAATAAATTAAAAGAGGCTTTTTTAGAAAATCCAACAGAACTTATTATAGATGGAACACTTCAAAGATATGAATTTACTTTTGAATTAGCATGGAAAACATTAAAAGATTATTTAGAATATAATGGTTATATAGATAGTTTATCAAGTCCTAGAGCTATAATTCAGTTGGCGTTTCAAGCAAAGATAATAAAAAATGGCAACATTTGGATTCAAATGATGTTAGACAGAAATTTATTATCACACTTGTATGATGAAGAAAAATCAAGAGAAATATATAATAATATTAAAAATAAATATTTAGAACAATTTGAACTACTAAAAAGATATTTACAAGAAGTACTATAATTGAAAATACATTTAGATTAAAATAATAAATGGCTTAAGAACCTATGTCTTAAGCCATTATTTCTATACATAAATTTATATATTTATTGATTAGCATTCTCACATAAATCCTTAATTGGACAGTTTTCACAATTAGGTTTTCGTGAACTGCAAGTTTTTCTTCCATGCCAAACTAACAAATGATTAACATCATAAAAATATTCTTTAGGAATTAACTTAATTAAATCTTCTTCGATTTTTAAAGGATCACTTTCTTTAGAAAAACCAATTTTATTAGAAATCCTTTTTGCATGAGTATCGACAGCAATTCCTTGTGGATTGTTAAAAGCTTCAAGCATAATTACATTAGCACTTTTTCTACCAACACCAGGAATTTTTATTAAATCTTCCATACTTTGAGGAACTTCACCATTATAATTTTCAATAATATATCTTGCAGCTGCTTTTAAATTTTTAGCTTTATTTTTATAAAAACCACATGGATGAATAATTTCTTCAAGAGTATGTAAATCTATTTTATCAAAATCATAGACAGTTGGATATTTGGCAAATAATTCAGGCGTTGTTTTATTTACTCTTTCGTCTGTACATTGTGCAGAAAGAACAACTGCAACCAACATCTGAAATGGAGTACTAAAATCTAAACTGCAAGTAGCATCTGGATAAAAATTTTTAAGTATTTTTATAATTTCTATTGCTTTATTTTTGTTCATATAAAAAATCCTTTCTTACTGAAATTAGAGTATATAAATATTATTTGTTTTAAATTAAATTTATAATAATATTATTATATAATGAAATTAAAAAAAGTCAAATATATACTATACTTTTGATAAATAATATGGTAAACTGGGTATACTATAAAAGAGGTAAAAATGAATTTAGGTATAGAATTTTTTAAGTTATTAATACAAGTGTTATTAATTGTATTAGTATCAAAGTATTTATTAATAAGCTTACTAAGAGCACTTTCAAAAACATTAAGCTTAAATGCTAAAATAACAGGAAATATAACTGGAATTGCAACATCTGTTCCAGAATTATTAACAGTGTCTTTTTCAGCATTGTCAGGTCTCGCAAATGCCAGTGCATTTAATATATTAAGTTC
>CALXKR010000046.1 GCA_944388895.1 uncultured Clostridia bacterium | reverse complement strand
AACTAAAGAATGAAGGATAATATGAATAATTTAAATTTAGAAAAATATGTAAAAAATAAAATTGAATATGATAAAGAAATAAGACGTTTAGACTTAGATATTGTAGCAAAATCTTATCAACTATATAATATAAAAAGTCGTGCTAAAAGTGCAAATATACCTTTCTTTAATTATGATTTAGAAGAATCAAAATTAAAGAGTTATATAAAAAATATTGAAGAGCAAAAACAAATTAAGACTAATAAAATAATGCAAGAGTTTGAAATATTAAAACAAGACTTAATTGTACAATTAGATAATGGTATATCAAAAAATGCACCAAATAAGGATGAACTTTTTATAAAAAAGATGAGCTTAAATAGAATAGTGGATGTCTACTTTGACGTGGAAAAATTACAAGAAATAACTAATTCTATACATTTGGAGGATAGTTCTTTAGAAAAAAATCAAGAAGAAAAATTATCTGAAAAGCAGTTTACAGATTTATTTGTAAAAGTAGCAGACACAAAGCCTGTATTTGATGTGAAAAAACAAAGAGTTGTAGATTTTGAAAACTTACTAAAGCATATATACAAACTATCTAAAGATTATAGAAAATTAATTGAAGAAAAAATTAGCAAATATATTTCAAATTATTCAATTTTAAATGATTTTGAACCAATTCAAATAGAAATAGACAAAAATAAAGAAGAGTATATTAATAAATTTAATGAATCTATAAATAAATTTGAAAAGCTTGAAAAAATTGACGAGCTAAAAAAGAAAATAGAGGATATTAAAAGTAATATTAAAAATATAGAAATTGAAAATTCAAATATGGTAGAAGAATCTACTATATTAAAAAACAAAGTTCAAGAGTTACAAGAAATATATTTAGTAAGTTCTTCTGCTACAAAAATAATGAATAAGTTTTCAAAGATCGAAGCTGATAATAAAAATAGTGCGAAAAATTCTATTAATGTATCAGATGATGTTTTTGAAGAAATTAGAAAACTTGCCCATGATGAAAGAATGAAGCATATAATTGATGTAAGCAAATGGACTAAAAATATAGAAAATAAACTTAAAAATTGCAAAATTAAAGAAAAAGATTTTCAATCTATTTTGTATTTAATAAGACAAACAGAAGATATTTGTAATTTTAATTATGAAAAAGTAACAAATGCAGTAATCAATTTGTGTGATTGCTATATTAGTTTAGAACAAGTGGAAGAAAATAATAAAACTAAGAAAATGATATTAGAAGAAAATAAAACAGTAGCCCAAACTTTAAGAGAGGGAATAAATTCAATAAAAAGAAAATACTCTAAAATACCTTTTATAGGTAGAAAAGTTATGGGTGTATTAGAAGCTAAAGCATTGAATGCTTAAAACAAAATAAAATGGTACATTAGCTAATAACTATGTACCATTTTTTGTATGTTTTATACCATTTTATTTAAATTACCATTAGTAAAATTTTTACCTGAAAAAGGAATGTCTTGTTTTACATTATCTATAATATCATTAATTTCATCAATATTTTCACTTAAAATACTAATTCTTACACTTGAAGGATTAATGTCTGAATATGCAATAGAAGTAATTTTACTATTATAAATAGTAGTTACTGTTTGCATATTATCTGGTATAAATCTAAACATATATCCTAGTCTATCTTTGATATAATATTTATTTTGTGACTTACATAATGCTAAACACTTAGGATAACATTTGTTAGATTTTCCAAGAAGACAATATCCAGTATTCATAATTGGCAAATTGCCATATACCATAAGTTCAGTAGGAAGTATAGAAGTGTTGGCTAAAGCAATTAATGTTTCTTTATTTAGCTCTGGAGACATAGTAACTGTATTTATTCCTGATTTTTTTAATTCTTCAATAGTTTTAGAATTAAATACATTTAAAGTATAGTTTCCAATTAAAGTAAGCTTTCCAATATATTTTCTTAGAGAAATTATGCTAGATATATTAGAAACAACAATTCCTTTTATATCATAGTCATTAATAATTTTATCTAAACTATTATAAATAATATTTCTATAATTGTCTTTAATAATAGTAGGCATATATATGTACAAATCAGATTTTTTAGAAATAGTATCAATAATATTTGAAAAATCCTTTTTTAAAAAGCATTTTAATGGTAGATAAATTTTATTAACTGTACTTAATTTAGAATAATCTAATTCTAAGTTTAATTCATTAAGTAATAAACTTATTTGAGGTTGTTTAGCAACTTTTAAAGAACTTAAAGAAGAATCACTTTTTGCACTTTTTATATTATTAGGCAAAGCTCTTTCAAATCTTTTTATAGCTAAATTTTCTAATTCTTCCAAACAATCTCTACGAAGTTGATTTATAGCTGAAATTTTAGGCAAATATGTATTTTCATCAAGGATTATATTAATATCTATAAATTCAAATTGTGTATTAGTAGTCTTTTTTAATTGTTCAATAACTCTGTCTTTAGTAATAGGATTATTTAAAGCATCTATAGGGATAATATCTAATTCTTTTTTTATAGTAAAAGATTTATATATTTTATCATCTAAAGAAATTACTTCAAGAGAAATAGGGGAACCTTTTTTTATAATTACATTACATTTTAAAGGAATTTTTATATTTTCTCTTTCATAATAATCTTTAATTTCTTTACTAAAACTTTTGCTAGAAAGCTTATAAACCTTATCTCCTAAAGAAATATTACCTTTCATTCTTCCAATAGTTATTGTTTCATTAGGTTTAGAATTAGGAATATTTTCAGATTTATTCATAAGCTCTGAAATAGTATACTTATGAGCTTCTTTCTCTAAAGAAATTTGATCACCAATACTTAACCCTTCAGTAGAAGTTAAAGTAATTAAGCCTTTATTTTTATTAATAGAAGAAACATTACCAATGTATAATCCCATATTGTTAGGCTTTTCTTTATATACATAGTTTAAGTTTTCATCATCACTTAAATTACCTGAAGAAAAACCACCTCTATTAAAAACTTGCATTAGCATTTTAATATCATTTTCATCAATAACATATTCTTTATTACTTAGTGCTAAATCAATATACTTTCTATAAATTTTTGTAACAGTAGCTACATATTCAGGAGTTTTCATTCTACCTTCAATTTTAAAACAAGTAACACCAGCTTTAATTAAATCAGGAATATACTTCAAAGAACATAAATCTCTTGGACTTAAAAGATATCCATTATCTAATTCTTTTAAATTTTCATCAAGTAAAGTATATGGAAGTCTACATGGCTGAGCACATCTACCTCTATTACCAGACCTAGCGCCAATAGTACTAGAAAATAAACATTGACCAGAATAAGAAATACAAAGGGCCCCATGAACAAATGCCTCAATTTCTACATTACAATTAGAACAAATATATTCGATTTCTGAAAGACTTAATTCTCTAGAAAGAACAACTCTTTTAAAACCAAGTTTTTCTAAAGCTAAAACACCTTGCAAATTGTGAATAGTCATTTGAGTACTTGCATGAACATCCATACCATCAAAATTATTTATAATATATTTAGCAAGACCAAGGTCTTGAACAATAATAGCATCAGCACCAAGTTCATAAACATATTTTGCTAAACTAATAGCCTCATCAAATTCATCATCTTTAATTAAAGTGTTTAAAGCAAAATTAATTTTAACATTCCTTAATTTAGCATATCTAATAGCTTTCTTTAGCAAATCATTATCAAAATTAGCAGCAGAAGCTCTTGCATTAAATAAACTTCCACCTAAATAAACACTATTTGCACCATTTTGAACAGCAGCCTTTAAACACTCAAAATCTCCTACTGGAGAAAGCAATTCTATCATAAAATCCTCCGAATAAAAAAATTCAGTAATATTGTAACACAAAAATAAAAAATTGCATACTATATAATATAAAAAATGCAAAGTGGATACATATTTTTTTACACTTGCTTAGAAAGTGAGGTTTATTATGAATGATGGATTAAGTGGTTGCAATTGTGGATGTAATTGCGGTTGTAACAATAACGGTGGATTATTTGGATCATTTTGCGGAGGAAACAATTCAGAAATATTGTTATTTTTAGTTGTGTTTTTACTACTTTTTACAAGCTTTGGATGTAGATAGGGACGGTCCTCTTTTGAGGGCTTTTATTTTTTCGCTCAAAACTTAAAACCACTGAAACAAGCGACTTTTAAGAAAACTTCAAAAAATTAGAACATTAAAAAATTGCCCCGTCCCCATTGTTTAAAAAAAGCTTGTATGCTATACTACTGTAAGAAAAAAATAAAAATAGAGGAGAAAACGTCAAAAAATAAAATGGAAAGATATAGACATTTAAATACATATTTAAAAGAAAAGTTTGGAGAAAGAACTTTAAAAATACCAGTGGATGGTGGATTTACTTGCCCTAATAGAGATGGTAAAGTTTCAGTAGGAGGATGTGCGTTTTGTTCAGAAAGGGGTTCTGGAGAACATTTGAAAAATAAATCGATTCCAGACCAAGTTAGAGAGCATTTAAACAGTTACAGAGGGGAAAGAGCAAATAAATTTATTGTATATTTTCAAAACTTTACCAATACTTATGGTGAAGTAGAAAGTTTAAAACAAAAATATGATAGTAGCTTAATTGACGAAAAAATTGTAGGGATAGATATTGCAACGAGACCTGATTGCATAAATGAAGAAGTTGTAAATCTTTTAAAAAAGTATAAAGAAAAATATTATGTATCTGTTGAGTTAGGGCTTCAAACAGCAAATGAAAATACTGCGAAGTTATTAAATAGAGGGTATAAATTACAAATGTTTACAAAGGCTGTTAAATTGCTAAATGATGCTAAAATCGATGTTGTTATTCATATTATGTTAGGACTTCCAAACGAAACCAAAGAAGATTTAATAAATACTATTAATTATTTAAATACTTTAAATTATCAAGGTATAAAGATACATTCTACTTATATTGTTAAAGGTACTGTTTTAGAAAAATGGTACAAAGAAGGGAAATATATACCTATTACACTTGAAGATTATTTAAATCAACTTACTTATGTTATAACTCACATAAAAAAAGATATAGTAATTCATAGAATTACAGGAGACGCTCCAAAGGACATGCTTATTGCTCCAAAATGGAATTTACACAAAAAGTGGGTCCTTAATGGACTAGATAAAATTTTGAAAGAAAATAATTTGTACCAGGGAGAAGCTCTAAATTAATAATAGTTTATTTTGTAACAAAAATGTAATATTTTTTATTACAAATAATATTGAAATAAGAAAATATTAATGATATATTATATTTGAATTAAAATAATTGGAGGAATAACAGATGAAAAGTAAAAATAAAATACCTTACAACTTAAAAAAGAATGATAGAGGAATAACTTTAATAGCTCTTGTCGTAACTATAATAGTATTGTTAATATTAGCAGCAGTAGCAATTAATTTAACAATAGGAAATAATGGAATATTTACAAGAGCACAGAATGCTACACAAAAATGGGAAGAAGCTAGTAATAATGAAAGCAAACAACTTGATGGAGTAGTAAATGTTATTGATAATTTATTTGATACAAATAACAATGTAATAGGGGTTAAACTACAAAATTCTTATATTGAAGACTTTGAGTTACTACAAATAGAAATAGATACAGATACAATTCCTGAGGAAGAAATAGAAAAAGCAAAAGAAAAGAGAATATTAAGTATAGAAAAAATGAGCGTTGAAGAAAAAGAAAATGAAGTATTTATATTTTATTGTAAACTTTTTAATATTTTAGGGGAAAGCATCAAAACAGAACAAGAATTTTTAGAATTTATGAAAAAGCTCGATCCAACGTTAGAAGAAGTACAAACTTTTAAAGAATTTCTAGAGAAAATGTGGAAAGATGCAAATGATGGTACAAGTTATGAAGAATTTCTAAAAAATGAATTGAATGGACTTATACAAGATTGGAAATTAGCTGGAATATTGAATGTTAAAATTACAAAGCCAAATGGTGAAGAAGTAGAAATAATACTAGAAAATGATACAGTAGGTGGATTTATGATACAAGAATATGGAACCTATAAAGTTGACGTAGAATTATATGGAAGTAAATTAAAAGGAACAGCATCAATAAATATAAATTTAGAAAAAAATTATAAAGTTGATTATTTATACTTAACTAAAGCATATCTATTAGATAATGATACAGGAAAATATGTAACAATAACAAATGCTTATGTATATATAGATGATAGAAAAATAGATGTTAGTAAATACATTAAATCAGATGGAGACTATTATTTAGATGTAATCTCTCTTTATTATGACAATATGACTGAGGGAATAATACCATTTGAAATAGAACTTGTAAACAACAAAAATGGAGCTAAGCTAACTATAACTGAAAAACCAGTATCATAGATAAATTTAAAATACAATAAAATGAGCTTATACATTAAGCTCATTTTATTCAAAAAATTTTGTAACAAAAATGTAATATTTAAAATATTGACTTAAACAAAAATTATATATACAATATAAAATGTAACAAAGGGAAACGTAAAATACAGAGGAGGAAATAAAATGTCATATATATTTAACAAAATAACAGTAAGGCCACAATTACCAAAAAGAATATCAAAATTATACGATATTTCATATAATTTATGGTGGTCATGGAATACAGAATTTTTGAAACTATTTAAACTTTTAGATATAGATATGTGGGAAAAAATAGGCAAAAATCCTGTAAAGTTTCTAAAGATGGTATCACAAGAAAAACTAGAAAATGCCACAAAAGATCCAGAATTTTTAAAAGAGTATGATAAAGTTGTAAAAGACTTTAATGATTATATAAGTAGCAAAGATACTTGGTTTAAAAAGAATTACCCAAATAATTCTACAGATTTAATTGCATATTTTTCAGCAGAGTATGGATTGGATGAAACTATTCCTATTTATTCAGGAGGACTTGGAATTTTATCTGGTGACCATATGAAATCAAGTAGTGATATGGGAATACCTCTTGTAGGAATAGGATTATTATACAAAAGCGGATATTTCCATCAAAAAATAAATGGATATGGACAACAAGAAACAGAGTATCATGCAATAGATATATCTCTTTTACCAATTACTCCAGTTAAAGACCATGAAGGAAAAGATTTATTAATTTATTTAAAATTCCCTAAAAAGAATTTATATTTAAAGGTATGGCAAATTAAAGTTGGAAGAAATACACTTTATTTAATGGATTCAGATATTGAAGAAAATATTCAAGAATATAGAAATATAACTTCTACCTTATATGGTGGAGACCAAGAAATGAGAATTAGACAAGAAATGGTTTTAGGAATGGGAGGAGTTAACTTACTATATACTTTAGGCTTAAAACCAACTATTTACCATATGAATGAAGGACATTCATCATTTTTAACTATAGAGCTTATTAAAAATATGATGAAATATAAACAAGTTTCTTTTGAAATTGCTAAAGATATAGTATCTTCAATGACAGCATTTACAACTCATACTCCAGTTCCAGCAGGAAATGATATTTTTCCACTTTCACTAGTTGAACAATACTTTGATGGTTTCTGGGATAGATTAGGGCTAAGCAAAGAAGAATTCCTAAGATTAGGAATGGATCCAAATGCAGATATAAATAAATCAGGATTTGATATGGGAATACTTGCTTTAAAAATTGCAGGCAAGAAAAATGGAGTTAGCAAGCTTCATGGAGCAGTTTCTAGAGAATTATTTTCAAAAGTTTGGCCAGATGTACCTGCTAATGAATCTCCTATTGAATATGTAACTAATGGTGTTCACACCTGTACATGGCTTGCACCAACAGTTAAAGATTTATATAATAAATATCTTGAACCATATTGGCAAGATAACATTCAAGATGATGAAGTATGGAAAAATATTGAAAAAATTCCTGATGAAGAATTATGGAGTGTACATCAATCTAGAAAAGAAAAATTGCTTAAAATGGTTAAAAATTCAACAATAGAAAGACTTAGAAGATATAATTATTCTTATGATGACATAGAACAAATGGTAGGAAATATTAATCCAAATGTTCTTACTATTGGTTTTGCAAGAAGATTTGCAACATATAAAAGAGCAACATTAATATTTAGAGATTTAGAAAGAATTACACAAATATTTAATGAAAAAAATATGCCTGTTCAAATAATTTTTGCAGGTAAAGCTCATCCTGGAGATAGAGAAGGACAAGAATTAATTAGAGTTATTCATGACATTTCTTTAAAACCACAATTTAAAGGAAAAGTATTTATACTTGAAAATTACAATATTGGTATGTCTAGATATTTAATTTCAGGTGTTGATGTATGGCTTAATAATCCAAGAAGACCTCTTGAAGCATCAGGAACAAGTGGCCAAAAGGCTGCAATAAATGGAGTTATAAACTTTAGTGTTCTTGATGGATGGTGGGCTGAAGGTTATAATCAAAAAAATGGATGGACAATTGGTACAAATGCTGAATATAAAAGCTATGAAGTTCAAGATGATGCTGACAGTAAAAGCATTTATGATACATTAGAAAATAAAATTATTCCAATGTATTATGATAAAAATGAAAAAGGCTACTCAAATGACTGGGTTAGAATAATGAAAAATACAATAGAGTCTAATTCAGGTAGATTTAGTACATCTAGAATGCTAGAAGATTATACAAAACAAATTTATATACCACTTTGCAATTTACATAATCAATGTTATAATGATTTAGCTAAAGTGACTAGATATAATGAGTGGAAAGAAAAATTATATGCTAACTGGAATGATATAAAAATTAGACAAGATGAAAACAATTATGATGATATAACTGTTGATGCAGGAAATAAAATAGAAGTTAGCTGTTTTGTTAAAATGCCAAATGAATTAATAAAAATAGAAAATATTGAAGTACAAGCATACTATGGCAAAATAACAGAAGATGGTGTAGTAGATGATATGCAAGTAATACCAATGAATTTAATTGAAGAAAATGAAGAAACTTTAGAGTATAAATTTTCTGCTAAAATAGAATTAAAATCTGGTGGAGACTATGGCTATACATTTAGAGTTATTCCAAAAAATAAAATGATATTAAATTCAATGAATTTGGGACTAATAAAATGGATAACAGAAT
>CALXKR010000045.1 GCA_944388895.1 uncultured Clostridia bacterium | reverse complement strand
GGTAATAAGTACTTTCATTTTTACCCCTATATCATATTGCATGAAACTTTGATTTCACGCAACTTCATATTACACTTTTCGTTATACTTATTCTCTATCTCTCCTATGATAGTTATATTTATCTCTTTATTTATTTCTAAATATTTTATTTAATTTTTCTACTAACTCTTCATTATTCTTTGTTGACATCATTTGTGCAATTAATTGTTCTGTTACTTCAGATTGTGGCATAGTAGACATTGCTTTTCTTAATGAATAAATTGCTTCTAATTCATTTTTACTTAATAGTAGGTCTTCCCTTCTTGTTCCTGATTTGTTTATATCAATTGCTGGGAATATTCTTTTTTCAGATAATGCTCTATCTAGTACTACTTCCATATTTCCTGTTCCTTTGAATTCTTCAAAAATAACTTCATCCATTCTACTTCCCGTTTCAATTAACGCAGTAGCTAAAATTGTTAAGCTTCCCCCATTTTCTATGTTTCTTGCTGCTCCAAAGAATTTTTTTGGTGTATGTAAAGCTGCTGGATCTAATCCTCCAGATAAAGTTCTTCCTGATGATGGTATTGTTAAATTGTATGCTCTAGCAAGTCTAGTTATACTGTCTAGAAGTATTACAACATCTTTCTTTTGCTCAGTTAATCTCTTTGCTCTTTCTAATACCATTTCTGCAACTTTTGCATGATGTTCTGGTAATTCATCAAATGTAGAATATATAACATCACCTTTTATTGATCTTCTCATGTCAGTTACTTCTTCAGGTCTTTCATCAATTAATAAAACAATTAATTCTATTTCTGGATTATTAGTTGTTATACTATTAGCTACTTTTTTTAGTAATGTTGTTTTTCCAACTTTAGGTGGTGCAACAATCATTCCTCTTTGTCCTTTTCCAATTGGACAAATTAAATCAATCATTCTCATTGCATATTCGTTTGAAGTTGTTTCCATTTTAATTTTTTCATTAGGATATATAGGAATAAGGTCATCGAATTTTTTTCTTCTATATGCCCATTCTGGAGCTTCTCCATTGACTTCCCCAACATATATTAAAGCAGGGAATTTTTCACCTTCTTTTGGATTTCTTGCAATACCTTTAATTTTATCTCCGTTATCTAATCTAAATCTTCTAATTTGAATAGGTGATATATAAATATCATCTGGAGTTGATAAATAGTTTTTTCCTCTTAAGAAACCATAACCATCAGGTAATATTTCTAATATTCCTTCAGCTAGTCTATCATCTTGTGATAGTTTATATCCATCTTCTATTCTGATTTCTTCAACTTTTTCTTCTTCTATATTATCTGTATCATTTTCTGTTTCATTTTCAACTTTCTCAAATGTAGAAGTATCTAAATTTTCAAAATTAGTTATAAGATCTAATAATTCTTCTTTTTTTAATTTTGACACATTTTTTACTCCTTTTTCTTTGGCAATTTGTCTTAATTCAACAAGAGTACAATTTTCTAAATTCATACTTTTCTCCTTACTCAATTTAATTTGTATTCATATTTAACTTATGGAAATTTTAAAGATTAAAAATAATTATGAAAACATTATAAATATATTATACTACAAAAAAATAAAAAAGTAAACCAATTTTTGGTATTTTTTGGTTTACTTTGTAATATCTATATAGACTCTTTCATTTGGTAAATACATATCTAGCTTCTTTCTAGCTTCTTCTTCTATGTATTCTGATGAGTTCAAATTTTGAATTGTATCATTTAATTCTGCTTGAATTTCTTTAGCATCATCTATTTGACTTTGATATTCTTTACTTTCAGTAGTGTATGAATTTAAAGTTGCTTGTTGTGTAATAAAAATATGAATTATATATATAAAAATTAATACAAAAAATGTATATTTAAGAAATTTTTTCATAAGTATCTCGCTCCAATATTAATTTACTACTATAATATTCTACAAAAAAATATAAAATCCTTTTTATTTGTTAAATTTTTATTGCTTTTTTGTAGTTTTAGGGATGTTCTTAAAAAATTTTGTAATATTTTGTAAATTTATACATATAAACCATATTAATTTTTTATTTATTTTTAAAAATATTCTTATTGGTGTAATCAAAATATTTTTTAAAATAATAAATATTTTAACTGTTATTTTCATAAAATATTTACTTATTGTAAAATAATATAAAGCACATCCTAAGGCCAGTCCTATAAATAGAAAGAATCTAATTTCTCCAGAGTTTAATATAAATGTTAAATATAGTAAAAAGCAAGAAGCTAATATCCAAAAAATAGTATCTTCTATGTATGTCACTAAATCGCTTGTTTTTATTGCTTTTCTTAGTGCTCTAAAGATATCAAATAGTAAACATATTAATATTCCAGATGCCAAATACATAAGAAAAAGACCTAATTGATTATTAATAATATCTTCCATTCATATCACCTACTTAAAAATTTTTCCAAGCAAACTACCTGATTTTCTTTCATCTTTTTCACTATAATTTAAGCTTGATATGCTTCCTTCAATTATTACATCTTGTGTGTCAATGCTAAGTTTATTAATTCTTAAGTCTTCACCTTTAATGGTAAGCATTCCTAGCTCAGTTTCTAATATTACAATTTGATCATCAAAGCTAAGAACATCTAACACTCCTGAAATAGTTAACTTTTCTCTGTTTTCTAATATTAAATTTTGAATGCCGCTTTTATTTTCTTTCAAGGTCATTTTGCGTTCCTCTTGAATCATATTTACCTCCTATAACTTGTCTAATTCTTTATAATTAATTATATTCACTAAAATATTTAAATATGACAATAAAAATAAACTTTACAATATTTAATTTCTATATTGTAAAGTTTATTAAAAATTATATATTTATTAATTGATCATGTAATTCATTCAAATACTTTGTGTCTATAATTTTATTAAATAATATAGATAATTTACAAGCAGAATTATCTATTGACACAATATCTTCTTGAAGTGTACTAAATAAATCCAATATTTTATTTATTATTTCCATATGGTTAGAAATTCCTGAACCAACTATTGAAATTTTAGTTACAGAATTTATGTTCACTTCAACATTTTGATTTTCAAGAATTTTTTCTATTTTGGCTCTATCAGATTTATTAGCAGTAAATTGAACAGTAGTTTGATCTACATTGAAACTTCCAATTTTTATATTCTCTAAATTTAATTTTTTTAGTAACATATAAGGATTGTTTATTTTATTTATTTTTACAATTAATATATTGTCATTTTTTATTATGCTCTTAATGATTGTTTTTTCCATATTGTTACATATTTCAGTACCTTCATTTGAGCTAAAAGTGGAAGCAGCTATTATAGGCATATTATATTTTTCTGCTAGCTCTACACATCTATCATGTAAAACTTTAGCTCCTTCTCCAGAAATATATGACATCTCTTCATATGAAATAGAATTTATTTTTTTAGCTAATTTTACTTTTTTAGGGTCTGCAGTATAAACACCTTCTACATCTGAAAAAATGTAGCAATGCTTTGAATGTAAAGCTGCTGCTATAGCTACTGCTGTTGTGTCTGAGCCTCCTCTCCCTAATGTTGTTATATTTAATTTTGAATCTACACCTTGAAATCCTGTAACAATTACTATATTTCCTTCTTTTAATTCTCTTTCTATTCTATCTGTATTTATATCTAAAACTTTTGAAGACTGATAGTCTGAATTAGTTATAATTCCAGCTTGCCATCCTGTAAGAGATATTGCTTTATATCCCATTCTATTTAGTAGTATTGCAAGTTTTGATGCGGATATTTGTTCACCTGTACTTAGTAAAGAATCCATTTCTCTTTCATTCGGGATTGCACTAAGTTCCTTTGCTTCTTTTATCAAGTTATCTGTAGTTTTGCCTTGGGCGGAAACTACGCAAATTACATTTTCTTCTTTCTCTTTAAATTCAATAATCTTTTTTGCAACAATATTTAAATTTATATTGTCTGAAACTGAACTTCCTCCAAATTTTAATACAACAGTTTCCATTAAAATTGCCTCTCTGTAATAATATAAATAATAAATTTAATTATAAAATTATTATTTTTATAGGTTTACTCCTACTATTACATTATATGTAATAGTAGAAAAAAAAGAAACTACTTATGTTTTTTTTATTTTATCATTTGGTATTTTATATTCTTTTACTTCAAAGCAAGAAAATAAATCGTAAACATCTTTTTTATTTAACATTATTGTAGGAAAAGCTAATATATTAACTTTATCATTGTCTGAAACATAAACAATGTTTATTTTATAATAAGGAATAGGTATAAAGAAAAGTCTTACGCTTTTTTTATCAAGATATATATTTATTAGCTTTTCATATGAAATATTGGTAGTTTGCATATTTATTTTAAATTTTAAATTATTTTCATCTAAGCTAATTTTATAGGTGTTATAAATTATTGCTAAAATAAACAATAATATAAGTATTCCAACACTGCATAATATAATCTCTATATTGTTCCAGAATACAAAGATTAAAGCTCCTATTAATATAATTGCCACTAGTAAAATTATTTTCCCATAATTTTTTAATAAATTTTTAAAGTTTGATTTTAATTCAAATTTTTTTAATATATTGGTTATTTGGCAATATGGATTATGATTAACTTTTTCATATATATCTTTTAATTTTAACTTTTCCATAATATCTCCAATTCTCAAATTATTTATTTGTTACAAGTCTTAATGTATCTCTTGCAATTACCAATTCTTCGTTAGTTGGTACTACCCATACAGGAATACTTGAATCTTTTGTTGATATTTCTATTTCTTCTCCTCTTACATTGTTGTTTTCATCATTTATTTTAATTCCCATAAATGCTAGATTTTCACATATTCCCTTTCTAATTTTGCATTGGTTCTCCCCTACACCGGCTGTAAAAGCTATTCCATCAATTCCTTGCATAGCAACTGCATATTTTGCAATAAACTCAGCTACAACATATTTATAATGTGCTAATGATAATTTTGCTCTTTCATCTCCTTCTGCGGCAGCTGCTTCTATATCTCTAAAGTCTACTGAAACTCCTGAAATTCCAAATACTCCTGATTCTTTATTTAATAATTTTTCCATATCAGTTGGAGCAATTCCTTCTTTATCCATAATAAATGTAACAACAGATGGATCTAAATCTCCAGAGCGTGCACACATTGGAATTCCGCCAAGTGGAGTAAGTCCCATTGACGTATCTACTGATTTACCATTTTGAACAGCACAAATGCTAGCTCCTTGTCCTAAATGACAAACTACTATTTTTGAATTTTCAATTGGTTTATTTATTAGTTCAGCCATTCTTCTTGAAACATAGAAATGTGATGTACCATGTGCTCCATATTTTCTTATTTTGTATTTTTCATAATATTTGTATGGAATTGGATATATATATCTTTCTTCTGGTATAGTTTGATGAAAAGCTGTATCAAAAACTGCAACCATTGGCTTTCCTGGCATTAGTTCCATGCATGCTCTAATTCCTATAATTGCTGCTGGATTATGAACAGGTGCTAAACTTGAACAATCATCAATTTTTCTTATAACATCTTCATCTATTATAGCAGATTCTGAAAAATATTCTCCACCATGTACAATTCTATGACCTACCGCACCAATTTCTTCTAAGCTTGAAATTGCAGGATAATCTTTATTTAATAGTTGTTCAATAGAAAAATCTAAAGCTTCTTTATGTGTTTTTACTGGATGTTGTAAAACATATTTTTCTCCATTTATTTTATGTGTTAGAAAAGAAGCCTCCCCTATTCTTTCATAAGTTCCTTTTGCAATTAAATTTTCGTTTTCCATATCAATTAATTGATATTTAAGTGATGAACTTCCACAATTAATAACTAAAATTTTCATTTTTTTACTCTCCAAAATAATATTTGCATTCTTTTTATATTTAACATTAAATTAAAGATTGCATAAGAAAATTTAATGTAAGTTTGAAATAATTTTTTCTGTATCCTCAGCAATTAGTAATTCTTCATTTGTAGGTATAACCCAAACTTCTACTTTAGAGTCTGGTGTTGAAATTTTCGCTTCTATGTTTTTATGATTATTTAATTCTTTATCTAATTTTACTCCAAAATATTTTAACTGATTACATATTGCTTCTCTATCTTCAATTCCTTTTTCTCCAACTCCAGCTGTAAAAGTAATAACATCTATACCTTGCATTGCAACTGCATATTTTGCTATTGTTTGTGCTACATTATAAATGAATATGTCCATTGCAAGCTTTGCATTGTAATCTCCTTTTTCAGCTTCTGCTTCTATATCTCTAAAATCAACTGAAACCTCTGAAACTCCAAAAACACCTGATTTATTATTTAGTATAGTGTTCATTTCTTGTGGAGTAAGATTTTCTTTATCCATTATATATGTAACTACTGATGGATCTAAATCTCCTGAACGTGTTCCCATAGGAATTCCACCAAGTGGAGTAAAACCCATTGATGTATCTACTGATTTACCATTACAAATTGCACATATACTTGCACCTTGTCCTAAATGACAATTAACTATTTTTAAATTTTCTATTGGAACATTTTTTAAAGTTGCAACTCTATGAGAAACATAGTCATGAGACATTCCATGTGCTCCATATTTTCTTATTTTATATTTTTCATAATATTTGTATGGAATTGGATATATATATCTTTCTTCTGGAATTGTTTGGTGAAATGCTGTATCAAAAGCTACAACATTAGGTTTTTCTGGCATAATTTCCATACATGCTTTTATTCCAGCTATTGCAGAAGGATTATGCAAAGGTGCAAGAGGTATACATTCTTCTATTGTTTTTAAAACTTCCTCATTTACTAACATTGATGAACGAAATTTATCTCCACCATGTACTACTCTATGTCCAATAGCATCAATCTTATCTATTTCGGAAATTACCCCACAACTTTTACTTGTTAACTTACTAATAATAATATTTAATGCCATTTCATGGTCTTCTACATCAAGTTCAAATTTATGCTTTTGGTCTCCTACTTTATGCGTTAAAAAAGCATTTCTTTGTCCTATTCTTTCAAAGTTTCCTTTTGCAAGAACTTCTTTTGTTTTTGTGTCAATTAATTGATATTTTAGTGAAGAGCTTCCTGAATTTAGTACCAAAATAATCATAAAACTTCCTCCTTTATTGCTATTATTTTTTTATATTTTGTGCTTGAACACAAGTAATAGCAACTACACCTACTACATCTTCTGCTGAACAACCTCTAGATAAATCGTTTACTGGTTTATCTAGACCTTGGCAAAGTGGTCCATATGCTTTAGCATGTGCTAATCTTTGTGTTAATTTATATCCTATATTTCCAGCATTTAAATCAGGAAATACTAAAATATTTGCCATTCCTTTTAATGGACTATTAGGAGCTTTCATTTCTGCTATTTCAGGAATAATTGCTGCATCTAATTGTAATTCTCCGTCTAATAACAAATTAGGTGCTTTTTCGTGAGCAAGGTTAGTTGCTTCTACTACTTTTTCTGTTAATTCAGAATGTGCACTACCTTTTGTTGAATACGAAAGCATTGCTACTTTAGGTACTCCATTTGGGTTAACTAATTCGTAAAAAGATTCACTTGATGTAACAGCTATATCAGCTAACTGTTCTGCAGTTGGATTTTCATTCATTCCACAGTCTGCATAAACTAATACCCCATCTTCTCCAAACTCTTTTGTCGGCATACACATTATAAAAAAGCCTGATACTGTTTTAACACCTGGTTTACCTTTAATAATTTGAAGAACTGGTTTTAATGTGTCGGCTGTTGGATTACATGCACCTGATACAAATCCATCTGCATCTCCCATTTTAACCATCATAGTAGCAAAGTATCTAGAATTATTTAATAGTAGTTCTTTTGCTCCCTCTTTAGTCATACCTTTAGCTTTTCTTAGTTCATATAATGAATTTGCATATTCTTCAAGTTTTTCAGATTTTATTGGATCTATTATTTTAGCTCCACTAATATTTATGTTATTTTTCTTTGCAAGACTTAAAATATTTTCTTCATTACCTAATAAAATAATGTTAGCAAATTGTTCTGAAAGTACAATTTCTGTTCCTTTTAATATTCTAACATCTTCTGTTTCTGGTAATATAATTGTTTTTAAATCTTGTTTTGCCTTATTTTTTATTTTATCTATAAAGTCCATTTTTGTACCTCCACAAGTATTATATATAAAAACTGGAAAAAGTACAATATTTTTGATAAAATAATTATATTATGATTAATATATTTCAAAATGGAGATTTTTATGGAATTAAATTATATTGTTAAAGACGAAGTAAATATTAGACAAGTATTAAGAGAAAAATTTGGAATATCTGAAAGACTACTAACAAAGCTTAAGAAAAGTAAAAAAATATTTTTAAACGATTCAAATAAAATCTATATGGATATGTATGTAAAACAAAATGATAAAATAAGTGTAAATTTAGATTTTGATGAAGATAATTCAAACATTATTCCTGTTAAAATGGATTTAAAAATATTGTATGAAGATGAATCAATAATAATAGTTGATAAACCAGCTAATATGCCTGTACACCCCTCTTTAAATCATTATGAGGATAGTCTTTCAAATGGTATAAAATATTATTTTAATATTTTAGAATTAAAAAGAAAAATTAGACCTATTAATAGATTAGATAAAAATACTTCAGGAATTGTAATTTTTGCAAAAAATGAATATATTCAAGATAGATTAAATAAATATCATAAAGAATATTTAGCAATAGTTATTGGTAAGTTACTGGGCTCTGGAATTATCGATAAACCTATTGCTAGAAAAGAAGATAGTATTATTGAAAGATGCATAGATAGCAATGGTGAAAAATCTATAACAGAATATGAAGTTATTCAAAACTTTAAGGTAAATAATACAAATCTTAGTTTGCTAAAATGTATTTTGCATACTGGTAGGACTCACCAAATTCGTGTTCATATGAAGTCTATTGGTCATCCTATACTTGGAGATACTTTATATGGTAATTATTCAGAACTTATAAATAGACAAGCTTTACATGCATACAAAATAAGTTTTATTCATCCTATAACAAAAAAAGAAATAGAAATAACTTCTTCTATTCCTAATGATATGTTAAAAATTATAAATTGTAAGTAAGCCTATAAGCCGGGTTCTGTTTAAAGTAATCATTTATCTAGGATATATATTACTATATACCTCATGCCACCAAATTAAGGAGATGACGAGCAGTCTTAGCCTCCTAGTCTCGGTGTTGCTCCAAATGGGGTTTACACGGCTAGATGTGTCACCACATCTACGGTGAGCTCTTACCTCGCCTTTTCACCCTTACCTAAAAA
>CALXKR010000044.1 GCA_944388895.1 uncultured Clostridia bacterium | reverse complement strand
ATAATTCTTTGAGCAGTTTTAGGGCCAATTCCAGGTAATTTTTTTAGAGCATTTACATTATTGGTTATAACTGCTAGAGCAAATTTTGATGGAGTTATATTACTTAATATAGTTATTGCACTTTTTGCTCCAATTCCACCTACACCTATTAATAGTTCAAATGTTACTAATTCTTCATTATTTAAAAATCCATATAAACTAACATCATCTTCTTTTACTTTTAAATATGTATAAATTTTTGCAGTTTTTCCCTGTTCAAGTTCATTTATAGCAGAACTAGACATAAATATTTTATATCCTATTCCATTAACTTCTATTATAATATATTCTTTTGCTTTTATTTCTATGTTACCTTTTATATATGCTATCATCTTTTTTTCCTTTCTTTATTCATAAGCTATTTTTCCAAACAACATTGTAACACAAAAAATATATTTTGTGCATATTTTTTTTAATTTTGGAAATTATATACATAGAATTTATTTTTTAGGAGGTTTTTATGGGAATTGAAAAACATATACAAGTTACAGGTAGATCAACAATTTCTTGGAAAGATGCAACTGTAAAAACATTGGAAGAAGTTGCAAAATCACTTGATTATATTACAAGTTTAAAAATTTTAGATCAAAGAGCTAAGGTTACTGTAAATAAAATGACAGAATATTATGTAGATTTAGATATAACTTTTATGGTAGATCAGAGTAGATAGGAGGAATTATGAATCCAATTGAAACTGCAAAAGAGTATAACGAATATGTAGAAGCCAAATCTCCTAAGTCCCCCATTTTTAAAAATTGTTTACATGCATTTTTAGTAGGTGGTCTTATATGCAGTATAGGTCAATTAATATTTGAGTTTTGTACTTTCAAAGGGCTAGATACAGTTTCTGCTAATAATATTGTTGCAATAAGTCTAATAGGTATTTCAGCATTATTAACTTCATTAAACTTATTTAATAAAATCGGTAAATTTGCTGGTGCTGGTTCGTTAGTTCCAATTACTGGTTTTGCAAACTCAATAGTTTCTCCTGCTATAGAATATAAATCAGAAGGTTATGTTTTAGGAGTAGGTTCAAAAATGTTTACTGTTGCAGGTCCTGTACTAGTTTATGGAATTTCTGCTTCTATATTAGTAGGAATTATAAGTTGTTTCTTTATTTAAAATATTATAAGTTTTAAGATACTAATAGTTTATGTTTGTTAAAAATAGAAAGGAAGTTTTATGAAAAAAATAGGCAATCATACTTTAAAATTAGATAATCCACCAACTATATTTAATACTGCTTCTATTGTTGGACCTAAAGAGTCTGAAGGTCCTCTTGCAAAATGCTTTGATAGATGTTTAGATGATGAATTTTGGGGTGAAAAATCTTGGGAAAAAGCTGAGTCTAAAATTTTTAAAGAAACAGTTAATACTCTTTTAGCCAAGTCTGGTTTATCTGCTAAAGATATTGATTATTCTTTTGCTGGTGATTTACTTAATCAATGTATTTCATCAAACTTTGGTATGCGAGATTCTAATATTCCTTTTTTTGGATTATTTGGAGCTTGTTCAACTTTTGTTGAAGCCTTGTGCATAGGTTCTGTTTTTATGGATAGCTTGGCTTGCAATAATGTACTTTGTGCTACATCTAGTCATTTTTGTAGTGCTGAAAAGCAATTTAGATTTCCACTAGAACTTGGGAATCAAAGAACTCCAACAAGCCAATGGACAGTAACAGGTTCTGGTGCAGCAATACTTTCTAAAATAGGACTTGGACCATATATTACACATATAACACCTGGAGTAATTACTGATTTAGGTATTAAAGATGCTAATAATATGGGAGCTGCTATGGCTCCAGCTGCATTATCTACTCTTATTACTCATTTTGAGGATACTGGTAGAACCCCTGATTATTATGATGCAATTATTACTGGTGATTTAGGTCATCTTGGTAAATCTATTTTAATTGATTTAGCTAAAACTAAAGGTTTTGATATATCTGAAAATTATGATGATTGTGGTGTTCTTATTTTTGATAAAGAAAAACAAGATACTCATGCTGGTGGAAGTGGTTGTGGATGTATAGCTACTGTATTTTCTGGCTATTTATATAAACTTATGAAAAAAGGACATATTAAAAAGCTTTTATTAATGGCTACAGGAGCATTAATGAATTCAACAACTTCTCAGCAAGGAGAATCTATACCAGGTATTGCACATGCTGTTTCAATAGAAATGGAGAAAGGATAAATTATGGATTTTTTTCAAAGTATAGACTTTGGCCTTCTAGTTAGATGTTTTATTGTTGGTGGTCTAATTTGTATTATTGGACAAATACTTATTGATAAAACTAAACTTACATCTGCAAGAATTTTAGTTGTTTTTGTAACAGTTGGTGTAATTTTAGGTGGACTTGGAATATATAAATATGTAATAGATTTTGCTGGTTGTGGTGCTACTGTTCCACTTCTTGGTTTTGGAGCTAATTTAGCTAAAGGAGCTATTGAATCTGCAAGTGAACAAGGCGTTTTAGGTGCATTTATTGGAGGAGTTAAAGCTTCTGCTGGTGGAATTGCAGCTGCAGTATTTTTTGGTTATATTGCTTCACTTATAGCTAAACCTAAAATAAAAAAGCAATAGAAGATTTTAAACTTCTATTGCTTTTTATTATATTTCTTTATTAATTAAGAAAAGAGGTCTTTAAACCTCTATTTCCATGCACTTCTTTTGCTATTTAAACTATTTCACCTAAAGTGCTTTTATTATATCACAAACTTTATATATATTCAATAAAAAAACATAAATTTTATAAAAAAAAATAAAAAAGCTACTCTCTGCATAGATTGTAGCTTTTCTGTAAGACTTTGGGTCGCAACCAAAATAGTCTTGTAATTATCTCTTACTGAATTGTGGAGCTTTACGAGCTTTTTTAAGACCGTATTTTTTTCTTTCTTTCTTACGAGAATCTCTTGTTAAGAATCCGTTAGATTTTAAAGCTGGTCTATATTCTTCGTTAGCTTCGTTTAATGCTCTAGCAATACCATGACGTACAGCACCTGCTTGACCACTAAATCCTCCACCTTGAACTTTTACGATTACATCATATTTTGTTAAAGTATTTGTAACTGTTAAAGGTTGTTTTACTATAACTCTTAATGTTTCTTCAGCAAAATAATCTGCTATATCTTTTCCATTTATTGTTATATTTCCTTTTCCTTCAACAAGTCTTACTCTTGCTATTGAACTTTTTCTTCTACCAGTTCCTAAGAAAACAACTTTTTCTGATTTAGCCATTTAATATACCCTCCTACTAAAATTTCCATACTTCAGGTTTTTGTGCTGCATTTTCATGCTCAGCTCCTGCATATACTCTAAGTTTTGTTAACATTTGTCTACCTAAGCTATTATGTGGTAACATACCTTTTACAGCTATCATCATAGCTTTTTCTGGTTTTTGTTCCATCATATCTTTAGCTAAAGTTTTTCTCATATTTCCAATATATCCTGTAAAATGAGTATAAACTTTTTGATTTAATTTTTTTCCTGTTAAAACTGCTTTTCCACAGTTGATTATAATAACATGATCACCATTATCCATATTTGGTGTAAATGTTGGTTTATGTTTTCCTCTTAATAATTTTGCTGCTTCTGAAGCTACTCTACCTAGAGGCTTGTTTTCAGCATCAATTATATACCATTTTCTTTCAATTTCATTTTTCTTAACACTATATGTAGTATTATTCATGGTAAAATTATCCTCCATTCATAAATAATTTATATATATGATACCTTTTGAAAGCGAACCGGGGAATTGCTTTCTTAGGACATATTACAATATCGCTATACTATTTTATAATAATTTGTTACAAAAGTCAATACTTTTCGTTTTTTTGTTGCAATTTTTTGTGCAATTTTTCAATAAATTAACCCGGGAACTTAAAGTCCCCGGGCGGTAAACTTTACCTCAATTTTTCTATTGTGGCAATGTCCTCATGAGAAATTGCTTCCCTCAAAACCCCGTCCTTCTCTGCGAAATAGCACCACTTTTCAAAAAAGTGATACTTTTTATACCAAACTAGGTTTCCATCAATCTTGATTTCTCCCAAAGTTTCAAGATTCAGCTCCTCTCCCAAAAAAAATACTCTGAGCCTGCCATCTTGCTCCAAAATAGCTTGTTTCGAATCAATTGTCCAGATTTCTCCTTCATCATTGATGACGTACTGTGTCGGAATGCTAGGTGGCATCCAACTCGGTTGATCTTTTAAAATGAGATTTGCGCAGATGATTCCAGGGGTCCGAAGCATTTCATAAAGAGTCATTGTGTTTACCTCCTAAACTGTTTATTAGTATACATAAATATTATACCATATTTTCAAGTACTTTTTCAACTTTTTTGTTTGAAACAATTGACAAAATTTAAATTATAGTGTATTATTAATAATGTAATTTAAGTAGAAGCTACACTTCTCACCTTAACTTTTAGGAAAAGGTTTAACATATATTTATTTAAAATCAATTATGATTTATTTATATTATGTTTGAGGGTGGATTGGCTTTTATACCAATCTTTTTTATTTTGTAAAAAAGGTTTCTATATTTTAGGAGGTGTTTTAATATAAAACAAGAATTACCAATTAATGAGCAAATCAGAGCAAATGAAGTTCAAGTTATTGATGAAAACGGTCAAAAATTAGGAGTATTATCTTTGCATGAAGCATTAGATATCGCTTATGAAAAAAAATTAGACTTAGTTTTGGTTGCTCCAAATAACAATCCAAAAGTTTGTAAAATAATGAACTATGGAAAATATAAGTTTGAGCAATCTAAAAAAGAAAAAGAAGCTAGAAAAAAACAAAAAACTTTTGAGCTTAAAGAAATAAGAATTACACCTAACATTGATAAACATGACTTCAATTTCAAAGCTAAAAATGCTCAAAAATTTTTAGAAGATGGAAACAAAGTAAAAATTACTGTTAGATTTAGAGGAAGAGAACTTAACTATGTTAAACAAGGTGAACAAGTTTTAAATCAATTTATTGAAACTCTAAGTGAAATAGCAGTAGCTGAAAAGAAACCTGTTTTAGAAGGTAAAAATTTGTTTATAATATTAGCTAAGAAAAGCTAATTTTTATATAAATTTAATTATTATAAGGAGGAAATATTATGCCAAAATTAAAAACTAATAAAGCTGCTAAAAAAAGATATAAATATACAGCTACAGGAAAAGTTAAAAGAACAAAAGCTAATAGAAGACATCTATTAGGAAATAAAACAAATAGACAAAAATCTTCAGGAAGCGTTCAAAATGCTTATGTTGATAGTACATGTGAAAACCATGTTAAAAAATTATTACCATATGGAAATTAATTATAAAGGAAGGTGAATAAAAAATGGCAAGAGTTAAAACAGCTATAATTACAAGAAAAAAACATAAAAAAATATTAAAAAGAGCTAAAGGATATTATGGAGCTAAACATTATAGATTTAGACAAGCTAAACAAGCAGTTATGAAATCAGGAGCATATGCTTATGCTGGAAGAAAAGACAGAAAAAGTGATTTCAGAAAATTATGGATTATAAGAATAAATGCTGCTGCAAGAATGAACGGAATGACATACAGCACTTTAATCAATGGATTAAAGAAAGCTAATGTTACAGTAAACAGAAAAATGCTTGCTGAATTAGCAGTTACAGATTCTAAAGCTTTTACAGAACTTTGCAAAGTTGCTAAAAGTGCAAAATAATTTAAGAGGACTTTAAAATAAGTCCTCTTTTTTTGTGATATAATTTTTATTCATTCTTGTAATATATATACTTTTATTTAAGCACATAATAATTGCCATTCCAAACTAATATACTCTCTTCCCCCGTCATATTTTTTTCTTGAATTTTTCTATATAATTCATCTGATATTTCAAAATCTTCAAATTCTAAATTGTCACTCTTTCTAGTAAGATAAACTTTTTTATCATCATCTCCTAGTTCATCTACAATATACTCCTCACCTTTTTTTCTATAATTATTTAACATTTGATTTTGATTTTTCAAAATTTCGTCTTTAGCATTATTTAATTTTTGATTTATTTCAGAGTTTAATTGTTCATCATAAATTAACTCTTTGCTATCATTCATTATATAATATCCATTTTTTTGTCCTGAGTATAGCTCTTTGTTAAATTCAGGATATTCTAAATTTTTAGAATATTTGTATACTCCTCTATCTTTCACTTCATAAATATTATATTCACTTAATATTTCTTTTTTTGTATTTTGAAAATTTTCCTTTGAAATATCTGTCATTTTTGAACTATTCATAGATTTTTCTAATTCCTTTATAAAAATATTGCCTATACTTTTTGCAAAGTCTAAAGTTTTATCTTTTATTAATTCTAAATTCATTATTTCCTTTCTATTGATTTCCGTCTAAATTAATATTAACAGCTTTAATATCTATTTCTACACCATTGCTTGTAAGCCAAAAAGATCCTGCTTCTTCACCATTTGCCATGTCTGTTCTTAATATTTTTGTATTAATATTTTTAAGTCTTGTCAAAGCTTTTGAATTAGGAAGGTTGTATGAATTATTTTTTCCAACCTCTATTATAGAATATTTTGGATTTATTTGCTCCAAAAACTTTTCTGAACTACTTGAATTTGAACCATGGTGGCCTACCTTTAGTACATCTACTTCTTGCCATTGTCTTGAATTTTCTACCTCTTTTTCTGCATCTCCCATAAAAAGATATTTAGTAGTATTATAATTCATTTGCATAACAATAGAACTATCATTATCAGACACATCTTGGCCTTCTAATGCAGACATTATTTCTATATTTGCACTATCTAAATTAAATTTATCACCTCTAACAGGATTTTTTATTTCTACATTATTATTTTGAGCCGCTTCAACAGCCTTTTTATAGTCACTACCACTGCTTCCAACTGTAGGAATAAGTAATTGATTTACTTTTACTGAATTTAGAATATCATCAATTCCTCCTATATGATCTTCATCTGCATGTGTAGCAACTAGATAATCAATTTTTGATATGTTATTTTGGTTTAAAAAATTCACAATCATTTTACCGTCTTCATTATTACCAGCATCTATAAGCATTGTACTATTATTTAATTTTACAAATGTTGAATCTGCTTGTCCTACATAAAAATATATTATATTTAATTTATCATTTTGTAAATTAATGCTATTGGTATAATCAATTTGAGCTGTAACTTCTTGTGTTTCATTTTTTGATATATCTTTGTTTTTGCTTACTAAATCTTCTTGAAAGTAATCTACTCCAAAATAAGCTGATACAAGAAGAAATATAGTTATTATAAAACTAGAAATCAAATTTTTAACTTTGTTTTTTAATTTTCTTTTTCCCATTGTTTTGTTCCCTATTATATTTTATTTACAGCTTTAAATATATCACAAGATTTTAAAAAATACAATTATCATTTTTGCTAAATTTTACATAAAAAGCACCTCTAATGCCTCAGCCATCTGAGTTTAAGGTGCTTTTTTTATTTTCTAGGTCCGTCCCCAAAATGAGGCTCTTTTTTTCAAACTTTGCCCAAATTCTGCGGAAAAGTGGCTTTTGATGGAGGACCGTCCCCTAATTCATCATGTTCATTGTGTCTTCTGGGCTCATTCCTTCTAAATCATAATAGCTATCTGGTATGTCTCCAGAAATTACTGTTTCTGATAAAAGTACTTGAGCTGTTATTTGTTCATCAATATCTTTAAATGGAGATAGTAAACTTACATTGCAATTTATATCTATATATATTTTATGAAGTGTTTGGTTTATTCCTGTTTCTTCAAATTCTGACTTTATGTCTGTTGTAACTGATCCAATTGTTGACATTCTTACTTCAACATTCGGACCTCTTCCAGATAATAATTTGCTTCCTGTAAAACTTCCTAATCTTATATAAAACTTACTACTGGTTGAATCATTTAATTTTTCTTGTATTTCTAGCGCAATTTGAGAATTCAATTTATTTACATTTACTACATTTAAGCTTATTAGTCTAATTCTTCCTTCTGAATCTCTATCTATTGTGCACAAATCTTCATAAGTTAAATTTTCCATTGCTTTGTTACATACTTGATTTGCATATTCTGATGCTGTACTTTTTGCTATAACTTTGCATTGTCTTTCGATAATAGGCGTAATTGCTTTTATTATTGTAATTGCTGTAAAATAACCTATAATCATTATAACTATTACAAAAATAATTATTCTTTTATGTGGTTTTATTGATGGATAATTTCCGCCTATTTAAATTTATTCTAAACCTAGGAAACCTAGGTCTTGAATAAATTTTATCCATTAACTCCTACATATTTTGTTATAAATAGTTGCATTCCTGGTGTTATTTCATCTGATGCAAGTTCATTACTACACTTTATACTTTCCATAGTGCTTTTAAATTCTTTGGCTATTTTCCATAAAGTATCGTCTTTTTTTGTAAAATATATTACCATATTGTAATCTTTTTTATCTTTTTCTTCACATTCTTTTACATTGCATATTTTTGTAATTTTTACTTCTGTAGATGTATTTATTGATATTTCTAAGTCTATTTTTATGTCTATTTCTCCATTTGGTAAAATTGTAAAATCTTGAAGTGGTATATCTGTATTTATTTTTATGTTATTGTTTGGTTTCATTCCATTACATGGCATATTATATTCTATTGGAATTTGCATTTGACTTATTCCAATTTCTTGCATATTATTTACAGAATGTACGAACTGTATATTTAAGTTTCCGTTTATTTCTATACTATCTTTTAGTATTCTATAATTTTCTATTTCTAGCTTTAAATCAGCATCATAGACTTTTTCATCTCCTATGTCTATCATTTGCTTTTCTCTTATATTATATATATTTTTATAATTTCTTTTATCTTGCATTGCTATTACATCTTTTTGTTCAAATTCTAAATTTGTACTTGGACTATATAAATCTTGTATTATATTTATTTCTTTTGTTTCAAAACTTTGTGCACTTATTTCTACTTCAATTTCTACATATATTGAATGTTCTTGCATTCCATTTGGTTTTATTATCATGTTTTTAATTTCGTATTGTACATCACATACATTTTCTTCAGAAATATCTTTCATGTCTATAAATCCCATAATAGGAATGGTTGTAGATACTGTATTTATTCTTCCATCATCTGTTAAATATAAAATTTTTAGTTTAGTGTCGGCTTTTGCTAGTATTTTATTATAGCTAATTTTAGTATCCCTATTTACAATTTCTAGATTTACTTTTAAAATTTCTGCTAAGTTATCAATACTATCTATTGCTATTGTTTCTTTTGCTTGTGCTTTTGTTTTTTCATTTCCCATTAATGAATTAAC
>CALXKR010000043.1 GCA_944388895.1 uncultured Clostridia bacterium | reverse complement strand
AAAGGATAACAGAATATTACCTGAAGGTAAATATTTAAAAGAAGTTAGCAATTGGGCTGAAATATATAGATATATATATGAAAATGAAAAAAGTAAAAAATGAGGCGTAAAATGATAAATGTAGTTATTATAGGCTTAGGTTATGTAGGATTACCAATTTCCATAGCTTTTGCAAAAAAATACAATACGTATGGTTTAGAAATAAATAAGGAAAAAATTGCAAAATATAAAAAAGGTATAGATATAACCCAAACTGTAGGAAGTAAAGAATTAAAAGATACAAAACTAATTTTTTCAACTGATGAAAAAGTAATAAATAAAGCAGATTATATTATTGTTACGGTTCCAACACCTGTTGATGAAAATAAGGAACCTGATTTAAGTTGCATAATAAATGCAACAAAAATGATTGGAAGAAATATTAGAAAGGGAGCAACAGTAATTTATGAATCTACTGTTTATCCTGGAACGACAGAGGAAATATGTATTCCTATTATTGAAAAAATTTCTAAAATGAAATTAAATATTGGTTTTTTCGTGGGCTATTCTCCGGAAAGAATTAATCCAGGTGACAATTATCACAAATTTGATAATATACAAAAAATTGTATCTGGATCAACCCCAGAAGTAGCAAAAGACATAGCAAATTTATATGGTAAATGTATAAAAGCACAAATAATCAAAGTCTCGTCGATAAAAGTTGCTGAAGCATCAAAAATAATTGAGAATACGCAAAGAGATATTAATATTGCTTTTATTAATGAAATATCTAAAATACTTCATTGTATGAATATAGATACTCAAGAAGTGTTAGATGCTACGTCAACTAAATGGAATTTTTTGAATTTTAAGCCAGGTTTAGTAGGAGGACATTGTATTGGGGTTGATCCTTATTACCTAATTAGTAAAGCAGAAAAATTAAATTTTAAACCAGAATTTATTATTGCTGGAAGAGATGTAAATGATTCGATGGCGGAATATATAGCAAATAATCTTGAAAAAATGTTAATAAAAAATAAAATTAAGTTAGAAGATGCTAAAGTATTAGTAAAAGGGTTAACTTTTAAAGAAAACGTACCTGATATAAGAAATTCTAAAGTAGTGGATATTGTAAATAAATTAAGAAGTGATAATATAAAAGTTTATTTAGAGGATTATAATGTTGACACTGAAGAGTTAAAAAGAATGTATGATTTGAATTTAGATAAAGAAATACCTAAAGTTGATGCAGTTGTTTTTGCAGTTAAACATAAAAATTACTATGACATGACTATGGAAGAATTAGAAAATTTATTTGAAAAGGCCAACAATAATAAAATTATTTTTGACTTGAATCATATATTTGATAAAGAAAAACTGGAAAAGAGAGGATTTAAAATATGGAGTCTATAAAATTCAATCATAATACTTCTATCTTAGTTACAGGGGTTGCGGGTTTTATTGGATCGAATATTGCAGAAAAATGTATAGAACTAGGATGCCGAGTAAGAGGTATAGATAATTTTTCTAATGGTAGAAAAGAAAATATTATGGAATTATTAAAAAACGAAAAATTTGAATTTATTAATGGTGATATTTGTGATTTTTCATTATGCAATAAAATTTGTAAAGATATTGATTTTGTGTTTCATGAAGCAGCATGGGGTTCAGTACCTAAATCAATAAAACAACCATTAGATTATACACAAAATAACATATTAGGAACACATAATATGATGCAAGCAGCTTATGTTAATAACATAAAAAAATTTGTATATGCTTCTTCAGCATCAGTATATGGTGATAACGAAGATAAAATAAAAAAAGTAGGAAATGAAGGAAATGTTCTGTCACCATATGCATTAAGCAAAAAATCAGACGAAGAATTAGGAAAATTATATTATAGATTATATGGACTTAATACAATTGGACTAAGATATTTCAATGTTTTTGGAAGAAGACAAAATCCTTATTCAGAATATTCAGCCGTGATACCTAAATTTATTAATGCATTATTAGAACAAAAAGAGATTATTATTAATGGTACAGGCGAACAAAGGAGAGATTTTACATATATTGATAATGTAATTGATGCGAATCTTAAATCATGTACTTCTATTGATATTTCAAATGGAAAAGTTTATAATGTTGCTTGTGGAGAAAGTACATCAATAAATCAGCTATATGAACTTTTATGTAATATACTTCATAGACATACAAAAGTTATCTATGGGGCAGAAAGAAAAGGAGATATAAAAAATTCTTTGGCAGATATTAACGAAACTATAGAGCAATTAGGGTATAACCCTCAATTTAAAATTAGAGAAGGTTTAGAAAAGACGGTAGATTGGTATTTAAAAAATTTAGATTTTGAGGTGTAAAATGGAAATAAATTATAAGGCTAAATATTATTATACGGATTATACAAAAAAGTATTTTGAAGAAGGAACATTTTATAATTGCGATATTAAACCAACTTTAGTTGCAATAAAACCAACTCTAAATTGCATGGCTAACTGTTTACATTGCAATCCAAGAAGTAAAGAATTTACACGAGAAAGAGTTTTTACAATTGAAGAATATGATCAGTTATTTAAAAAGCTAAAAAAATTAGGAACTAATCAGATATGTATAAGTGGAGGAGAGCCATTACTTTATAGGGATATAGTAAAATTAGTTGAACTAATCACAAAAAATGAAATGAAAGCGTCCTTAAATACAAATGGATGGCTTTTGTCTGTTGAAAAATTCAAAGAATTAATTAATGCTGGTTTGCTCATTATTAATTTATCTATTGACTATCCAGATGCAAAAGAGCATGATGAATTAAGAAGATTACCAGGATTATTTGACAGAGCAACAAAACAAGTAAAAGAATGTAAGGATTTGGATATTCCTTTTAAATTGAATGTCAGAATGGTATTATCAAAACATAATTACAAAAAAATTGGTGAGATGATAAGATTAGCAATGGCTTTAAAAGCTGATATGCTTAGTATTGATATGATAGAAGCGGATTCTAAAAATAAATTGTTTTTACTAAATAAAGACGAAATAATAGATTTTAAAGAAAATTATGTACCAAATCTTGTATATCAAATAAAGAATTTAGATATTGAAGAAAAGCTAAAGAAATTTAATATTCAACAATTAGAAGATATGTTCAATACAAAGTTTAATAGTATAGAAAATTTTGAGAATGGATTATATTGGCCAGATGATAATATAAAGAAAAAATGTGATATACCAAGTTCTTTTATGATTATAGAAGGAGATGGGATGGTATTACCATGTAATGCTGTTGAATATAATAGGAAAAAGATAGTAGGAAACATTTTTGATACAGATATAGAAGATTTATGGAAATCAAATGAATGGAATAAATTTAGAAATAAAAAGATGAATTTCTGTAGAGAATGCCCTATGAATATGTCATACACACTAGTTTTTAATGATGAAGAAATAAAAAGAGAATGTAATATTTAAATAATATATAAAATCTAAGGAGAATATGATGAAAGTTTTAATTGGAGTATGTGGTATAGGAAAAGGACATTGCATAAGACAATTTGAAATATCAAAAGAATTAATTAAAAGAGGTAATGAAGTTAGAATTTTAACTTATAATGAAGGAGTAAAATTTTTTAAAGATGCAGGTTTAAAGACTTACAATGTATATGTTCCTATGATAATGTTTAAAGGTGAAAAAATAAATTGGATTGATTGCCTTAAAAGAAACTTTTTGAAATTCATTCCAGGAGTTTTAAAAAATATATGGATTTTTAAAAATTTAATTAAAGATGATTTTATTCCAGACTTATGCATCAGCGATTATGAACCTGTTGTAGCAAGAATTGCATATAAGTTAAGAAAACCATTAGTAAATGTAGACCAACATAGTAAATTCATTTATATGCCAGAAGATGAAATTAATGGCTTTTCATGTGAAGAAGAAAAAAGAAGATTAAAACTATTTTTTCCAAAATCAGATAAAAAATATTCTGTGTCTTTCTATGATTTACCACAAAAATTATTGCCTAAGAATGTTGAAATATTGTACCCAATAATAAGAGAGGATTTAAAAAATGCTAAAAAAATTAAAAATAATGAAAATATAATTTTAGTTTACTTTTCGAAATTTATAAATATACCTATAGAGCAAAAGATTGAAGACATAATAACAATTTTTAACCGTTTTACTAAATACAAATTTATTATATTTTCATCAGACTATGTTGATAAAAAGATTAAAAAAGGAATTAATGTTGAAATAAAAAAGAATGATAGGGAAGAATTTGTAAAAGTTTTAAAAAATTGCTATTGCATTATAAGTACAGCAGGGCATACATTAATATCAGAAGCACTTTATTGTGGTGTACCAATTTTTGCAATTCCTTTGCCAACTTATGATCAAAATTATTGTGCAAAATTTATTAAAGACAATAAAATTGGCTACTCATCTAATATAATTACTTATAATAATTTGAAAAAATTTTTACAAAATATTAATGAATATAAAGGAAATATAGTAAGTTGTAAAATTCTGGTAAAAAAAACAGATACTATTAAGTATTTAATTGATGAATTAGAAAAAATAGCTAAGGAGGTAAAATAATGAAAGCAATTATATGTATTGGAGGATTAGTAGGTATAAAAAGTAAAGAGAATGTGTTTTTACCTTATACACCCAACAAAATTGATTATGAAATATTTTCTCTTTCAAAGAAAAAAAATCCTAAAGTATTATTTATAGGAACAGCATCTAAAGAAAGAAAAGATTATTATGAAAGTTTTAAGAAGGCATATGAAAGTTTAGGCGGAATTGTAACTAATCTAGAAATTTTGAATAATAAACTTTCAAATAATGAAATAAAAGAAAAGATATTATCATCAGATATAATATATGTTGGGTGTGGAAGAACACAATTTATGATGGATATATGGAAACAGACTGGTATTGATAAAATTTTAGTAGAAGCATATGAAAAAGGAATTATATTGGCCGGAATGAGCGCTGGAAGCTATTGTTGGTTTAAATATAATTATGAATTAATAGAAGGAGTAGGATTAATTCCAATGATAAATTGCGTTCATTATGATGAAAAGTCTGATGAGAAAAAAGAACAATTTTTCAAAAATATAAGAGAATATAAATTAGATGGTTTGGCCATAGATAATGATGTAGCTGTAGCATTTATTGATGGAAAATGTAAAGTTATTAAACATAATGACAAATTAAATGCTTATCGTATAACATTTAAGAATGGACATTTTTCACAGGAGATATTAAAATAACTAGGATTTATATATTAATTGACATTTACATAAAATGGTGATAAAATAACATCAGCCGTTGTTTTGTCTTTAGCAAAATTAAATATTTAATTTTGCTAATGAATTTATACATATTAGATAGGAGTGTGAATCATGAAAGCAACGAATATCTTCTATAATTTGAATGATGCGTACATTTATATGGAACGGTATGTAAATGAAGGTTCTCCGAGTGGTTTTACATCCATTCATACGACGTCATATGAAACAAATCCGTTTACTGGTTTTTCAAAATTTAATTTATTGGAATTTTCTGACAATGACTGTCAGACGATTGTAATTGGTCAGCAAAATGACTTATTTTCTTCTGGAAAAAATTATGCACATCCTGACTCTATTCAATCAAATATACTGAATGAGTCTGGTAGAAAACTAGAGAAGTCCAGTATTGTAGTAAGTCCTACTGCTAGTGGAAGGACAATGCTAATTTTAAATGGTTACGAAAAAGGTTTCTTGAAATTAACATATGATGTGTCGAAAATTGGCAGATGTACAAGGGACATATCATATATTAGTGGTTATGCAAGCATTGAAACAAGCAATAAAATAATGGAATGCATTGATAGAGCAATCTTACCTGATAGCTTAGCTTTCTTACCAGAAACATCAATGAAAGTCAGTCGATTAGTTGGTAAAACCGTTTTTGAATGGGGAACTATCTTTAGAGAATTTAAACCGTATCCTCGTTTGGATAAGAAAGTTGCAATTATTCCCGCCTTTTCACTTTTTTCAAGGGATATAAAGAAACCAAATGATGAGTTACTTATTAATCAGTTTATTGAAATTAGTGGGCAAGAACCTGCAGAATACTTATGGAATATATTACGTTTGACCGTTGATGCATATTGGGAACTTAATTTAAAATGTGCATTAAGACCTGAACTCCATGGTCAGAATTGTTTGTACGAATTAGACTCAAACTATCAGATTTCAAGAATGATTATAAAAGATATGGAGGATGTTGACAGAGATATATTATTAGCCAAATATTTAGGAATTTCAACTAATTGGAATACATATCCATTTAGATGTTATGATGAAAACTCTCGAGAATTTGAATTTAGAGCATCTTATATGTATGATTTCAAACTGGGCGAATATTTATTAAGTCCAATAATCAATGCCGTTTCTAACGAATTTGGATTAAATCCAAAGACTTTTGAGAAAAAAGTTAAGGAATATGTAAGAAACAGGTATTTACCTCAATTACCCAATGATTATTTCCCTACAAATGGTTGTTGGTATTACTGTAAAAATGTCGAAACTAAACAGGGTGAAAGTAAAAAATTTTATCAAAAGTTTCAACCTAAATTTAGATAAGGCATAAATCTAGCAAATTTATAGGATACTATACTTTTAGTATCCTATAAATTTATATAATAAAAAAAATTAGGAGGAAAAATGAAAGTAATAATAAATGCAGATGACTTTGGAATTGATATAGATAGAGATTTTGGAATATTTTTAGGAGTTATTAGAGGTTGCATTACTAGTGTAAGTGTTGTAGTTACAAATAAAATTGGACTATTAAGAAAATTAATGATAAAAATAATGAGAACAAAAGCTAGTATTGGCATCCATATAAATTTAACGGATGATAATTTAATAAATTACAGAGCAAATGATATTTACTATCATTGTTATCACTATAAGAAAACCAAATATTCATTTTGGCGTAATGCAATAGAAAATACAATTAATATCAACAAGATAAGGAAAGAAATTAAATGCCAATTAGATAAATTTTATAATAATTATAATTTTTTTCCAGAACATATCGATGGTCATAATCATTGTAATATTTTTAATAAAGAAATTGAAGAATTATTTGAAAAAATATCATTAGAACACGAAATACATTTAAGAATCCCATATGAAAATCTTAACTTATTAGATAAAAGATTAATAAGCAATAATAATTTTTTTAAAGAATTGTACAAATTTACTGAAGACAAAATTGATTATGAAGTATTAAAAAATAATTATGATTATTTTTTTAAGTATGATATGTACTTAAATAATTATATGTGCGTAAAGAATTGCAAAAAGGATAGTATAAAATATATTGGAACTATGTATGGATATTTTAGAAGACTTGATATTTTATGGAACCAGTTGACAAAATTTAAAGAAAATGATGTAATTCAAATTATGACACATCCGGGATTCTATTGGAAATTTGTTAACCATAAAACTATTTTTTCAAATAATGATAGAGTTAAAGAGTTTAAAGTTTTACAAGAGTTGAAAGTAAAATTGAAAGAAAATAATGTAGAATGTTCAAATTATAAAAAGATAAAATTTATTTAAAAGTTGGAAAATGGGAGAATAAACAAGCGTTTTTCTCCCATTTTCCCGTTCTTTTAACCAATCTTTGAAAAGAGAATTGATACATCTTTCAAAGTGGTCTCAGGATTAATTGAAATATATCCCCAGTGAGGATTAGAAATTCCAAAGAACTTGTAAACCTCATTAGATGAACTAGGAATAAAGGGTTCGTACAAGTTTGCAATATTTACGATCAAAGCGATGCAAGTTGCGGTGGTATTATTAAATGCCTCAACATCTTGCTTTATTTGAATCCACGGTTGCTTTTCATCGTAGTACTTGTTAGAAAATCTAACAAGTTGCTGAATCTCTTGAATGGCACTTTTAAGTTCGGCTTTTTCAATAAGAGTAGAAACCTTTTTATAAGTTTCCTCAATGAGAGAAATTATGTCGGGGTCAATAGTACCTTGAGGAATAATGCCATCGAATTTTTTTACAATGAACGCAAGATTACGATTGACGAAGTTTCCGTATTCCCCTGCCAAACATTTGTTATGGAGCTGTTCAAGAATATCTGTCGTGAAGTTGGTATCTTTGAGTTCAGGAGCCTGATAAGTCAGACAATAGCGGATACTGTCAGAAGAATATTCTTTTAACAAATCTTTGACAGCAATTCCATTTCCCTTGCTCTTAGAAATTTTTTCGTTGGCAATGTTAAGAAATTGACTTGAAACAATGTGGTTAGGCAATTGATAATTTTCGTTTAAGGCAAGAAGTAATGCGGGGAAGATAATGGTGTGGAAAGGAATATTATCCTTTCCGTGAACATAGTAAGAATTCAAATCGGGAGAATCTTTATAAAAGTCTTCCCAATTCAAGCCATGTTCAATGCAAAATTTCTTTCCTGCAGAAATATAGCCCAAAACAGCATCAATCCAAACATATACTTTTTTCGTTTCGAAGCCTTTAATTGGAATATCAATCCCCCAATTCAGCTCTCGAGTTATTGCTCGATCAACCAAACCTCCATTGGCAAGATATTTTTGGGATTCATTTATCGCACTCAAACGCCAAAGATGTTCATGGGATTGAACATATTCCGCAATTTGATTCTGATAGTTGGACAATTTCCAAAAAAGATGTACATTGGACTTTTTAGACACAGGAGAACCACAATATTTACATTTCTTGTCAATAAGTTCATCTGCATCAAAAGTTGCAAGACAATCATCACATTGATCGCCTTTGGCATGACCTCCACAAATAGGACAAGTTCCTTCAATCTCTCTGTCGGACAAAAATTGCTGACAATGTTCACAGTAGCCCTGCAACTCGCTTTTTTCATAGAATTCGCCTTTAGCATTTAGCTTAGAAATTGTATCTTGGACGAATTTTTCATGAAAACTAGTATGAGTCAAAGTATATGAATCATATGAGAAATGCAGAGCTTTAAAACACTCCGAAAACTCTTTATGATAAGACAAAGCAATTTCTTTAGGAGAAATACCTTGCTCTTTGGCTCGAAGAGTAATAGGAGTTCCATGACAATCTGTGCCAGAAACATAGAGAACCGAAGCTCCAGTTTTGCGGTAGTATCTCGCAATAATATCACCGGGTAAAAGTGCTGCAATATGACCTAAGTGCAAAGAATTATTTGCATAAGGCCATGCACCTCCAATAAAAATCTTTTTACTCATGATGTTACAATACCTCCATTACTTATAGTTTATTGAGATGAAATAAGTTTGAACCTCCTTTTCAATTTTCAAAGAACATTTCAAAAAATCCAAAAATGGATATAATATATTATATCATGATATCTTTCAATAGTCAATATTATGTAAAATTAATTAAATATAAATTTGTATGTATGTCAATGATGTGAAACAAACTTTTATAAAAAAAGTTGTAAATATTAAAAATAATAAAACAGAAACTGTCGATAGGACTAAAAGAAGTGCTAGAATATATTATTTGAATTATTTGAAACATGTAAATGATAATGTAGGAAGACCAGTTTTAGCTGTAAATTCAGATTCCATAATTCAATAAAGAAAAAACACTGTGACTGGTAAGTGAAAATGTCTCAAAAAATAATTGTATTGGTAAATAAAAATGTCTCAAAAAAAAGAAACTATTA
>CALXKR010000042.1 GCA_944388895.1 uncultured Clostridia bacterium | reverse complement strand
AGTATTTAAACTTTTTTATTTAGACATTAAGTTTTCAAGGTTCTTTTACTATTTATATTAAATAGATTTAATCATTTATATTTTATACATAATTTTTATTTTTTGCAATACTTTTTATATTACATTTTTGTTACAATTTATTCAACAAATTTGGCTCATGTTTTAAGTTTTTTGCCTCTCTAATAATAACTAAAAAATTTTTTACAATTTTTTAAAAAAATATTAAAATAAGTGTTGACATTTTTAAAAATATTTAGTATACTAAGGAAGTCGAAAGGATATGGTCGCTTAGCTCAGCTGGGAGAGCATCTGCCTTACAAGCAGAGGGTCATAGGTTCGAGCCCTATAGCGACCACCACTTTTACGGCCCGGTAGTTCAGTTGGTTAGAACGCTAGCCTGTCACGCTAGAGGTCGACGGTTCGAGCCCGTTCCGGGTCGCCATTTTTTTATATAAAAGTATGCCTCGATAGCTCAGTCGGTAGAGCAAGGGACTGAAAATCCCTGTGTCAGTGGTTCGATTCCACTTCGAGGCACCAAATTAGATGTACAACTTAAATGTGTGCATCTTTTTTTATTTATAATAAACCAAAATCCAGTTCTAGCTAACACCAGAACTGGATTTTGGTTTTACTTATGATTTTCTTCTTTTCATCGTTTTAATTCACTCCACTTTTTTTCAATTTTTGGGTCAAAGATTTTTTCATTTTTTGAAAGAGGTACTGCATAGGTTGTTCTTTTAAACCCATTTTTCCCCAAGAAATAAATTACCTCTTCACTTTTTGTCAAATAAGTTCCGTCATAATATACAAAAATGCATTTCCCGTCAAAAACGGAATATGTTCCGATTCTTGCAATATTTTGGTCATCGATTCTTGACGAATCTATAACCGGAAGGTACACCAGACGGTTTCCATCTTCAGTTTCAACCTTGATGCCCTCTTCCGGAATTTTTAAACACTTACGTAATAATTGTAGTGATAATTCCGTAACTCCTTTGCTTTTAAGAATCTGTCTACAACTACTTTTAAAATTGTTTTCCATGACTGACATTAATGCCTCTGTCCGAAAATCATTAGTATAATCTAACATTTTTAACTCCTCCAATATAAATTATTATGATGAAAATATTTTATGTCTACGCCATTGGATAAAAATTAGACACCCTTTTATTATACCATATATATGAAAAAAAGTAAAATAAAGAAGTGCTTAGTTTCTTTATTTTACTTAATTTTATCTATTTTTTAATTCTTCTATTGCTTTTTTTAATTGAGTATCTTTTTCTAGGTCTAAGCTTCCTGTAAATGTATAATCATCAACTTTTATATCTGGTTCTATACCAATTTTATTAATTTCATTATGATTTGGAGTAAAATATTCATCAGTTGTAATTTTAAGTCCGCTATTATCTGATAATGGGTAAATTGTTTGGATAACTCCTTTACCATATGTTGTATTTCCTATTACAACAGCTCCGTCTACAACTTCTTTTACAATTCCAGCTAATATTTCTGAGGCACTTGCTGAGTATTCATTTACTAAAAGAGCTACTTTCATATTTATCTTTTTATCTTTTTTTGATTTTTCAACAATTTCTTTTCCATTTTTGTCTCTTTCAATTAATAGTGTTTTGTCTTTATCTGTTAATAAATCTCCAATATCTAGGCATTCGTCTACTATTCCTCCTCCATTATTTCTAACATCTATAATTAATGAAGTTATGCCTTTACTTGCTAAGTCATCATAAGCTTCTTCAAATTGTTTTGCCACATTTCCTTCAAAGCTTGATATATAAATATATCCAATATTATTTTCTAGAACATTTGATATTATATGTTCTACTTCAATATGTTTTCTTTCTATTTCAAAAACTTCTTCTTTGTTATCTCTAAGTATTGTTATTTTAACTTTTGTTCCTTCTTTTCCTTTAATTTTATTTGTTATTGTATCAAAATCATCTCCATTACAGTCTTCTCCATCGATATTTATTATTATATCTCCAGTTTTTAAACCTGCTTCTTGTGCTGGAGAATTTGGCATTGTACCATATACAACTATTTCATTGTTTTTTGTATCTTTTGTAATATATACACCAATTCCAACATATTCTCCTTCTGTATCTTCTGTAAAATCTGCCATTTCATCTACAGTAAGATATTCGCTATATGGATCATTTAAGCCTTCAACGTAACCTTTAATTGCACCTTCAATTAAATCATTTTCATTTACATTTCCAATATATTCGTTATCTATTTTCTTTCTTATTGCAGAAAGTTTAGCTGAAAGATAATTAGATTTTACTGCATTTCCTATTGCTGTTTCTGTACTTCCATTTCCTCCTTTTCCATATATCCATACAGTAGTTATAACAAATGTGATAATTGCTGTTGCAATTATTGTCATAATAGTTTTAAAAATTGTATTATTTTGTTTCTTATTTGAATTCATTTTATACCTTCCTTTTTAATTAGCAGATAAATATTTTTTTGGATCTACATGAGTTCCATTTTCTCTAACTTCAAAATGTACATGAGGACCTGTAGAGTTTCCTGTTGACCCCATTTCCATTATTATATCTCCTTTTTTTACTGTATCTCCAACATTTTTTAATAATTTGTCTCCATGAGCATATAATGTAACAATTTTTATGCCTTCATCATTTATTCCATGATCTATCATAACCATATTACCATATCCACCAGTATTAAATGCAGAGTAAATAATTATTCCATCTGCTGCTGCATATACAGGATTTCCAGTATCTCCTCCAATATCTATTCCATCATGATTTTTTATTACTCCTTGTATTGGGTGAAGTCTTGAACCATAAGGTGATGTTATATATGAACTTTCTAATGTTGGCCACATCATTATTCCACCATAATATTTTAGTTCATAGTTTGAACCATTTATGGCTGCTTGAATTAAGTTTTGTAATTCTTCTTGTTGCTTTTTATATGTATCTATCTGTGCACTAATTTGTTTTTCACTTTCAGATAGGCTATTCTTATAATTTTCGTGAACTGTTTTTGTATTAGTTAGTACAACGGTCTGCTTTTCAGCTTCTACCTTCATTAGTTTCATTTTAGCTTTGTCTTCTTGTAGTTGTTTATTAATTTTTTCTACTTCATTTTTCTTTTCTTCTAATTGTTCTATTGCCTTGCCGTCGCTTTCAACTATTTTTTGCACAACAAAATACTTAGACACAAAATCTATAATACTTCTAGAATTTAATAAAACATCTAAATAACTAGTTTCTCCATGTTTATATATTTGTACAAGTCTATTTTGCAGAAGTTCTAATTTTTTTTCATACTCAGTTTGAGCTTGATTTAGTTCTGCTTCAGTTTTTTCCACCTTTTCTTGTAATTCTTTATATTGTGCATTAACTTCATCTAATTGTTTTTGGTATGTTGCTATTTTATCATCTAACTCTTGTATTTGAATTACTGCTGTACTAAGTTCTCCCTGAACATATGTAAGTTGTTCTTCTGCTTTTTCTAATTCTTGTTGAACTTGATTTTGTTGTTCATTTAAAGATAAAGTATTGACTTGGTTTGAAGCCTCATTTGCAATTACATTATCTTCAGCCAAAACAAATTGGAGGCTTGAAGATAATGTAATAGTAGCTACTGTTATTAGTATAAGTGTAGAAACTATTTTGTTTTTCACTATCTTTATGCCCCCTTTATTTTAACAATATATTAAACTTGGATGACTTGTATAAAGTAATGGGTCTACTCTATATCCCTTAGAACTTCCCCCTTTGTATACTTCATAATGTAAGTGAGGACCAGTTGAAACACCAGTGTTTCCAGATACTGCAATTTGTTGTCCTGTTTTTACTATTGTACCTTCACTTACTTTATATTGTGATAAGTGACCAAAAGCTGTATACCATCCATTTCCATGGTCTATCATAATATAATTTCCATATCCTGATAAAGATCTAGCAACAATTACTTTTCCATCTGCTGGTGCATATACAGGAACATAACTTACTCCTATATCTATTGCACCATGGTTAGAAGATGCTCCAGCTGTAGGAGCTGTTCTATTACCAAATATTGATGTTATTCTATTATAACTATATGATAATGGCCATTCTAAAATTCCTTTGAAGCTTCCTTCATAACCACCACCAGAATTATTTATACTTTCTTGTATTTCTTTTTGAGCCTGATCTATTGCTGCTTCAAATTCATCAATTTTTTTCTGTAATGCTTGTTCTTCAGCAGATAACTTATTTACTGTTTCTTGTTTAGCAACTTTTTTGGCAGTAAGCATTGCATTTTTTGCATCTTTTTCTTGTTTTACACTTTCTACTTCTGCTTTAGATTCTTCTAAAGTCTTTTTTTCATTCTCTATTGTTGTTTTTTGATTTGCTACTTCATTTATTAGTTCAGTATCTTTTTCAGCAATAGTTTTTACAGCATTATATTTTGTAAACATATCTACATAACTAGTTGAACCTAATACTACGTCTAAATATGAAACTCCTCCACCTTTATACATAGCAACCATTCTATCTTTTAATAATTGCTCTTTATGTTCAAGTTCAGCTTGTTTTTCTTGTATTTCATTTTGTTTTTGTTCTATAGAAGAATTTAAAGTATTTAATTTATTTTCTAAAGTATATATTTCACTTTGCAAACTAAATATTTGATTATTTATTTCTTCTAATTCACTTGATGCTGTTTCTTTTTGGTCTTTAACTCCTTCTAATTGATTTTCAGCATTTTCTTTTTGTTCATTCCAACTGTTAATGTCTGATTGAGTAGCGCCTATACTTATTCCAGTATATGCTAGAATTATTGATATTATAGCTAATATTGATATAATTTTTTTACTCATATTTTCCTCCGTTTAAACTTTTAAATATTTTCTCATAGAGATTACACTACCTAATATACCTATACCAATTCCTAATAGTAAATATACTGTAAGAACTAAGAAGAACATATCAGAAAAGCTAAGTAAACCTATTCCTATATCTTGTACTAGTACAGATTCTCCTATACCACCCATAACAGCATTATAACATAATCCTAATACAACTAAAGTTATTACTGCTGATATAATTCCTATAATAACACCTTCTACAATAAATGGTCCTCTTATAAATCCATTTGTTGCTCCTACATATTTCATTATTGAAATTTCTCTTCTTCTAGCATGTACTGTTAATTTTATTGTATATGAAATTATGAAAATTGAAATAACAATTAATAATACTAAAATAATTATTGTCATAATTTGTATACCATTTGCAAGTGATTGTAATTTGCTTATTGTGTTATTTTGACTTTCTATTTCATCTACATAATCTAATTTAAAAATTTGTTCTTGAACTTCTTCGTTTAAAGAAAGGTCTGTTAGTGTAACAAAATATGATGCTGGAAAAGGATTTTCTTCATCCCATCCCTCTAATATAGATTGATTGTCTTCTAATACTGCCTTCATTGAGTTTAAAGCATCTTGTTTACTAACAAAAGTTACTTTATTGACGCCATTTATATTTTTAATTTGATTTCCTAGTTGGTCAATTTGTTCATCTGTTGCAGTTTCTTCTATAAATATTTGAATTCCCTGTTGGCTTTCAATTTGTTTTATTACACTGTTTACGTTTTCCCCTATAACAAAGAATAGTCCAAATATAAACATTGTGGCACACATAATTATAATTGATGCACTTGTCATTTTTTTCTGTTTAAACGTACTTTTAAAGCCTTCTCCTATCAGATAACTAATTACATTATACCTCATCATATCCACCTTTTTCGTCTCTTACAATATTTCCTTGATCAATTCTAATAACTCTTTTATTCATTTTGTCAACTATGTCTTTTGCGTGTGTTGCTACAACTACTGTTGTTCCTCTTAAATTAATATCATTTAAAAGTTCCATAATGTCCCATGCAGTATTAGGGTCTAAGTTTCCTGTAGGCTCGTCCGCAATTAACATAGAAGGATTATTTACAATAGCTCTTGCTAAGGCAACTCTTTGCTGTTCTCCACCTGATAATTCATTAGGATATACTTTTGCTTTATGGCTTAGTCCTACTAATGATAAAACCATTGGTACTTGTCTTCTTATATGCTTTGGTGTTGCTTTTACAACATACATAGCAAATGCAACATTTTCATATACAGTTTTATCTGGAAGCAATCTAAAGTCTTGAAATACTATTCCCATGCTTCTTCTTAAATAAGGAACTCTACTTGGTTTTAAAAAAGTAGTGTCTTTTCCATTTATAATGATGTTACCAGATGTAGGTTCTTCTTCTTTTAATATAAGCTTAATCATTGTAGATTTTCCAGAACCTGAGCTTCCTACTAAAAAGGCAAACTCTCCTTTATTTATTTTAAAATTAATATTATGAATTGCTTCTGTGCCTGTATCATATTTTTTGCTAACATTTCTAAATTCTATCATTTTACTCGTCCCTTTTTATTAAAATAAATCATAGTAATCATAACAATAATTCAAAATATTTTCAATAGGTTAAATAAAAATTTTTGTATTATTTTTATCCAAATTAAGAAATATTTGTATATTATGTCGAATTGTGAATTTTGTGTAAATTTTTATTTGTTGAATTGTTTATTTTTGCAAAAAACAATTTTTTAAAACTGTTTTATGTTTATTTTGGGTCTACAACAATTATTTCTTTGCTAGATTTAGTTAAAACTTCTGACTCTAGCTTTCCTATTCTAATAGTATCTTCTATTCTGATTCCATAATTGCCTGGCATATATATTCCTGGTTCATTTGTTACTATCATATTTTCTTTTAACATTGTTTGAGAATTATGACTTATGTATGGTAGTTCATGTATGTTTAATCCAACACCATGACCTAATGCATGAATTAAAGAATAATTATTTAGATAAAACTCATTTTCAACCATTCTGGATATATTTTTTGCTATTGCTCCATCTTTCATTTCTTTTGTAGCTTTTAGTTGATTTTTTAAAATAAAATTATATAAATTCTTTAATTCTTCTGAAATTGTTCCAGCAAATATTGTTCTTGTCATATCTGAGCAATAACCATTATATTTAGCGCCAAAATCAATAGTAATTGGATCTCCATATCTTATAATTTTATCACTTGGAATAGCATGAGGTTTTGATGAGTTTACTCCTGATGCTACTATTGTTTCAAAAGCTAAACCATCTGCGCCGTGTTCTAAAAAATACTTTTCTATTTCGAGAGAGATTTGTTTTTCAGTCATTCCAATTTTTATAAAATTTGTCAAATATGTAAAACATTCATCTGTAATATGGCATGCTTTTTCTATATATTCTATTTCTTTTTCGTCCTTAATCATTCTTTGCTTTTCAATAATATTTTCTGTTTCTTCAATATTTTTTATCCTGTATTTTCTTAGCAAATTTTGATAATCGTGGAAAGTTACATAATTTTCTTCAAATCCAACATTTTCACAGTCTGCAAAAAATCCAAAATAATCAATATCGTTTAAATCTTTTGAGTCATATACAATAAAACCATCGTTTATAGTTAGAAAATTATTTACTTCTTCTATATATCTTGCATCTGTTACAAATATGTTTTCTAATTTATTAATAATTACTGTTCCTTCTACTGGGATTCCTATAATATATCTAATATTTAACGGATTTGTTATAATTAGTCCTTGAATATTTTGTAATTTCATTTTTTCTCTTATTGCTCTAATTTTGTAATTCATTTTTATTTCATTCCTTTCAACCTTTATTTTTATTTAGTTTAGTTGAATATTTTTTATATATAAAAAATGTGCACATTTAACAAAGTTTCTTTGCAAAAGTACACATTCTTATTTTGTATTTTAAGTTTGCATGTTTTTATTTTGCAAAGCTTAAGCATTAAATGTTCCTAAAGTAAATATTTTTAACAAGGCATATAACATTAAGTATTTTGGTATAAATATAACTAAAAATGTTGCAATTACTATAAATGGCCCAAATGGTATATATTCATTAGATTTTTTCTTTTTAGACACTATTAATATAATACTAATTATTGCTGCTAACAAGAAAGATAAGATTGAAATTATAACTATATTATATGCTCCAAAGATAATTCCTAAAGCCCCCATTAGTTTTACATCACCAAAGCCCATAGCTTCTTTTCCAGCAATTAGACCACCTATTAATGTAATAATTAAGAAAATTCCTCCACCTAATGCTAAACCTAGTATTTTATCTGTTAACATGCTTAAGCTTGTTGTTCCTTCTATAAAAGCAAATAGCAAACCCACTTCAAATAGTATAAGTGTTAGTCTGTTTGGAATTATTTGTTCTTTATAATCAATTACAAAAGCTGAAAGCAATAAAGGTGTTACTATTAAATATTTTAATAAATCTAATTTCCATCCCATTGTGAACAGTAAAATTATGTAAATTATAGCTGTTAAATACATAAATCTATAATTTAGCTTTATGTTTTTAATATATGATTCAAAAAAATCTTTACTTAAAATTGGCTTGTGCTCACTCATTCTTAATGTAGCCCAGTCTAATAATTGTCCTACTCCAAGTCCAAGTAGTCCTATAAAAAAATAATATAATATGTGAATGTCATTTATGTACATTTTTAAAATTCCCCCTTAAAATTTTATTTTTTCGCTTGTTTTTTTAGAATCTTCTTTTCTAATTTGCGTTTTAAATTATTTAATTTGACTTTTTCTTCAGAAATTGGCTCTGTTAATATTGAAAACATTTTCATTCTGTTTGCACCTAATACATCTGTAAAAAGTTGGTCCCCTATTTCTGCGATATTCTCGTTATTTTCTACTTGTAATATTTTTTTTGCTCTTTTTAAACCTAATTTAGTAGGTTTTATAGAAAAATATGTATATGGTATTTCTAAATATTTTGCTACTTTTTCAACTTTTTTGTGTTTGATACTATTTGATGCTATACAAATTTTTATTCCACTTTGTTTTATTTTGTTTATCCACTCTTTAATACCTTCTAGTGGTTCTTTATCTAGTGTAATTAAAGTATTATCTGAATCTAATATAAGTGCTTTTATGTTGTTGTCTTTTAGTATTTCTACTGTTATATCTGTAATTTTTTTTATCTGCATTTTTGGTCTTAAAAGCATTTTTATCTCCTTTTATTTTTTCTTGCATGGATATTATATTTATAAAAAATAAAAATGTCAAGGTTTAGTACCTGACATTTTATTTTTAAATTTTATTACATTTTTATGTTTATTATTTATTTTAATTCATTTTCGCTCAAGTCTAACATCTTCATAATTTCTTCTTTTGAAAAACCTTTTTCTTTAAGTTTATTTATTATTTGCTTTGTTTTTTTCTCTTCACCTTGTTTTAAGCCTTGCTCCAATCCCTGTACAATTCCTTTTTTTATTCCTTGTTCAATCCCTTGTTCTATCCCTTTTTCCTTTCCTTTTCTAAATCCAGCTTTTTCAATTGCCTTCTCATCCATTATTGCTTTTTCTCTTAGTTCTGCTAGTTTTCTCATTTTTTCATCTTCTGTCATTTTGTGTACTTCTACTACTGCATCTTTTATTTCTTCATTATTTTTCACAATATCTTCAACCTCCTTTGTATTTGGATTATCTAAGAACATCATCCATTGAGCTTTTTCATTGTTCTTATTCTTTTCGTACTCTCTTCTTACTTTTGGTAACTCAATTATACAAATCTCTATTTCATCTGTCAATACTAAGTGAGGATTTTTCGTTTCTCTTAGTTTCCACTTTGTTTCCATTTTTTCTACATCTTTTGTTAGTTCTAGTTCATAATCTATTATTGCTATTATTACTACTCTTTTGCATTCATCATAATCACTCCCTCTTTT
>CALXKR010000041.1 GCA_944388895.1 uncultured Clostridia bacterium | reverse complement strand
GCTTTTTAAAATCTTTAAGAGCCTTCTCCAAACTGAGAAAGCTCTAATTTTTTTATTTAAAAGTATTAAACAGTAACGTCCCCCTTCAGCTTTTTTTCAAAAACACTTGAATTTTCTACTACAATATGGTAATATTATATATGTACTTTAACTTAGCTTAAGGAAAACACACCACTTTAGCTCAGTTAAAAGCATAAAAATTTAGGAGGTGTAATCATGACAAAAGAAAGAAAGGAAGAAATCATTAAAACATATAGAAGAGACGAAAAAGACACTGGTTCTCCAGAAGTTCAAATAGCTCTTTTAACAGAAAGAATTAATGATTTAACAGAACATTTAAAAATCCATAAAAAAGACAATCATTCAAGAAGAGGTCTTTTAAAAATGGTAGGAAGTAGAAGAAATTTACTTAACTACTTAGCAAAAAAAGATGTTCAAAGATATAGAGACATCGTTGCAAAATTAGGATTAAGAAAATAATTAAACTGCAGGCGTGGGGCATTATTTAGCACGCCTGTTTTTTAGGAGTTAACTTTTTAGATAATTGGTTTAGAAAGTAGCTTGTATGATGTACTAATTTAAGTTAGTATAACATAGAGGTTACAGCTAAATCGGTTATCAAAATTAATATAATAGGAGGAAATTTATGTTTAAAATTTATGAAACTGAGTTAGCAGGAAGAAAACTAACAATTGAAACAGGAAAATTTGCAAATCAAGCAAATGGAAGTGTAACAGTTAGATATGGCGAAACTGTTGTTATGACTAATGTTACAGCATCTAAAGAACCTAAAGAAGGAGTAGACTTTTTTCCTTTATCTGTAGATTATGAAGAAAAATTATATGCTGTAGGAAAAATACCAGGAAGTTTTAATAGAAGAGAAGGAAAACCAGCAGATAAAGCTGTATTAATATCTAGAGCAATAGACAGACCAATAAGACCATTATTCCCACATGACTTTAGAAATGATGTATGTATAGTTAATACTGTTTTATCAGTAGATCAAGACAATAGCCCAGAAGTTTGTGCAAATATTGGTACTTCAGCAGCACTTTCTATATCAGATATTCCATGGGGAGGACCAACAGCAGCAGTTCAAGTTGGTTTAGTAGATGGAAACATTATAATAAATCCAAATGAAGAACAAAGAAAACATAGCAAATTAAGATTAACAGTTGCTGGAACAGAAACAAAAATAACTATGATAGAAGCTGGAGCAGATGAAATACCAAATGATGTTATGCTTGATGCAATTAAAAAAGCTCATGTTGAAATAATCAAAATGTGTAAGTTTATTTCAAATATTAAAGCTGAAATAGGAAAAGAAAAATTTGAATATAAATCTTTTTCAGTTGATCCAGATTTTTATAAAGCTGTATGTGATAAATTTGAACAAGCTATGTATGAAGGAGTTCAAGAACAAAATAAAGAAATAAGAAATGATAATGTTGACAAAATTGCAGAAGAAATTAAAAACTTAGCTATAGAAATGTACGGAGAAGATGCAGAAGAAGAACACGGCTTTGATATTCAAACTGCAGTACATGACCTAGAAAAACATTGTGTAAGAACTATGATTTTAAAAGAACATAAAAGACCAGACGGAAGAAAATTAGATGAAATAAGACCTCTTAATGCTGAAGTAGCACTTCTTCCAAGAGTACATGGAAGCGCATTATTCTCAAGAGGACAAACTCAAGTACTTTCAGTAGTAACACTTGGAACAAAAGCAGATGAACAAATATTAGATGGTTTAGACTTAGAAGAATCAAAAAGATATATGCATCAATATAATTTTCCATCATATAGTGTTGGAGAAGCAAGACCATCTAAAGGACCAGGAAGAAGAGAAATTGGACATGGAGCTTTAGCAGAAAAAGCATTAGTTCCAGTTATTCCTTCAGAAGAAGAATTCCCTTATACAATAAGAGTTGTTTCAGAAGTTTTAGAATCAAATGGCTCAACTTCTCAAGCAAGTATATGTGGAAGCACTTTAGCATTAATGGATGCAGGTGTTCCAATTAAGAAACCAGTAGCTGGAATATCAGCAGGACTTATTACAGACCCAGAAAATCCAGAAAAATATATTGAACTTACAGATATTCAAGATATTGAAGATTTTTTCGGAGACATGGACTTTAAAGTAGGTGGAACAAAAGATGGTATAACAGCCATCCAAGTGGATATTAAAATAGATGGACTTACTTACGACATTATTGAACAAGCTTTTGAAAGAACAAAAATTGCAAGAGATTATATTATTGACGAAGTAATTTTAAAAGCAATACCAGAATCTAGACCAGAATTATCAAAATATGCTCCTAAAATTGTTACAACAACAATTTCAGTAGATAAAATAAAAGATGTTATAGGTGCTGGTGGAAAAACAATTAATAAAATAATAGAAGAAACTGGTGTAAAAATAGACATTGAAGAAGATGGAAGAGTTTTTGTATATTCAGATAATATACAAAATGCTAACGAAGCTATAAAAATCATTGAAGACATAGCTAGAGAAATAGAAGTTGGAAGTATTTATGATGGAATAGTTTCAAGAATAGCACCTTTTGGAGCCTTTGTTGACTTAGGTGGAGGAAAAGAAGGATTACTTCATATTTCTAAAATATCAAGCAAACGTATTGAAAAGGTTGAAGATGTTTTAGCAGTTGGAGATGAAATAAAAGTAAAAGTAACAGACATAGATGGTAGCGGAAAAATATCCTTAAATATGAAAGACTTAGAAGCACACAATGAAGAAGAGAAAGATAATGAAGATAATAAACAAAATGAAGAATAATATTAACAAAAATGAATAAATTAAAAGCATAAAATATGGAAAACATAAAAACTATAAAAAAAGTTGTAAAATAGATTTTTTTGTAGTATAATATAATTATGTTTAAGCATGTTTTATGCTTTTTAATTTAGGAGGAATAAAAATGCAGTATTTGTACTTTATACAACAAGCACTAATATGGATAATAACTATATATTGGATATATCAATTAGTGGTTAGCATTTGTTCATTCATTACATTAAAAGAAAAACCACTTATAGAAAAGAAGAATCATAAATTTTTAGCAATTATTCCAGCACATAATGAAGAAGCAGTTGTTGGAAACTTAATTGAAAGCTTACAAAAACAAAATTACCCAAAGGATAAATATGATATATGCGTTATTGCAGATAACTGTACAGACAAAACAAAAGAAGTTGTAGAAAAATATAAAGTAAAGGTTTTTGAAAGACATGAAGATGACCCTACTAAAAAAACAAAGGGTGAAGCTTTAAGACTATTCCTTAACACTTTACTTTCAGATCCTAAAATGGACTATGATGCATTCTTTGTTTTTGATGCAGATAACATAGTTGATAAAAATTTTATTAAAGCTATGAACAAGCATTTATGCCAAGGGGAAGAAGTAGTTCAAGGATATAGAGATATTAAAAATCCAACAGATAGTTGGGTAGCTTCAGGTTATGCAATTTTTTATTGGACAATGAATAGATTTTATCACTTAGCAAGATATAATGCAGGATTATCACCACTTATAAATGGAACTGGATTTATGGTTAAGTTTGATAGCATAAGACCAACTGGTTGGAATACAAATACCTTAACAGAGGATATAGAATTTTCTTTAAAAAGAATTATTCAAGGCAAAAAGCTTGGATGGGCAACAGATGCAATAGTATATGATGAGCAACCGGTTAAATTTAAACCATCATGGTCACAAAGATCAAGATGGACAATAGGTCATATACAATGTCTTCAAGAATATACAAAACCATTAACAAAAGCAGCAGTACACAATAAAACTTTAATGAATTTTGACGGACTTTTATATATGCTAGGAAGTATACCAATGTTTATAATTACAATATTACTATTGGTATTAAATGCTATAAGTTATTTATTCAATGGAATGACTACATCAGATTTTATATTAAACATATTAAGATATTTAATACCAACATTTGTATTACCAATTCTTATTGCAATAGTTATAATGGTAATGGATAAAAAGCCAGTAAAGAAAATGTGGAAAGGCTTACTTATGTATCCTATTTTTCTAGGTTCTTGGTTATTAATCAATTTTAAATGTTTATTTAAAAGAGATACTACTTGGGAGAAAATTGAACATGTTAGAAATGTTAAAATTAATGATGTTGAAGATAAAGAAATTAAACAAAACTAGTAAATTAGCCCTTATTTTATAATAAGGGCTATAAGTCTATATATTAGGGGGCTACAATGAACAATTATTCAAAAAATAATTGCACAAAAGATTTAATAGTTGTAAAAAAATTTGAAACCTTAAAATATATACATTTAGCTATTATAATAATTGGCAGTATTTGTTTACTTATTTCTAATTTTATAAACAATAAGTTTTCATCAATTATAACATTGCAAATTCCATTTATTATATTGGCTATTTTAGGATTTACACACATAAGAAAAGACTTTGGAGAAAAATCTGGAATATTGTTTTCTTCTTTAATTTTGTTTTTAACTTTTTTAGTACAAATATTTTGCAAAGAAAATTTTAATATATGGCCAATTATTTTTATGGTAATTACTTTAATTTATAGTCATAGAATATATAAAAGCGGAATTAGCAGTAAAAATTGGATTATATTTTCTATATTCAGTTTTCTAACAGGAATTAGTAATAAAGTATTATTTATAATAACTACTTTAATAAATATTTTACTATTTATGTATTTTTTAATTAATAATATAAAACAAAGAAATTATGTAGTAAAATATATTAAATATAGTAAAAATTTAAAAAAATCTACTATTTCAATTAGCATTCAAATTATTGGATATATAATATTTTACATAATCTTATTTTAATCGAAAGGAAAAAATTAATGAAAAAAGATATAAAAGTATATGCTTTTGTTGGTCCATCTGGAACAGGAAAAAGCTACAGAGCACAAATGGTTGCGGGTGAATATGATATTAAATATATTATAGATGATGGAATTTTAGTAAAAAATAATGATATTGTAGCAGGAAGTTCTGCTAAAAAAGCTCCAACTAAAATCGAAACTGTAAGAAGGGCTTTATTTAAAAATGATGAACAAAGAAAAGAAATGGTAAAAGCTTTCAACAAAATAAAACCAAAATCAGTTCTTATACTTGGAACTTCGGATAAAATGGTAGAAGAAATTGCAAGAAATTTAGAATTACCACCTATAGAAAAAACAATATACATTACTGATGTTGCAACAGAAGAAGAGATAACAAATGCTAGAAGAATTAGAACAACAGAAGGGAAACATGTTATACCTGTTCCAACATTTGAAATAAAAAAAGATTTTTCAGGATTTTTACTAGATCCATTACAAATTTTTAAATCAAAAGGAAATGGCGAAAAACCATATATTTCTGAAAAATCTATAATAAGACCAACGTTTAGCTATATGGGAAATTACACAATTTCTGATACAGTATTCAGACAAATAGTTGAATATATTGCAAGTAAAACCGATTCTATAACTAATGTAATTAGAGTAAGAGTAACAAAAACAGAAAATGGACCTTCTATTTATATAGAGGCAGAAGTTAAATATGGGTTTAATTTAGTAACAGAGCTAAAAAAATTCAAGGAAAAGTGCATTAAAGAAATAGAAAGACAAACTACTATGAATGTTGTAGAAATGAAGGTTATAGCTAAAAAGTTAACATTACCAAATTTAACGGAAGGAGAAAAATAAAATGTCATTTATTGTAGCAGTAGATGGACCATCAGGAACAGGAAAGGGAACAATAACACAACTAGTTGCAAAAAAATGGGGATTTCAATATTTAGACACAGGAGCGACATATAGATGTGTTACTCTAAAATTAATTAAAGAGAAAATCAAACTTGAAGATGAAGAAAAAATAAAAAAAGCACTAAGTGAAATTAATATTGAGTTTGATGGAGATAAAGTCTATTTAGATGGAGAAGAAGTAACAAAAAAAATACGAGAAGAAGAGGTTAACAACTTAGTATCTCAAGTTTCACATATTCAAATTGTAAGAAATTCAATGGTTGAACTTCAAAGAAGAATGTCAGAAGGTAAAAATGTTATATTAGATGGAAGAGATATTGGTACTAACGTATTTCCTAATGCAGAAGTAAAAATTTATTTAGACGCATCTACAGAAGAAAGAGCCAAAAGAAGATATAAACAAAACAAGGAAAAAGGAATAGATATTTCATTTGAAGACGTAAAAAAGAATATAGAATTTAGAGATCAAAATGATAAAAACAGTACAGTTGGACCATTAAAACAGGCAAAAGATGCTATATACATAGATACAAGCAATCTTTCAATAAAACAAGTTGAAAGAAAAGTAAATAATATAATAAGAAAAAAGAAAAAGCTAGTAGACAGTATTGAAAATGGTTATAAAATGACACCAAACACACCAATAAAGAAAATTACTAGGGCTTTTGTTAAAGGTTTACTTAATGGACTTTATCATATTGCGTTTAGAGTTAAAGTTAATGGTGTAGAAAATTTTCCAAAAGATGAAGGATTTATAATTTGTGCTAATCACATGAATTATTTAGATGCAGCTGGAATTGTTTTGTGTAATAAGAAAAAAATTAGATTTATAGCTAAAGCAGATTTATATAGGTTTGGAATATTATCTTGGTTAGCTCACTTATTTGACATAATACCAGTAAAAAGAGGAAAAAGTGATTTAAACTCTATAAAATTATGCTTGAAAGCATTAAAAAATAAAGAAGTAATAGGAATTTTTCCAGAAGGAACAAGAAAAGGGATGGCTAAAAACGTAAAAATAAAAAATGGTGCAGTATTTTTAGCAGAAAAAGCTAAGGTTAAAATTGTACCAGTGGGAATTCATGGAACATTTAAGCCTTTTTCTAAAGTAACATTTAATTATGGTAAACCTATAGACATTATGGCTCTAAAAAGCGATGATCCGAATTGGCTAGATAATGCTAGTAAAAAAGTTATGGATGATATTATTATGTTGACAAAAAAAGAAGATTAATATATAATATAATGGTTAAAAATTAAACTTTTGATAAAGAAAAGGAATGGTAAATTAATGAGTGATGAAAATATTTCTTTCGAAGAATTACTAAACAATTCAATGAAAGATAAAAAACTTGGCAAAATAGTAGAAGGAACTATAATTAGCATAACTAAAAATGAAGAAATTATAGTTGATTTAAATTATAAAGCAGATGGAATTATACCAAAAAATGAGTATTCATTTAATGAAAATGAAATTCCATCTAAAGAACTAAAAATAGGCGACAAAATAGTTGCTGATGTATTGAAATTAAATGACGGACAAGGAAATGTTCTTTTGTCTTGTAAAAAAAGAAGAAGAGCACAAATTAGAAAAGAATTTGAAGAAAAAGTAAATAACAATGAAATTTTTGAAGAAAAAGTTTCAGAGCATAATGAAAAAGGATTAGTAGTAAATTATAAAGGTATTAGAATTTTTATACCTAATTCACTTTCAGCAAATCAAACAGATACAATAAAATTTAAGATAGTTGAGTATGAACCAAAAGAACATAAAATAATAGGCTCTGCTAAAATAATACTTGATGAAGAAAAAAAGAAAAAAGAAGACCAATTTTGGAATGAAGTAGAAGTAGGAAAAACATATCAAGGTGTTGTAAATAGTGTTTGTTCTTATGGAGCATTTATAGACATAGACGGAGTTCAAGGATTACTACATGTATCTGAAATGACTTGGGAAAGAGGAGCAAATCCAAATGAAATATTAAAACAAGGTCAAAATATAGAAGTAAAAATAAAAACTCTTGATAAAGAAAATAGAAGAATGCAACTTCTATATGAAGGCAAAGGGCAAGACCCATGGAAAAATGCTAACTACCAAGTTGGAGATATTGTAAGAGTAAAAATTAAGAAATTTATGCCATTTGGAGCATTTGCAGAATTAGAAAAAGGCATAGAAGGATTAATACATATTTCACAAATTTCTGAACAAAGAATATCTAAGCCAGAAGAAAAGCTAGAAATTGGTGAAGAAGTAAATGCTAAAGTTATAGATGTAGATTTAGAAAACAAAAAAATAGAGTTATCTATAAAAGAGCTAGAAGGAACTAGCAGCGAATATAGTAGCAAAGAAAATATATAAATTAAGAAGGGATAATAAAAGATGATAAACGAAAAAATAAGAAACATAGCAATAATTGCACATGTTGACCACGGAAAAACAACATTAGTTGATGCACTTTTAAGACAAAGTCATATATTTAGAGATAATGAACAAGTTGCAGAAAGAGTAATGGATTCAAATGATATTGAAAAAGAAAGAGGAATTACAATCCTTTCAAAAAACACATCAGTTATGTATAATGATGTAAAAATCAATATAGTTGATACTCCAGGACATGCTGACTTTGAAGGTGAAGTTGAAAGAGTTTTAAAAACTGTTGATGGTGTTTTACTAGTTGTTGATGCATTTGATGGACCAATGCCACAAACAAGAGAAGTTCTAAAAAAATCACTAGCTTTAAATTTACAACCAATAGTTGTAATAAATAAAATAGATAGACCAGGAGCTAATCCACTAAGAGCAGTAGACAAAGTTTTAGAATTATTTATGGACTTAAATGCAACAGATGAACAATTAGACTTCCCAGTAATATATGCATCAGCTAAAAATGGAATAGCAAAAATGAATTTAAATGATGAAAGTGATAATATAACATGTATTTTTGATACAATTATTAGTCATATTCATCCACCAAAATGTGAAATAGATGGACCAATGCAATTATTAGTTTCAAACATAGATTATGATGATTATTTAGGAAGAATTGCAGTAGGTAGAGTAGAAAGAGGAACAATAAAAGCTGGACAATCAGTTAGCATATGTAAAGAAGAAAAAAATGGTCAAGGAAAACTTGCAAAATTATTTACATTTGAGGGATTAAAAAGAGTAGAAGCTGAAGAAATAAAAGCAGGAGATATTGTTGCTGTATCAGGTATTGCAGATATAAATATTGGTGACACAATTTGTGATATAGATCATCCAGAAAAAATACCATTTGTAAATATTGACGAACCAACAGTTTCAATGACATTTAGCGTAAATGATGGACCACTAGCAGGAAAAGAAGGAAAATTTGTAACATCAAGACATATTAGAGACAGATTATTCAAAGAACTTGAAAGAAATGTATCATTAAGAGTAAAAGAAACAGATAAAGCAGAAAGCTTTGAAGTATGTGGTAGAGGAGAATTACACTTATCTATTTTAATAGAAAATATGAGAAGAGAAGGATTTGAACTATTAGTATCTCGTCCAAAAGTTATTTTCAAAGAAATAGATGGAGTAAAATGTGAACCAATAGAAACATTAAGCGTAAATGTTCCAGATGACAGCGTAGGAAATGTAATTGAAAAATTAGGAAAAAGAAAAGGCGAAATGGTAAACATGGAACCAGCAGAACCAGGACATACAAAAATAGAATTTGATATACCTGCAAGAGGATTAATTGGATACAGAACAGAATTCTTAACAGATACAAAAGGTGAAGGAACAATGGCAAGTGTATTCAAAGAATACGAACCATATAAAGGAGAAATTCAATCAAGATCAAGAGGTGTATTAGTTGCTTTTGAAGCAGGAACATCAATAACTTATGGACTATACAACGCACAATTAAGAGGAGAACTATTAATAGGTGCAGGTGTAGAAGTTTATGAAGGTATGATTGTTGGTATAAATTCAAGAAATGAAGACATATCAATAAATGTATGCAAAGAAAAGCATTTAACAAATACTAGAGCATCAGGATCTGATGATGCACTTCGTTTAGTACCACCACTAAAAATGTCACTAGAACAATCAATTGAATTTATTTCTGATGATGAACTAGTTGAAGTAACACCAAGCAACATTAGATTAAGAAAGAAAATATTAGATACAAAAACAAGAGAAAGAGAAGCAAAAAGAGCACAAAATAATTAATTTTTGATGAGGGACGTTCCTTTTTGAAAAAT
>CALXKR010000040.1 GCA_944388895.1 uncultured Clostridia bacterium | reverse complement strand
TCTTTAATAGTTTCTATATTTTCCATTTTACCTCTTGGTAGGAGTATATCAAAAAAGAGTTGCGTTAGCAACTCTCATAAAGAAAAATCTTGATTTTTCTTATTTTTTAAATTATAGTTTCAATATATTATTAGAAAAATCATAATTTCAACAACTTTCTAATTTCATTAATTTTAGACAAATCTTCCTTGTATGGTAATCTTGGTTTGACAAAATTGCTAGAACCTCTTTTTTCAAAGCTATATCTTGGAATTGATTGAATATGAAAGTGATTCATAGAACCATCACACATTGTGCATAGATAAACACTTTCAGCACAATAAACCTCTATTGTTTTGCTTATCATAGCATGTAGGGCAGATGCCTAAATCTGTTAAAATAGAAGCGGACAATTTGCCGTCATTATCTAGCAACGACTTAATTCTAATTTTAACTTTATTCCATTCTTGTCTCAAATTATCATATGACAACAAATTTTCTATGTCATCAAAATCTGTCCACTCTAAATTTTCAACATCATTATCATTAATATTTCTAGATGTAGGACCATCATCAATTGCAACGTACATGTTACAAATCACATCTTCATCAGCAGGAGTGTGATATTTTAATGTATAAATAGGCTCAGTAATTAATAAATGATTGGCTCTTAAAGTTTCTTCTTCGGTTTCACGGACTGCACATTCTTCAAAAGTTTCGCCATCTTCTACATGACCTTTAGGAAAAGACATATCTTGAAGTTTATCTCGATATACTAAAGCAATTTTTTTAGTGTCTAAATTAATTAAAATAGTTCCAGCTTTTTTTACTAGCATAAAAACCTCCCAATTAAAATATTTTAAAAATTATTTTATACTATCTAATATTTTATTATTTTGTGTAAAATCTTTTAACCATTTATTCAAATCTTTTTGTTTTTTGAAAATTAACACCTTATCACTAGGAATACTTTTTATTATTTCAAAAACTTTTGGACGCTTCTTTTTATTATAACTCCAAACATACTTAACAAAAGTAAAATCTAAGCGCTCTTTACATCCGGGAATGTCGGGTTTATCTTTATTAAAATTTTTAAATATCCTTTTAGAAACACCTTTTAATTGAGCAAAAGTTGAATAATCTAGCCAAATAATTAAATCAGCCTTTTCTAGACGTTCTTGCAAAGTTTTGTTGTAATTGCCATCAATAATCCATGTTTCATCATTAGCTTTCTCTAAAATTCTTTCATCTCTTTCATTTTTATCAATTTGAACCCAGTTAGGTTTGTAATTGATAGCATCTAGATGAATGGCGGGAATGTCTAGCTCTTTAGAAAGTATATCTGATAAAGTACTTTTTCCACTTCCTGAGCCACCTATAATTGAAATTTTTTTAACTTGTTTTTTACATTCTTCTAAGGTAAGTTCGCTAGCTTTTATAGAAGAATTTTGAACAGAAATTGACATATGACCTCCTAATAATTGTTTTTTTATTGAATGGAGAAATTAAATTTTTCTTCTCATATTCATTTTTCTCATAAACTATAAATGACTTGTACAAAAATATTCTAACATAAAAAGTTATTTTTTTGCGACGATTCCATATAAAACTCTTTTTAATTCTATGCCTTTTTCAGTAGTATGCTCATTTACATATTTGTTAAATAGCTCTTCTTCTATTTGATTTTTATGAACATTGTTTGAAGGGTTTAGTTCAGAAAAATCATCTAAAATAGGCGTTTTAAGAAGTAATGCAAGTAAATCATCTGCAGTTTGGTGATATTCATATTGTATAATTTCCTGCATATTTATTTCAGAAAAGCCGGCCTTTTTAATATCATCATAATCTTTTTGGCTAATTGAAATTTCATCTTTATAAGCTTGACCTCTTTTAAAGAGTTCCTTTAATTCCCAGCAATTGTATTTATCTACACCTTCTAAAATAAGCATACCATTTGGGGCTAAGCAATTATATATTTGTTTAGCATCAATAATAGTATGCCTAGCAGAGATAATATCAAATAAATTATCAGGAAATTTCATATTAAGATTATCCATGGTAACAAATTTGATAGACTTGTTAGGATAATTTTTCTTATTTTTATTGGCTGTATAAATCATTTTAGGTGAAAAGTCAGTTCCAATAATCATTTCAGTATTAGGCATTAGAGATAAAGCTTTTTCTCCACCGCCTGTACCTAAATCTAGTATTAGTGAATGTGAATTAGAATATTTTGCAATTTCTTTATAAAAATCCCAAGAACTTTCTTGCTCTACTGTATATTTAATATCTGAAAAGTCCCAGTTCCCAATTTCTTCGTATCTTTTTTGTTCAATGTTTTGCATAATTAATTCTCCTTATATTTGAAATTATATTCTATAATTTTCAATATTCTCACTCTCCGCCTATATTTTATCATAAAAATAAAGAAAATGGTGGTATTTATGAAAAAATCTGTAGTATAAATTAAAAATATATGATATGCCTATATAGAAATCAAGCAAGAAGAGATTAAGAAAAAGAGGGAGAGGATAGAAGTGAGTGAGGTTACAGAAAAAATTAAACAAGAGTTATTAGTAAGATGTGAAAAATCAAAACAAAAAGATGGTTATGACTTTTGGAATGAACATATTAAATATGTAGTAGACAATGCTGTGAAACTTGCAAAAGAATATGGTGCAGACATAGAAATAGTGGAATTAGGAGTTTTGTTACATGATATTGCTATGCCTTCCGAATATGGTGATAGAGAAGAACACCATATTTATGGCGCAGAAATTGCTGAGGAATTACTAACAAAGTTAGACTATTCAAAAGATAGGATAGAAAAAGTAAAAAATTGTGTATTAAATCATAGAAGTAGTAGAAAATCACAAAGAAATACTATAGAAGAACAATGTGTTGCTGATGCAGATGTAATAGCTCATTTTGATTGTATACCATCATTGTTTTCTTTAGTATATAATAAAATGAATTTATCAATATCAGATGGGGCAGAATATGTAAAAAGAAAATTAGAGCGTGATTATAATAAACTAAGTCCTCGTACAAAGGAAAAGCTAAAAGGTATGATAAAATAATGGAGGTGTTATTTTTATCAGAGTAAAATAAACCTATTATCATTTTTTATGATTTCTAAGGTATGGCTAATAGATAAATTGGTTGTATCTAATATATTTTGAGCGTTGTAATTTCTACTTTTGAAACTATTTAATAAAGTTATACAGCGCTCTTTCATTTGACAATCTTCAGGTCTTTCTTTATCTCTTGATAATAATGTGGCTTCATCCGTTAATAAAACAACAAATTTTATAATATAATTTTTTAATTTCTCTTTTACTATTTCAATATTATTAGGTGTAACAATGTAATTAAATATTACATCATATCCATCATCTAAATAAATTTTAATTATATCTACACAAACTTTCAAAAATGTTTGCAAATGATTGCCATCTTTCCAAGCAGGAGTGTATCCTCCTACGACTTGATGGTAAATATCGTCGCCTTCAATTAAAACAGATTTATTACTTGACATGGCTAGTTCTTTTGAAATTGTACTTTTTCCAACTCCAGAAGGACCAGTTATTATATATAAAATGGGCATGATTCACTTCCTAAATTTATGATTATCAACAAAAATGTAAGTTATTTTAAATTAATTAAATGCAATTTAAGGGCAATTCTTAAAAAGGTAAATTTTCGTCATTAAAAGGAAATTTACGAATGTTATTATTGCGTTTGCTATTACGATGTGAACTCTTTGTATTATCTTCTAATTCTTCATCTTCGTCCCATATGTCTTCATATCCTTCATATTCAAAGCCGTCATGGAAAATGTCTTCGTAGTCGTTATCTTCATAATCTTCGTCAGAAATGTCTTCATAGTCATCATTTTCAAAATCTTCATCAGAATCGAAAATATCTGAATAATCATCATCAAAAATGTCGTAGTTTTTGACATAGTGCATTAAGATTGAGACAAGAATTATAAATTCTTCATCGCCCATATCATCCACCATTTTTTTGAAATCTTTCTTCATTATTTTGATTTCCTCAGAAAAAGCTAAGTCTTCATTTGATTTTTTTCTTTTTTTATTATTACTCATATTATCACCGAAAACATTATACTATGTAAAAGAGTTAGTTGGCAATAACAAATAGAAAATTGAAATAAATTTTGCATAATATGAAAAGAAAAGATGAAATTATGAACATAAAAAGTTTTAAAAAAGATTTGATATAATCTATTGCCTTAAGCTAGAATTCATGATATAAAATGATTAAGCTATAATTTTTCTGTGCAAATACAGAATTAGCCAAAAATTGATGAAGGGAATTGTAAAAATGAAAAAAGAAGAGATCACATTAAAAAACACAAAAGCAGAAATTTTAGAAGCACTAAATGAGGCACTTGAAAGAGAAAAAGAAGTTGCAAAAACAAAATATGAGCCTGAAAAGGAAGAAAAGAAGAAAAAAGCAGAAGAAGCAATAGAAGAAACAAGAAAAAATGTTGAGCAAAAAATTTTTTCAGATGAATTGAATAAAAAGTTTGAAAAATTAGAAACAGCAATAAAAGAAGAAGAGGAAAAATTAAAGAACTTGTATGGAATTGAAAAAGAATTGAGCAATTTGACAGTTGTCGTAAATGCTGGAAAAGATTATATGTCAAAACTAGAAAACGAAAAAAAGGAAAAAGAAGAGGAAATTAACAATAATATTGCTGAGTTAGAAAAAGAATTTGATATTAAAAAGGAAGAATTACAAAAAGAGTATGATGCTAAAGCAAAAGCTCTAAAAGTTGAAAGAGATAGAGAAGTGGAAGAGTACAATTATAAATTAAAAAGAGAAAGAGAAATTAGCAATAATCAGTGGGAGGATGAAAAACAGCAAAGAGAAAAAGAATTGGCTGAAAAAGAATTGGTCACAAATCAACTATTGGAGGAGGCAGAAAAGAATCAAGAACATTTAAAAGAATTAGAGGAAAAAGTAAATGAAATTCCTGCACTTTTAGATAAAGAATATGAAAGAGGTAAAAAAGAAGCTACTGCTGAAATTACTAAAGATAACAAATATGCTACTGAATTATTGAAAAAAGATTTTCAAAATACTATTGACAGGCAAAATGATAAGATTGAATCATTGCAAGAAGAAATTCAAAAAGTAAATAAAGAAAAGGAAGATTTGCAAACTAAACTAGATAATGCATATCTTCAAGTTAAAGAGATGGCAACAAAGACTGTAGAAGCTACAGGTGGAGTTAAGATACTAGGAAATAATGCTGGTGAGGGAAATAAAGCGTAAAATGGTAAAAACAAAGAAGGACTGATTGTATGAAAATTAAATTAAGTGAATTAGTAGATATGTTTGATGAAATACCTTATTTTGAACATATAGTATATGATAAAAAGGAAGATAGTTTTATTTTTATAGATTTAAACATGATGACAATGAGTGAATATGAAGAAGTAATTGATGAAATAGAGCAAGATGAAGGAGGAAGGTATTATTTCTTACCTAATAAATATATTTTCCATGATTCGGAGATTATAGAAGAATATATTGATGAAGTAGATAACGAGATGATTCAAGAAGAATTAGAGGAATCATTTTTTGGTAAAGAAAAATATAGAAGATTTAAGGATACATTAAAGAAGTATAGATTAGAAAATGATTATTATAATTACAGAGAAAAATATTTGAGGAATATGGCAATAGAATGGTGTGAAAAAAATAAAATTGAGTATGAAAAATGAAAGGCTGAAACATTCTCTTAATAGTAGAGAATATGATTTTGAGCTTTAAGACAGATGTAGCTAAAAATCAAATAATAAACCTAATATTTGTTATCTGAATAATTTTAAATTATACTTATGCAAACTTTCCAAAATATTTGTAAAAGATTGTTAGCTTTCCAAGCCAAAATGTATCCTCATATGACTAGATGATAAATCTTATCGACTATAAAAGATAGAATTTTAAATAAGAGGATGAAATGATAGAAAAAAGCATTGACGAAATAGACGAAAATGCGTTAGAATAATTCAAAAGGAGGTAAAATATTATGGGAACATTTTTAAGCTGTGGGATAGCAAAGACAATTCAAGTTAAAAAAGAAAACTATTCTAAAGGTGAAATAATGGGAATGTTATCAAAAAACATTGATCTTAATATTTATGATGTGTCAGAAGATACTGACGAATATTTAGAATTAGAATTAAAAAAGGACATTATGGAAAAATATGCAGTAAAATTTGCAGAGGAACAATTAAAAATTGCGGGTGAAGACATTAATGAGGTATCTGGAAATAAAATGTCTTTAAAAGATTTGGAAAACAAAAAATATGAAGAGTTAATGGAAATTGCAGATTCAAATAAATGCTATAATTTCCAATTAATAGAATGTTTTGCTGGTTTTTCAAATGATATTTCATATATTGCCAGGGAACTTTCTATTTGTGCTGATATAATTGAATTCTTGGGTAATGGTAAAATAATAATGGAGTGCTATGGTAATGTATTTAGATATTTTAGAAATCTAGTTATTAAAAATAGCGATAACCCTATAAAAACTGCGATGATGGTTACTATAGTTGGGTAAGTAGTAAAAAAATTGTAAACTATAAAATTTCAGGTGTCTTTTTTAATAAAGGCACTTTTTATTTTTCAAGTTTATATAGTTCTCATAATTTCGTTATATCTTTTATTTTTACAAATTTACATAATTTGAAAAAATATCCAAAATATAGTATAATAATGGCGTAAAATAGAATATTTTAATTTATTTTGGCATAGAAAAAATATGTAAAGATTGGAGTGATAGCTTTGTTAGAAAATATGAATAGGCAAGAACTGATAGAATTAATTGAAAAGCTGGAAAAAGAAAACAAAGAACTTAAAGAAAAAATATATGGTAAACAACCAGAAAAAATTAAAATAGAAAGCAACAAAGCTATTTCAAATGAAGAAAAAATAAAAATATTTATGAATGTATTTAAAGGAAGGACAGATGTATTTGCTAAAAGGTATATAAGCAAAAAGACTGGTAAAGCAGGTTATGCACCAGTATGCAAAAATGAATTTAATAAATTTAAGTGCGATAAACCAAAAGTTAAATGTGATGAGTGTCCATTTAGAGAATTAGTACCTTTAACTGAAGATACTGTGCTAAAGCATCTAAAAGGAGAAATAGGGATAGGAATATATCCGTTATTACTAGGAGACGTTTGTAACTTTTTAGCAATAGACTTTGATAAAAAAACTTATGAAAAGGATGTATCGGCTTTTTGGAGCATTTGTGATGAGTTAAATGTACCAATATATGTGGAGAGGTCAAGGTCAGGAAACGGTGCTCATGTTTGGATATTTTTTGAAGAAAGTATTTTAGCAAAGGTTGCTAGAAAATTAGGCAATATATTGTTGACAAAAACTATAGAGAAAGGATCTTTAGATTTAAGTTCCTATGATAGACTTTTTCCTAATCAAGATGCAATGCCCAAAGGTGGATTTGGAAATTTAATAGCATTACCATTTCAAGGAGAAAGTTGCAAAACGGGAAATACAGTATTTGTAGATAAATATTTTGATGTTCAAAAAAATCAGATAGAAATATTAGCAAATATAAAAAGGATGGCAAAAGACGAAGTGTATTCTATAGTAGAAAAATATGCTAATGAAGACTTTGCTGAACCTGAAACAACAGAAATTATTGGGGATGATGAAATACCTAAAAAAGAGAATATAAAAGATATTATATTTTCAAATAATATAGAATGCATTTTAGATAATCAAATATATGTAAAAAAATTGAAGCTTTTGCCAAATGAAATATCATATTTAAAAAGATTGGCAAGCTTTACAAATCCGGAATTTTATGAAAAACAAAGATTGAGATTACCTATTTATAAAACACCTAGAATTATTAGTTGCTTTGAAGAAGATGAAAGATTTCTAATACTACCTAGAGGGTGTATGGACAAAATTAGAACAATATGCGAGAAAAGTAATGTTAAATTAATTATAAAAGATAATAGAGAATTAGGAGTAAAAACTGATTATAATTTTGTTGGAACGTTAAATAAAAAGCAAGAAAAAGTGATGAATGAATTACTTAAATACGATACAGGAGTATTGTGCGCTACAACAGGATTCGGAAAAACTGTTATAGCAGCAAAAATTATTACCAAGCTAAAAGTTAATGCTTTAGTTTTAGTTAATAGAAATAATCTTTTAGAACAATGGAAAGAAAGATTATCATATTTTTTAGATATAAACAAAAAAGAAATAGGACAAATAGGTGCAAGCAAAGAAAATTTAAATGGTAAATTAGACATTGCGAGTGTTCAATCTTTGGCGAAAAAAGAAAATATGGAAGACTTAGTCAAAAATTATGGCTTAGTTATTGTAGATGAATGTCATCATGTGGCAGCTTATGGCTTTGAGCAAGTAATGAAAGCAATAAGAAGTAAATATGTCTATGGTCTAACTGCAACACCAACGAGAAAAGACGGATTGCATAAAATTATCTATATGCAATGTGGAGATATACGTGTTAGAGTTGCAAACCGTGAGCTAAAACAAAATAGAGAAATGGAACATATTGTAATTGTTAAAAATACTGGATATAAATTCATTGGAGAAGAAGAAAAGCAGAAGTTACAAATTTCAGAGCTTCTTAATGATATGTGTAATAATGTATTTAGAAATGAAATTATAATTGAAGACATTAAGCAAAGCGTATTAGAAAGAAGGATACCTATAGTTTTAACTGAAAGAGTAGAACATTTAAAAATTTTAAAAGATGGTCTGGATGAAAAGTTAAAAGGGCTAGATATACCTGTAGTAATTTATAAAGGAACCATGGGAAAAAAGAAGGCAGGTGAGGTGCAAAATATATTAAAGGAAGCGGATGAAGAAAGCAGACCTAGAATTATATTGGCAACAAGTAGTTCAATAGGCGAAGGCTTTGATGATAGCAGACTTGACACTTTATTTTTAACTATGCCAGTATCTTGGAAAGGTAGAATTATCCAATATGTAGGAAGACTTCATAGAGAGCATGAGGGCAAAGATAAGGTGATGGTTTATGATTATTTGGATAATATGAAAGTCTTGGATAAGATGTTTGAAAGAAGAATGAGAGGATATAAAATTGCAGGGTATGAGGTGGAGAAGGAATAATGACTATAAAAGAAAGTTTCAAGGTATTGTTTTAAAATTGAATTAGTGATATAAAATATTTAACTTAAAAAATTTTATAAAGCCTAAGGGGGAAGATAATATGACATCTGTTACAAGTAGGATAAAAGAAATAAAACAACCTAGAGGTGGATATTTAAACCCAAGTAGTTTTGATGAAATAGAATTAAATGATGGAGTAACTCTAAACAATATAGAAAATATACCAGCTAATATTATAGGACTAGTTGTAGATTATATTTCAAGAATGAAAATGGGTGATAACAAAAAGGACGACTTTAAAATTTCTCTTTTAGGAGCAAAGATAATTCGAAAAGAAGATGAAGCGGATAAGTTGTTAAATGAAATTAATGATTTAGATGATAAATCCATCTCGGCAGCATGTAAGCTAGTAGGATATGATGTTTGTTTTAGAACTGGTATACAATATTATAAACCAGTAGAAAATATTAATCCTGACAAAGATACAATAGAAAATATTAGAACAATGATAGAAAGGACAGAAAAATTTTATGATGAGTATGGACCAGTAAAAGAAATAGGTATGACCTTTGAAGGAGGTTACACTCAGACTATAACAGTAGGTGATGCTGATTTTATGACAGAAGATACTTTATGGGATTTTAAAGTATCAAAAAATAAACATAGAAGCGCACAAACCCTGCAGTTATTAGTTTATTATTTAATGGGAATGCATTCAGATAAAGGTAAATATTCTAAAATAAAGAATTTAGCTATTTATAATCCTAGATTGAATAAAATATTTATAATACCTATAAATAAAATAAGTAGTGAAACAATAAAAGAAGTAGAAGAAAAAGTTATAGGTTATAGAAAAGTTCAACAGAATAATAAAACAAAATATGATGAATATAAGGACTATTATACGATTACAGAATTAACTCAAATCTTAAAATGCTCTAGGCATAAAATTATGCAATTATATAGCATGGAAGATTTACCTTTAAAGATGGTAAAGAATAGGTATATAGTCAATAAGTTGAAACTTATGGAATGGTTAGATGAAAAAGAAAAGGAAAGAAAAGAAGAAAAAATAAAGAATGTAATACTTGTTATAGTAAGTGTTATATTGATGCTATTAATATTTTTTATGCTAGGTGTATTCTTAAAGTTTAGATTTATATAGTAAATTATAATTTGCTCATAACTTTAAGGTTTATAATGAAAAGTAATAATTTGATAAAAGTTATATATTGCTAGAGCTACAAGGGCTAAG
>CALXKR010000039.1 GCA_944388895.1 uncultured Clostridia bacterium | reverse complement strand
ACATCTTGTTGTCCTGCTTGGGTTAAATATACTGAAATGTTTTATCCAGAAAATATACCTCACTTATCTAGTTGTAAATCGCCTCATCAAATGTTAGGAGCAATAATAAAATCTTACTTTGCAGAAAAAAATCATATAGATCCAAGTAAAATATATGTAGTTTCAGTAATGCCATGTATAGCTAAAAAATATGAAAGAGCAAGAGAAGAAATGAATGTAAATGGATTAGATGATGTAGATGCTGTTATTACAACTCGTGAGCTTGCTAGAATGATAAAACAAGCCAATATTGAATTTAAAATGTTAGATGACGAAGTATTTGACAATCCTATGGGAGAAGCCACAGGAGCTGGAGCTATTTTCGGAACAACTGGCGGAGTTATGGAAGCGGCATTAAGAGCAGCATATGAAATGGTTACTGGAGAAGAACTTAAGTCTGTTGAATTTGAGGCTGTAAGAGGTGAAAAAGGAATAAAAAAGGCAGAAGTACAAATGGGAAGTAAAACAATAAAAGTGGCAGTAGCACATGGATTAGGAAATGCTAAAAAAATAATGGAAGAAATAAAAGAAGAAAAAGCGGATTATCAATTTGTAGAAGTAATGGCATGCCCAGGAGGATGTATAATGGGAGGAGGCCAACCAATTAAAAATTCAAAAATAAGATCAACTGTTGATGTAAGAAGAAAAAGAGCAGAAGCAATGTATTCTATTGATGAAAGAAGTACAATAAGAAAGTCTCAAGATAATCCAATTGTAAAAGAAATTTATAAAGAGTATATAGGACAGCCGGGAGAACACAAAGCTCATACACTTTTACATACACATTATGGGAAAAAGGAAAAATATAAATTATTTGAATAATATAATTAACAAAAATGGACCAAAATATTTTGGTCTATTTTTAATGTAGGCACATATAATATATGGGAGGAAATTATTATGTGTGGAATAGTAGGTTTTACAAATTATGATGGAAACATGAGAAAAGAAGAAGCAAAAAGAGTTCTTACTAATATGAATAGTACTTTAAAAAGGCGAGGACCTGATGAAAATAATATTTATGTAAAAGATGATATTTGTATTGGCCATAGCAGATTAATAGTAATAGACCCAGAAGGTGGAAAGCAACCTATGATATGCAAGTATCTAGGAAATACTTATGTTATTACATATAATGGTCAAATATATAACACAAAAGAGTTAAGAAAAACCTTAGAACAAAGTGGATTTACATTTGAAGGTCATAGTGATACAGAAGTTTTATTAAAAGCTTTTATATACTATGGATATAATGTAGTAAATCATTTAAATGGTATATTTGCATTTGCTATTTGGAATGAAGGAAAAAGGGAGTTATTTTTAGCAAGAGACCATTTTGGCGTAAAGCCTCTTTTTTATTCAATAAAAGATAATCAATTGATATTTGCTTCTGAAATAAAAGCATTATTTGAATATCCAAGCATTTATCCTAGAATAGACAAAGAAGGTATTTCAGAACTATTTGGAATAGGTCCAGCACATACGCCAGGATTGGGAGTATTTAAAGGAATAGAAGAATTAAAACCAGCAAATTATATGGTATTTAATAGAAGCGGAATAAAAATTAGAGAATATTGGAAATTAAAAAGCAAAGTACATACAGATGATTTTGAAACGACTTGTAATACTGTTAAAAATTTGCTTACTGATTCAATAGAAAGACAGCTGGTTTCAGATGTTCCACTATGTACTTTCTTATCTGGGGGATTAGATTCAAGTATAATTACTTTATATACTGCAAACTATTGCAAAAAAAATAACTTACCAATGGTAGAAACCTATTCTGTAGATTATGTAGATAATGACAAAAACTTTCAAAAAACAGATTTTCAACCAAACTCAGATAATGACTATATAAGTTTAGTAACAAATCAATTAGGAATAAAACATAATACTATTTTACTAGACACTCCTGAACTCGCAGAGTATTTAAAAGAAGCCATGATTGCAAGAGATTTACCAGGAATGGCAGATGTAGATTCATCATTATTACTATTTTGCAAAAAAGTAAAAGAAAATGCTACAGTAGCAATTATGGGAGAATGTGCTGATGAAATATTTGGTGGATATCCTTGGTTTTTTAGAGAAGATGCATTAACAAGTGAAACATTTCCATGGAGCATAAATATAAAACAGAGACAACACTTGCTAAATCCAGAAATAGAAAAGAAAATAGATTTAAAACAATATATAGATTATAGATATAATCAAAGCTTAAATGAAGTAGAATTATTAGAAACAGACACTGAAGAAACAAAACAAAAAAGAAAAATAACTTATTTAACAATGAATTGGTTTATGCAAACATTATTAACAAGAACAGATAGAATGGGAATGTATAATGGATTAGAATTAAGAGTTCCTTTTTGCGATTACCGTTTAGCAGAATATGTATGGAATATACCATGGGAAACAAAATCTTTAAATGGAAGAGAAAAAGGTTTATTAAGATATATTATGAAAGATGAATTACCAAAAGAAATTGTCGAAAGAAAGAAAAGTCCATACCCAAAAACATGGAATCCAAGTTATTTGAAAAAAGTAAAAGGAATGCTAATGAAAATTATGGAAGATGAAAATGCTCCAATTACAAATTTACTAAATAAAAATGATATTATAGAAATATTAGAAACAGATGGTAAATCTTTTACTAGACCTTGGTTTGGACAATTAATGACTGGTCCACAACTTATGGCATATCTCTGTCAAGTAAACATGTGGCTTGAAATATATAAACCTGAAATAGAAATATAGATAAATTAAACATAGAAATAGAGAAGCCCCGCAGTGGAAAACCACTGCGGGGACAATTTGGAGTTTGATTTACTGCAAAGAGCTAAGCGCATCCATTGCAGCATTGCGAACATCGTTTTTCATGATGCTAAACCTCCAAATAAGTAAATACAACGTGGTATGAATTATTGCTCCCCATACCGAAGGGATAACATAATTAATATTATAGCACTAATATAAAGTTATGTCAACTCGATAAATTATGCCTAAAAAGAATAATTTATATAAATAAGGGTAATATTTAATTAGTAATAAAAACCGTCCAAGCATTCAGTTTTTTATTACTTTTAACAAAAATAGTTTGCTATTTTAGTCAAAATGTAATATAATTATGATAAATTTTGCTAAAATACTGAAAGGAAGATGAATAATGATAGGCTCAGGCGTAGATATAGGTATAGATTTAGGAACAGCTACAGTAGTAGCTTGTGTTAAAGGTAAAGGTATTGTTTTAAGAGAACCATCAGTTGTAGCAATAAACAAAGAGACAAATGAAGTACTTGCAGTAGGAAAAGAAGCAAGAAAAATGATAGGACGAACACCAAGTAATATTACTGCTATTAGACCACTTAGAGAAGGTGTTATTTCAGATTTTACAGCCACATCAAAAATGCTTAAATATTTTATTAATAAAGCCTGCACAAAAAATACTTTTGGAGGCTATAGAATGATGATATGTGTTCCATCACAAATTACTGAAGTTGAAAAAAGAGCAGTAATTGATGTTGCAATACAAAATGGAGCAAAAAAAGCATATTTAATTGAAGAACCAGTAGCAGCAGCTATTGGAGCAGGTATAGATATTGCAAAACCATGTGGAAACTTAGTAGTTGACATTGGAGGAGGAACAACAGATATTGCTGTTATATCAATAGGAGGCTCAGTAATAAGCAGTTCATTAAAAATTGCAGGAGATAAATTTGATCAAAATATAATTAAATACATTAAAAAGAAATATAATGTACTTATAGGAGAAAGAACAGCAGAAGAAATTAAATCACAAATAGGTTGTGTATATCCAAGAGCTGAAGACATAACAATGGAAGCAAGAGGTAGAAATTTAGACAATGGTCTTCCTGTAACTATAACTATACGTTCTTCAGAAATTATGGAAGCATTAATAGAACCAGCAATGCAAATAGTAGAAGCTGTAAAAAGCGTACTAGAAAAAACTCCACCAGAACTTACTGCTGATATAAGCGATAGAGGAATATATATGACTGGAGGAGGAAGTCTTTTATATGGACTTGATAAATTATTACAAAAAAGTACAGGAATAAATGTAATGATTGCACAAGATGCAATTTCATGTGTTGCAATAGGAACTGGAAAAGCATTAGATAACTTAGATGCTTTAGATGCTAAAGCAAGGAAGTAGGTGTAAAAATGAATAGAACCAAAAGAAAAATTTTTGAGACATCTATGAAACTTTTTGCTGAAAAAGGATATGATGCTACAAGTATAGAAGAAATTACTGCTGAGGTAGGTGTAGCAAAAGGAACTTTATATTATCATTTTTCAAGTAAAGAAGAAATTTTTAATTTCCTTATAGCAGAAGGAATGAATTTATTAAAAAATAGTATAAAAATAAAAATAGACAAACAAGATAAATATATAGACAAAATAAGGGCTATTGTGCTTATACAAATAAAAATAATTGTAAAATACGAAAATTTTATGACAATTGTACTTAGTGAAATATGGGGCAACAGCAGTAGAAGTAAAACTTGTAAAAAATATTTGGACGAGTATTTACAAATTGTAAAAGATATAATAAAAGAAGGAATAGATAAACAAGAAATAAAACCATATAATATAGAAGTTTTATCATCAGAAATATTTAGTTTGGCTTGTGCAAGTTTACTACATAAGAAAAATGGAGAAATAAAAATAGAAGAGTTATATAAAGAACTAGATAGAAGTTTTATTCAAAGTTTAAGGAAGGGGAAATAAAATGAATATAAATATAAAAATGCCAAAGTTAAAATTCGGAAAAATAAAAATGGATACAGTTGATGAACTAGAAGATGTAAAAATTGACTATGAAAAATTACAAAAAGAAAATTTAAAACAAAAAAGAACCGAACCATATGAAACAACAAATTATAAAACAGTTAAAGAGTTCTTTACAAGAGCTGTTAAAGAATATGAAGACAGACCATGTATACTAGAAAAGCCAGATCATAAAGAACCATATAAAACATATACATATAAAGAATTTGGAGAAGATGTTAATGCATTAGGAACTGCAATGATAAAATTACTAAATTTAAAAGATAAAAAAATTATTATTGTAGGTGAAACACAATATGGATGGTACTTGTCATATATGGCAACTCTTTGTGGTGTTGGTATAGCAGTACCTGTAGATAGAGAACTTCCTCTTAATGAATTAGAAAATGTAGTTAGAAGATCTAGAGCATCAGCCATTATTTATTCACCTAAAAAAGCCGATGATATTAACAAAATAAAAGAACTAGTTCCAGAAGTAGAATACTTTATAGAAATGAAGTCTAACAAAGAAATAAATGGAAAAGATGTTGGATTATTAAATTTAATAGAAAATGGTAAAAGAATAATAAACTCAGGAGATAATTCTTTTATGGAAATAGAAATAGATCCAGAAGAATTTAAAGTATTACTATTTACATCAGGAACAACTTCAAATTCAAAAGGTGTAATGCTTTGCAATAGAAATTTAGCAGAAAATATTAATGCTGTAAATGCATATGTTAAGTTATATCCAACAGACAGATTATTTTCAGTATTACCACTACACCATACATATGAATCAACAATAGGATTTTTATTACCTGTAGCTCAAGGATGTTCTGTTGCAGTTTGTGAAGGTTTAAGATACATAGTTCCAAATTTACAAGAAGCTAAGCCAACAGCAGTATTAACTGTTCCACTTCTTGTAGAAAGTATATACAAAAAAATAAATGAAACAATAAAAAAGAGTCACAAAGAAAAAATCGTAAATTCAATGATACATATTACTAATGGTTTAAAATCAGTAGGAATAGATATAAAGAAAAAGGTATTTAAAGAAATTTATGATAATCTTGGTGGAAATATAAGAATAATTGTTTCTGCAGCAGCGCCTATAGACAAAAAAGTAGGTAATTGGTTAGAAGATATAGGAATAATGTTCTTACAAGGATATGGACTTACTGAAACAGCACCAATTTCAGCATTAACACCAGAATATAAACCAATGATTGGCTCAGCAGGTAAAGCTGTAGTTCAAGCACAAATAAAAGTAAATAATCCAAATGAAAATGGTGAAGGAGAAATAATGATAAAATCTCCAACTTTAATGCTTGGATATTACGAAGATGAGGAAGCTACAAGAGAAGTTATAGAACCAGATGGATACTTCCACTCAGGAGATATTGGTTATATAGATGAAGAAGGATATATTTTTATCACTGGTAGAAGCAAAAATGTAATAGTAACTCAAAATGGTAAAAATATTTATCCAGAAGAAATTGAAATGTTATTAGAAAAAGTTGATGAAATTAAAGAAGTTATGGTTTATGGAAAATCTCCAGAAGGCGAAAATGCAAAAAGAAAAGATGATAAAGAACTTATTATAACTGCAAGAGTAATTCCAGATAAAGACAAAATAAAAGAATTACATGGAGATATTTCAGATAAAGAAATATATGATATTATATGGAATGCAATAAAACAAGTAAATAAAAAATTAACTTCATACAAAGCAGTTAAGGAATTAGAAATTAAGGAAGGCGAATTTGAAAAAACATCAACAATGAAAATAAAAAGATATAAAGAATTACAAAAAGACAAAAAATAAAATTGAAAAAATATGAAAAAAGTGCTATAATTAATTTATAGCACTTTTGCTAAATATATAAAAAAAGAGGTTTTATCTATGAAACATTTAACAGATGTAAGTTACTATCGGAAGTTAAGTGATGGAAGGAGATTTTTGATTGACATTTTTCAGTTTCCTGAAAAAACCGAATTGGAAGAAGACATTTATGTGATGGGAAGAATGGGCGAAACCATTGTAAGAAAGAAAATTATTGAGGTTTCGTCAGAAAAAAGAGTAAAGGCAGAAAAATGTATGTACATTATTGAAAGCTTTGCAAAGATGTACATAAAGTTCCTGTTTAACCAGGGAAATGAGATTCCCACGTTAAGGTTTTTTACCTTATATGGCAACAACAAAATTTCTGGGATGATGTATTCCAGCGACAAAGCCAAGGGAATTCCTATTATTTCCCATGTTATTGCTCAAGATTTGAAAGAAGGATGCGTAAGAACATCCGATGGAGAAGTTTTCTTCCTCGATTGGACTTCAATGTCCAAGGAGATGGAAGAAGCAGCCAGCAAGTTGGGTGATATGTTAGACAACAAGGATGACGTCTTCACTGAGTTTTTGGGAAATGTGAAGGCAATGAAAATTTTCCCGGAAGAAGAGATGGAAAGAAGCTTGCTTGCAAATATGCTTTATGAAATAGCAAGCAAAAGAAGGAGATAAAACCTGAAGGCTAATAGTGGGGCGGGACCAGTTGGTTTCGCCCCACTATTAATTTAAAAAAATAAAAAAATATGCTTGACTTTTCATATTTAAATGTACTAAAATATAAATGTGTAAAAAATAAATATAATAATTAACATAATAATATAAGAACAAAGGAGGTAAAGTTTACAATGCCTAGACGTGGGATAGTAAACGTGAGAATGGTAATCACGGAAGAAAAAATTTTATCAAATATAGAAAAAGTTCAAAGACTTATAAATCCTAATAGCAAAAAGCAAATAATAGAATTAGATGATAATTCATACTTTAAAGATTTAGTAGAGTCAATAAAAACTTATTTAATAGAATATCCAAAAAAGAAAAATTTCCCCAAAAGTGTTTATGATGCAGCTTATGGGTTAGTAGAATATGCAACAAACCAATTTGAAGAGAACACAAAGCAAATAGAAAACTTAATTAGACAAAGAGAAACAAATATAAAGCTTGCAGCTATTTTAAAACAAACTTTGGAAATAGTAAATGCTAAAGATAATGACTGGAAACAAGTTATAGTAGCTGTTGAAAAACAATTTTCTGAAGACATAATAGAAGCACTTCAAGTTGTTGGAAGAACAAGAAGTGAAAATTCTCAAAATTATCAAGATGCTGTAAAATTAATAAATGCAAGAATAGCAAATTTAGAGTCTAATTTACATATTGAAATAGATATGGAAAGAGTTGAAGATAGATCAAAAGCTTTAAGTTATATTGGCATAGAAATTGCAGATGCACTTAAATTAATACCAACACCTGTAGAAGAAGTACAAAAAATTGAAGAGAAAATACAGGAACAAAATGTGGTAGAACCAAAAATAGAAGAAGCTACAATTATTAACGACAATGTAATGAACGCTAATAATCAAAATACTATTTCAAATGTTAAAGAAGAAAAACCAAAGAAAGTAAAATCTTCACTTTGGAATAAAATTAAAAATAGCAAGTTAGTAAGAACAGTAAAATATGCATTAAAAATCAAAGTGGTATTACAATTACCAGAAGCATTACCAGAAGAAAATAATAAAAACAACTAATAAAAATTTATTGCTATTCAATCTTAAAGTAAAAAGGTTGAGTAGCAATAAAATATTAAAAAATTTAGGAAAAATATAAAAAACTATTGACAGAAAGAATAAAATGTTATATACTTAATCACGTGCTAACAAATGCGCCTTTAGCTCAGTTGGTCAGAGCAACCGGCTCATAACCGGTGGGTCCAAGGTTCGAATCCTTGAAGGCGCACCATTTTATTATATAGCATGTATGGGCAGATGGCCGAGTGGCTAAAGGCGGCAGACTGTAAATCTGTTCTCGAAAGGGTACGATGGTTCGAATCCATCTCTGCCCACCATAAATAAAAAGTGGTTAAAACCTGCAATTAGCTATGATAGCTAGTTGTAGGTTTTTCTTTAATTAAAAATTTAGTTTATTTGCAATTTATAAGATAAGGAGTAACAATGAAAATAGTAAAAAGAATATTTATAATAATATTTGTTCTTATAATAATTACAGGTGTATCAATAGGAATGTATGGATATACATTATATGAAGAAAAATTAGACCAACAACCATTAGCAGATAAAATAAGTGACATACAAAATAGTTACTATTATGTGAAATTAGAAGATGTTTCACAAGACTATTTAAACGCGGTAATTTCAGTAGAAGACAATAGATTTAAAGAACATGGGGCAGTAGATATTATAGGAATAGGTAGAGCTCTTTATACTAACATAATTAATAAAGATCTTATGGAAGGCGGTAGTACAATCACACAACAAGTAGCAAAAAATTTGTACTTTTTAGAAGAAAATACAGTTTTTAGAAGAAAAATTGCTGAAATGTTTATGGCTATTGAATTAGAAAACAAATATTCAAAAGATGACATTTTAGAAATATATATAAATACCATATACTTTGGAAATGGATATTATGGAATAAAACAAGCTTGTGAAGGATATTTAAATAAAGAACCCAAAGATATGAATTTAGCAGAAAGTACAATGATGGCAGGTGTACCAAATGCTCCAAGTATATATGCACCCACTGAAAATAAAGAACTTTGTAAGCAAAGACAAAATAAAGTTTTAAGAACTATGGTTGAAAATGGATATATTACTAAAGAGGAAGCAGATGGAATTGATCAAACTTTTATAGATAATATAAAATAGCTTGCAATTTATCAATTTAATTGATATAATATGGGCTATATGCAGGTATAATTTAGTGGTAGAATGCCATGCTTCCGACCTGGTCGCGCGAGTTCGATTCTCGCTACCTGCTCCATATTATAACAACTTACGAACTATAAGGTTGGTAGGTTGTTTTTTCGTATAAAACTAATATGTTCTCTTTCTGGAAAGGAGGACATTTTTAATGCTTAAATTTAAGATAATACAAGAATTAAAACCTAATGAGGAATTATTGGAAATTATTAAAAATTATAATTACACAATTAAGAACGGAAAGATTAAGCATTTAATAGCTACAAATGCATTATACTTATTTAATAGTATTAACTATCAAATAGAAAATATGTATAAATTTGGATAAATCGCTTGACATTAACAAACACATGTTTTACAATATTACTAATCTAATGCAAGGATGTGAATTTATGGAAGAAAACAAATTATCAATTCAAAATGAAATATCTAATGAAGAAATAAAAAATTTAATATATACCATAAGAGGAGAACAAGTAATGCTAGATAGTGATGTAGCAATGCTGTATCATTATCCTACTAAAAGAATAAATGAAACTGTAAATAGAAATAAACAAAGATTTCCTGAAAATTTTTGCTTTCAATTAACAGATGAAGAATATGAAGTTTTAAGGTGCAAAGATATCACCTTAAACAAAGATAGTATACAAGAAAATTTTGATAATTCTTTAAGGTCGCAATTTGCGACCTTAAACGAAAACGTAGGAAGAGGGAAACATCGTAAATATTTGCCTTATGTTTTTACAGAACAAGGTATAGCAATGTTATCAGGTTTATTAAAAAACGATATAGCAATTCAAGTTAGTATAAATATTATGAATGCTTTTGTTGAAATGAGAAAATTTTTAATGCTAAATGGACAAGTCTTTGAAAGATTAACAAGTATGGAATATAAATTATTAGAACATGATAAAAAATTTGATGAAGTTTTTAATCAATTACAATTTGAAGAAAACATTAAACAAAGAATATTTTTTCAAGGACAAATATATGATGCCTATAGTCTTATTGTCGATATTATTAAAAAAGCAAACAAGAAAATCCTAATTATTGACAATTATGTGGATGATAGCATTTTAAAAATGTTAAC
>CALXKR010000038.1 GCA_944388895.1 uncultured Clostridia bacterium | reverse complement strand
TAGCCACAAAACAGCATATGAACAGGCACAAAATAAAATTGCAATTTTATGTAAATTATGATATAATTATACTTGTAAAATTTTTTCTATATCCAATGCCAATTAAATTTGGCAAAAAATAATTTAAATTGGAGTGAGTATAATGGATGTACCAAAAAATTTTGAAGAACTTAAACAAACTGCGCTTTCAATAAGCGGCCCTATACGGGTTTTCTGGGATATTTATAGGAGGGAAGATGTTTTTACCCCTAAAGTAGGTATTAAATATGAAAAATGCTACTATACCAATGGTGGGGTGATATGCTTTGTGCACAAAAAAATTTGGTATGTAATTCCTTACATGAAAAAAGTTGAAGAGTTATTAAAAAAGCAAGGATTTTTTTACATACCTATGTACGTGCCTTTTTCAAGGGGCGAAAAACCTATTGAGCAAAAAGAAAAATGGAATGAGCTGCAAGCTATGGCTAAAGAGCAAATTGAATTGGATTTTGTTAAGGAATGCCAAGCTTATGCTAATAAGCATTTCGTTGAAAAAATTGATTCGAAATTGCTTGAACTATGTATGCAAGTTCCAGCTGAAGGCTTAGATGTTGAAAATAACGGCAAAATTAACACATATTTGCCGCAACTCAACACGACTTCACTTCTTGACGAATTCTATACAAAAAAAATCGGGAAATATAATGTTCAAGGAGGTATATGTGTATTCGTCTACATCGACGGAAAAACCTATGTTACAAGAAACTGGCTTGTGGTTAAAGCACTAATAAGTGCTGGATTTAAGCGTGCAAACCTCGATATTCCTCTTGCAGGAAAGTAATTTTCTTCAAAATGTGGCGGTCTGGATTTTTTTCTAGGCCGCCTATTTATTTTAAATTAAGTAGTTTATATGCATTACATATTTCACAACCATCGCAAATTTTTATTTTTTCACCAAAAATTAATTCCAAGGTATTTATAAATTCATCTTTAGGAGATATTAAATGCAAATGAATAGTTTGGGGCAATTTGCCAATTAAAGTGTTAAGAGCATAGTCATTAGAAGAAAAAGATATGTCAGACATATAGTCTGAGCTAAACATTTCTTGCTCTATCACATTAATATTCTCATCTAAAAGTATGGCTTCATGATTTACATATATTAAGTGTATTACACATGGCTCTGGAATTTTAGAATCTACGTATATTCTAAGCAATGAAACAAATTCTAAGTATTCTTTATCTAATACAAATTTACTTACAGCATTTTCTAAAAGCTCATCTAAGGTAGAAGTGTACTTTTTTAAGCGAAAGTTAACAAACCCTTCTAATACAATTGATTTATTTTCCTTTAAATAATTATTAACATTCAAATAAATATTTTTATCTTTGCACTTTTTAGATAAATTATTAAAATCATCTAAAATAACTTTTTTATCATTTGAATCAAAATAAAAATATTCATGTAAAAGCAACCTTTTAATAATTTTAGGCTCATAAAAATTGGTAATAGCATCAGAAATAATTGTTGACATGAAACTATAAAAGTCACTTTGATTATTACCTTTATAATGTACTATTATATTTTTGTAAATTTTAAAATTATGTTTTGAATAATATATATTAGGAATAGATGAATGTTTAATTTCATCTATTAAAAAATCTTGAATTTTTGATTCATTTTCTTTAATGCATATTGAAACCATAAAACCTCCCTAAAGTAGTATTCACATTACTGACATATATTATTCTAAAAAAATATTTTTGTTAATGATAAGCATTTAAAATAAAAGGAGCAAAACAGCAACTAAAAAAATTAAAAAATATTTTATAAAAAAGTGGAAATTTAATAACATTAATGATACAATACAGTTGTATATTTATGAAATGGAGGAAGGCATATGCCAAGAGGAAGAAAAAGTAAAAAGAAACAGATGCAAAAAAAACTAAATATTGTAGTGGCAGTACTAATTGTTATTAGTATTTTATTAGCAGTTTTAATATATACAAATTCTGGATATTTAGGAAAAACACTAAGTCCAGCTCTTGGAGGAGTATTTGGATATATAAAATACTTAATACCAATAGGACTTTTTGCGTTTTCTTTATATATTGCATATGATAAAGATACAAAATACTATATTCCTAAAATTATTATGTTTCTAGTTATTTTAATATTAATAGATACTACTTTAAGTTGCTATCAAATTTCTAAAGGAAACATTAATATAAGTGAAAGTACAGATATAGCGTTAAAACAAGCATATACACTTGGAACAAAAGATATAGGTGGAGGAGTTCTTGGAACTGCAATAGCAATTCCACTTGTTAATTTAATTGGAATATTAGGAGCTGTTATTGCATCAATAGGCGGATCTCTTATTTTACTAGTATTTATATTTGGACTTCATCCAGCAGATGCTATATCAAATTCAATAGATAAAATAGCAGAAAAACAAGCACAAAGAGCTAAAATAAAAGAGGCTCAAAGAGCAAAAATGGAATCAGAAATTCCTGTAAAACCAGAAACTAAAAAAGAAAGAAGAATGCGCGAAAAATTAGAAAGAGAAGCGCAAATTAAAGAAAAAGAAAATTTACAAGAACAAATAACAATAAACTTGAATGAACCTAAAAAATATGATCATTCAAAAGATGATTTAGATACATCTATTTTTTCAAAAAATAAAAAAGCAAATCAAGTAGCAAAAGTAGTTTCAAGTGATGAGCTATTTACAAAACAAGAAGAACAAAAAGAAACAAAAACAAAAGAAGTATTGCAATTAGACCATGGTATGACAGTAGAAGACGAACATTATGAATTTCCACCAATTACATTACTTTCACAAGGAAAAGGATCTTCTGACAAAAATAGTGAAAAAATGCTTCTTGCAACTGCAGAAAAATTAAGAAGAACTTTATATAGCTTTGGAGTTTCGGCTAAAGTAGAAAATGTTTCAGTTGGACCTGCTATTACAAGATATGAATTAGCACCAGCTGAAGGTGTAAGAGTTAGTAAAATAGCAAATTTATCTGATGACATAGCTCTTAGCTTAGAAGCTGAAACAATAAGAATTGAAGCACCAATACCAGGAAAACATACAGTAGGTATAGAAGTACCAAATAAGCAAAAAAATATGGTACCTTTGCGTGATATTATAGAATGTGATGATTTTATAAATAGTAAATCAAAATTAGCTTTTGCATTAGGAAAAGATGTTGCAGGAGAAACAGTAGTAACAGATATTGCAAAAATGCCACATACTCTTATTGCAGGTGCAACTGGTTCTGGTAAATCAGTATGTATAAATACTTTAATTACAAGCATAATATATAAAGCAAAACCAAGTGAAGTAAAATTATTAATGATAGATCCAAAAGTTGTTGAATTGTCAATATATAATGGAATACCTCATCTTTTAATACCAGTAGTTACAGATCCTAAAAAAGCGGCAGGAGCTCTTGCTTGGGCAGTTCAAGAAATGGTAAAAAGATATAGCTTATTTGCAGAAAAAAAAGTTAGAGACATGAAAGGTTATAATGAACTTGCAGAAAAAGAAGGAAATCAAAAATTACCTCAAATTGTAATTATTATAGATGAGCTTGCAGACTTAATGATGGTTGCAGCAAAAGATGTAGAAGATGCAATTTGTAGATTAGCACAAATGGCAAGAGCAGCAGGAATGCATTTAGTAATTGCAACTCAAAGACCTTCAGTAGATGTTATTACAGGTATAATTAAAGCAAATATTCCATCAAGAATAGCATTTGCAGTTTCTTCACAAGTAGACTCTAGAACAATACTAGATGGAGCTGGTGCAGAAAAATTGTTAGGTAAAGGAGATATGCTATTCTATCCATCAGGCGCACCAAAACCTATAAGAATTCAAGGAGCATTTATTTCAGATGGAGAGGTTGAAAATGTGGTTAAATTCTTAAAGAAAGATGGAGAAACACAGTATGATGAAAACATTATAGAAACAATAGAAAGCAATGGAAATCCAGACAAAGAAGCAGTAGCCGATGATGATGAAGATGATACAGATCCATTATTAGATGAAGCAATTGAATTAGTGGTTGAAACAGGACAAGCATCAACTTCATTTATACAAAGAAGATTTAAAGTTGGTTATGCAAGAGCTGGAAGAATAATTGATCAAATGGAGCAAAGAGGTATTATTTCAGGATATCAAGGAAGTAAACCTAGAGAAGTTCTAATGTCAAAAGAAAGATGGGAAGAACTAAAAATGGCTCCAGCAGATATTCAAATGTCTAAGCAAGATGAAGATAATGAAGTTCAAGAGTAAAACAACTTTATTTGAATAAAACAAAGGAGAATATATAGTGAAACCAAGACTTTTAAAAAGAGACTATAATCAAGAATTAGAAGAAATTGCAGAAAGCAAAAGGTTTGAGAAAGAAGCTCAAAACCTTTTGCTTAGTATGCTTTATAAGGTAGAAGGAGCTTATGATGATTATGAAACTGTAAAAAGAGAAGTTCCTTCAAAAGAAAAATTTTTAGAAAACATATTGTATATTGTAAAAGAGTATTGCAAGGAAATAGTAATAGCAAAACCTAATACAGAATTAGAAAAAGAACTTAGTCTTTCTAGGTGTAAAATCTTAGAAGAAGAACCAGAAAACAATTACAATAAAGAGCAAAAAGTAATATTCTTTCCAAATGAAAAGGTTGTTTTATATAGCATTATAAAAGCAGGAATTGAAAATATAAAATCTAATTTATCAATAGAAGATAAAGCAATGCTAACTGCTATACAAATAGGAAAGTGTATTGCATATTCAGAAGTTATTAGAGATTTTAATGGATTTTCTTGGTCTATTGTATCAAATGAAATAGAAAGTATAGAATGTAATTTAATTTATACAGATTTAATTTATTTGTTAGGAGAAGAAGTTGTTAGCAATATAAATTCTTCTAATATTGAAAAAATAAAAAATAGCATTGATGAAGAACTATATAAAGAAATGCAAAAAATAGCTTTAAAATTTTACTTAGAATATGATAAAAAACAAAAAGAAATATTATACTCAGAACTAGAAAAAGATAAAATAAAATTTAAAAATATGGAGAAGCAACAAGAATTTATTGAAAACATAAGTAATAATAAAAAGCATAAATTAAAAAGAATCAAAGAAATAGATGAAATGCTTAATAATTCGGAAATGCTTAGAAAAGAATACATTGAAACAAATAGTAAATTATCAAATGAGCAGAAAGTTTTTAGTATAAGTCATTATGAAGAAAAAATACAAAAAGAAAGAAAGCAGCTATTACAAGAAATAGAAGAATGTAACAAATATCAAAATCCAATAGAGTTTGTAAAAATAAAAAATGACTTAAAAAATAAAATAGATTATTATAAAAATTTGCAAGATACAGATATAACAAATATGCAAAAAGAATTTTTAAGATGTTTTAGTAAAAAACTTGAAACATTATCAGAAAAACAAGAAATATTAAGTTATATATATAAAATTAGATATTTAAAATTTTTAGATATTGGTAATAATCAAAAAATGAAAGATGTAATATCTTTTGAAAATGTTGAAAAAGAAGCTATTTCAAAAGGAATAGCAAAGGAGCTTATTACACCTATTTCAAATAATATAGATACAGATTATAATTTGCTAAAAAGTATATTCGAAACAAAAAATATTTCTTTAGATGAATTGTTAATTGGCTTAAAAGCAAAAGATGGAAAACTAATATCAGAAATATATGATGGCGACATATTAGATAGTACAAATTATATTATATTACCTGCTGGAAGCAATGTACAAATAAGAAAAACAAAAAAAGTTAAAATTTTTAATTAAAATTACTTTGAAAGGAAAAATATTTATGAAAGTTACATTTTTAGGTGCAGCCGAAACAGTTACTGGTTCTAATTTTTTAGTAGAAGGAGCTGGAAAAAAATTTTTAGTAGACTGTGGGCTTCATCAAGGAAAATTTGAAGAAGAATTACTAAATGATGAACCATTTGATTATGATGTAAATAGTATAGATTTTATGCTACTTACTCATGCCCATATTGACCATTCTGGAAGAATACCTAAATTATATAAAGATGGATATAAAAATCCTATTTATGCTACAAAAGCTACTTGCGATTTATGTAGTATAATGCTTCCAGATAGTGGACATATACAAGAAACAGAAAATGAAATAAAAAATAAAAAAAGAAAAAGAAATGGAAAAAAGCCTATAGAACCACTATACACAGTAGAAGATGCTGAAAATTCTATAGAACTATTTAAAGAAGTTGAATACGACCAAATTGTTGATTTAGCACCCGGAATTTCTGCAAGATTTAATGACGCAGGACATATGTTAGGATCTAGCATTATTGAAATTTGGATAACAGAAAATAATCAAACAAAGAAAATAGTATTTAGTGGAGATATTGGAAATAATGATATACCACTTCTTTCTAGTCCAACAATGATAGAAAGTGCAGATTATTTAATAATGGAATCAACATACGGAGATAGATTACATTTGAAAAATGATCAAAAGGCTAATTTATTTTTGGATATAGTAACTGAAACCTTAGATAATGGTGGAACAGTCGTAATTCCATCATTTGCAGTAGGAAGAACTCAAGAAATTTTATTTGAATTAAATAAAATTAAAGCCTCAAAAGAAAAAGATGAAACTTTTAAAAAAGAGTATGAAACATTAATGAATGCAAAAGTTTATGTAGATAGTCCACTTGCAACTTCAGCAACAGAAGTTTTTGAGAAAAATATGGATTTATTTAAACCAGAAGTACAAAAATTTATAAAAAGAGGGGATAACCCATTAGATTTTCCAGGTTTAAATTTTACTCAAAGTGTAGATGAATCAAAAGCATTAAATATGTCTGATGAGCCTTGCATAATAATTTCAGCCAGTGGTATGTGTGATGTGGGCAGAATAAAACATCATTTAAAACATAATATTTGGAATCCAAAAAGTACTATTTTATTTGTTGGTTATCAAGCACCAGGAACATTAGGAAGAAGAATTGTTGATGGTGAGAAAAAAGTAAAAATATTAGGAGAAGAATTTGCTGTAAAAGCTAGAGTAGAATATATAGAAGGATATTCAGGACATGCAGATCAAGAAGGGCTTTTAAATTTTGTATATTCTTTTACAAGTCAAATGCCTAAACACATATTTTTAGTTCATGGTGAGCCAAATGCACAAGAAACTTTAAAAGGAAAAATAGAAAGTACTACTGGAATAGGTGTAACAATTGCTAAATATGGTGAAGAATATGAATTAAACGAAGAATTGAACAAAAAACAAGTATGTAATAATCCTATAGATAAGCAAAAATCAAGATTAGACATATTAAATAAAATGCAAGCATTAGAAGATGAAATAGAAGATATGAAACATCACTTAAAAGAAAATATGAGATTATCTTCTACATCAGATGAGGATATGGTTAAATTAAATAATAAAGTAATTGAACTAAGAAAACAAATAATAGATATAATGAATAATAAATAAGGGGAGAGTTGCAAATGAAAAGAAAATATTATAATGATGCTTTTGTAGGAAATAAAGATATTATAGCTAGTTTTAGTAAATATGGTGAACTTTTAAGATTATATTATCCATCACCAGATTATATGCAATATGTTGACTATTATCATATAGGAATAAAGATAAATGACTCAAATATTATTTATCTACATACTGATGTAAACAATAAATATAAACAATATTATGAACCAAGTACAAATGTACTTAACACAGAAATTAAAAATACATATTTTAACTTAAAAATTATTCAAACAGATTGTGCAATGATTAATCAAAATGTACTTTTAAAAAAATATACATTTATAAATGAAAATAATATAGATTTAAATTTGAATTTTTTAGTACATTCAAAAGTATTTTCATCATATAACAATACAGCAGGGGGTGTAATTTTTAACAATAGTTTAATTCAATATAGCCACAATTATACTTGCGCTACTTTTTCTAAAAATAAATTACTAAGTCATCAAATAAATAATGCAGAAAGCACTATAAATTCAGGCTCAATTTATGATAAAGACTATGTGGGAATGAGCGCAGATTCAGCAATAAGCTATGACGTAGGAACTTTAAAGCCTGATGAAACTAAAGAATTTTATTTATACTTATATATTTCATCTGGAGAAACAAGCCTAAGTCAAATTCAAGAAGAAATAGAAAAAGTAAAAAGATTAGATGCAAACAAAGAAATTGAAAAGGTAATTAAATATTGGAAAAAATATGTTGAAGATCACAATACATTAAATTTAAAATCAGATGGCTCAGAATATATGGATAAAATTATTCAAATATATCAAAGAACTATTTTACTAATGCCATTATTAATGAATGAAAAAACAGGTGGAATACCAGCTTCTTTAGAAGTTGATGAAGAAAGAGACAAAAGCGGAAGATATGCATATTGCTGGCCAAGAGATGGTGTGTTTGTATATAATGCATTAGACTATATAGGTTTTGAAGATATGACAAAGAAATTCTATGATACATTTTTAAGAAAAACACAAGAAAAAAATGGAATGTGGGAACAAAGATTTTATACAGATGGAAGATTAGCACCATGTTGGGGATATCAAATAGATGAAACAGCTATAGTTATATCTGGAGCATTTAGACATTATAAACATATGGAAAAATTAAAAGGAAAGCCAGACAAAAAATTTCTTAAAGATAATATGAGAATGTTTGAAAAAGCTGTTGACTTTCTTAAAAAATATATGAACCATATTTTACAAAAAGAAGAAAAGGAAGATTTAGTAAGAATAGAACTAGAAAAAGACTATGATTACAAAAATAGAGATGAAATATACAAACATTTAAGTTATGATTTATGGGAAAATACAGAAGGAATTCATTTATATTCATTAGCTACTATATATGGTGCTTTTGAATATATGATAAAAATATATGATGAAGTAAATGAACTATATGAAAAAAATAGGCTAAAACAAGATGCTATAATAAAAGAAAAGAAAGTTTTGGAAGAATATAAAAGAGAAACTAAACAATACATATTAGATCATTTAGTAGATAAACAAAAAAATACTTTATTAAGAAATACAGATGATTCTAAAATAGATATTAGTGTATTAGGAACTATATATCCATTTAAATTATTTAGTCCTAAAGAAAAAATTATTCAAAATACAGTTGAAGAAATAAATTTAACTTTAAGAACATATTCAGGTGGATACCTTAGATACCAAGATGATGGCTATATAGGAGGAGTTCATCCTTGGATAATAGCAACAGCTTGGATGGGGCTTTATTATAAAGCAATAGGTGATACTAAAAAGGCTAATGAATGTTTAAACTTTATAGTACAAAGTGCAACAGAACATGGATTTTTAGCAGAACAAGCAAATAGTGACTTAAATGAAAGATGGGTAATTGGTCTTGCTTGGTCACATGCCATGTTTATAGACTTACTAATGTTCTTAAAAAATATACCTTTTTAAAAATACAAAATTCCAATTTAATTGGAATTTTGTAATAAATTTATTATATAAAATTATTACAAATTAAAGGATGTAGAAAATGGCAAAAATAAAAACAATATTTGTATGTAGCTCATGTGGTTATGAATCTCCAAAATGGCTTGGAAAATGCCCTGCTTGTAATGAGTGGAACACTTTTTATGAAGAAAAAGAACAAAAAATAGTAGCAGTGGACGGAAAAAGAAAAGAAGCTTCAAAACCCAAAGCTTTAAATAGTGTAGAAGGAAAAGAAGCTTTTAGAATGCCTACAGGATATGAAGAATTGGATAGAGTTTTGGGTGGAGGACTAGTAAAAGGCTCTTTAGTATTAGTTGGAGGAGAACCAGGAATAGGAAAATCTACATTAATATTACAATTATGTAATAAACTAAGCTCTGATGGAAAAGTTTTATATGTATCAGGAGAAGAATCAGCAGAACAAGTAAAAATAAGAGCTGATAGACTAAACATTACTAGCGAAAATATAATGTTCTTAGGAGAAACAGACATAGATTGTATAGATAATGAAATTACTAATATGAATCCAAAACTAGTAGTAATAGATTCAATTCAAACAATGTATTCTAGTGATATAACATCTGCACCAGGAACAGTAAGCCAAGTAAGAGAAATTACATCAAGAGTTATGAGAGTTTGTAAAGCAAATCAAATTACAACTATTATTATTGGACATGTAACAAAAGATGGTAACATTGCAGGACCTAGAGTTTTAGAACATATGGTAGATACTGTTTTATACATAGAAGGAGAAAGATATTTTTCATATAGAATTGTTAGAACTGTAAAAAACAGGTTTGGGTCTACAAATGAAGTTGGTATGTTTGAAATGCAAAACGAAGGTATGTGTGAAGTAACTAATCCATCATCAATTTTAATTTCAGAAGGAGATGAAAAATATTCAGGATCAGTTATTGTATGCGCAATAGAAGGAACAAGACCTCTACTTGTAGAAATACAAGCATTAACAACAATGAGTGTATATGGAATTCCTAAAAGAACTGCTAATGGAGTAGAATTCAATAGACTAGCTTTACTCATAGCTGTTCTTGAAAAAAGAGCGAATTTAGCACTTGGAAATCAAGATGTATACTTAAATGTTGTTAGTGGAATGAAAATAACAGAGCCAGCAGTTGACTTAGGAATTGCTTTAGTAGTAGCTTCAAGTTTTAAAAATATAAATGTGCCTAAAGACATAGCTGTAATTGGCGAAGTAGGCCTTACAGGAGAAGTAAGAAGTGTTAATTTAATAGATAAAAGACTAAAAGAAATAGAAAAATTAGGCTTTAAAAAATGCATCATCCCAGAAAATAACAAAAAACTCTTGAAAGATACGTATAATTTAGATATAATAGGCGTTAGGAATATAAATGATGCTTTAAGAGCAGT
>CALXKR010000037.1 GCA_944388895.1 uncultured Clostridia bacterium | reverse complement strand
AATATGAACAGGCACAAAATATCACCAAAATAAATACAGTAGGTAGAAACGGTCTTATAGCGAAAGCTAACGGTCGTTTCTTTATTATTTTCAATTAAGGAACGTCCCCATTCAAAAAATTTAAAAATCCTATTGACATTACGAACAAATGTATGTATAATATTGCAAGATAACACAAACAAAAGTTCAGTACTAGGAGGTTATTATGATAACAACTTTACATATAAAAAATATAGGAATAATAGATGATTTAAGTATAGAATTAGGAGAAGGGTTTAATGTCTTAACTGGTGAAACAGGCGCGGGAAAAACACTTATAATAGATGCCATAAATATAATTTCTGGAGGAAGATTTTCAAAAGAAATGATTAGAAAAGGCGAATCTTATTCTTTTGTAGAAGTAAATTTATATTTGCCCAATAACCCAATGTCTATTGAAAACAATATAATTGTAAGTAGAGAAATACATTTAAATGGTAAAAATTCTTGTAAAATAAATGGTAGATTAGTAACTTTAACTGAACTAAAAGAATTTATGAGTAATATAATAGATATACATGGTCAAAATGATAACCAAAAAATATTAAACTCTAAATACCATATTAAATATTTAGACAATTTTATAGGAGAAGAACTATTAAATATAAAAAAACAATATAAAGAATTATATAAAAAACGTATAGAAATAAAAAAAGAGTTAAAAGATAATTTAGGAGACGATAAAGAAAAGCAAAGAAAGTTAGACTTATTAAAATATCAATTTGATGAAATAGATTTAGCTAAATTAAAAGAAAATGAAGAAGAAGAATTAGAAGAAAAAAGAAAATTGTTTATGAATTCTGAAAAAATAGGAAAATCATTAAATAGTGCAGATTTAGCTTTAGGCGAAGGTGCTATAGATAAAATTAATGAAGCTATAAGGGCAATAGAAAAAATAAGTGATATAGATAAAGTATATGAAGAAAAGCTAACAGAATTAAAAAGTATATATTATGAAGTACAAGAACTTTCTAGAGATATATCTAGTTTGAACTCAGAAATGTATTTTGATGAAAATGAAAGAAATGAAACAGAAGAAAGATTAGATTTAATTAATTCACTAAAAAGAAAGTATGGTAACAGCATAATAGAAATATTAGAATATAAAAATAATATAGAACAAGAAATAGAACGAATAAACAATTTAGACGAATATAATGCAAAACTAAAAGAAAAAATTAAAGCTTTAGAAAAAGAAATGCAAGTACTAGCAACTAAAATGCATAACATAAGAGTTAATATAGCACAAAAATTAAACGAAAATATTAATAAAGAATTAAAAGATTTAGAAATGCCTAATGCTAAATTTTATGTAGAAATTAAAGAAACCGAATTTAATAAAAATGGAATAGATGAAATAGAATTTTTTATTTCTACTAACATTGGAGAAGATTCAAAACCTCTTGCTAAAATAGCCTCTGGTGGTGAAATGTCAAGAATAATGCTAGCTATAAAAACTGTACTTGCCAATACAGATAGTACACCAATATTAATATTTGATGAAATAGATACCGGAATAAGCGGAAAAGCTGCAAAATCAGTTGGAGAAAAATTAAAAATAATTGGAAATAGCCATCAAGTACTATGTATAACTCACCAACCAAGTATAGCTGCAAAAGGTGATCAAAACTTCTATATTAGTAAAGTATCAGAAGAAGGAAGAACTTATACTAAAGTGAAAAAATTAAATGAAGAAGAAATTATAAAAGAAATTGCAAGAATAGCTAATGGAGAAATAACAGATATAGCATTAAAACATGCTATAGAACTAAGAAAAACAGCTTAAACGCTAAGCAAATTTACATAAAACTTGAAAAATATTTATAAAAGTAGTATAATAATATGTATAGCCACTTCGTGGAATAAATATAGGAAAATTCTTCAAAAGAAAGGTTGTATTGAAATGAAAGTAGAAGATTTGAATCGGCAAATTGTTGTGGGGGAAAAGCGCTTCGTAAAGGTAATTCAGGGGATGCATATCGGTGAATCCATTGAAGTCAAGAAGGTCCAGAAAACAGGTGTGAAGTTTGACCTTGTAGCCTTTACATATAACGATGGCGAATACTATGTTCGAATGAAGAACTTGGATGGCCTCATCAAAAAAGCGACCAGAGTTTCTTTCTTTGACAAGGCCATCGTAATTCCCTACTATTCACTGAGGGAAAGTGGGGAACGCAACAAGCCCAACTATCGAGCGACCCTCTACAAAATGGCAACCATCTAAGACGAACTGCCGCCCTAGCTTTAGGGCGGTTGTTCTTTTATAAAAAACAATAGTAATTATATAAAAGTTAAACATATTTATAAAACTATTTACAAATATATTAATAAGAGGTTTACAAAATACAGTATATAGGGTATAATATAAAATATTAAAATATGGAGGTAATTTAAAGATGGAAGAAAATAACAATCAAGAATTAGATATGAATCAATTAATGGCTGTAAGAAGAGAAAAATTAGAAAAACTAAAAGAACAAGGAATGAATCCATTTGAAATTACAAAATTTAATAAAACACATACAAGCAAAGAAGTAAAAGATAATTATGAAGAATTAGAAGGAAAAGATGTAACAGTAGCTGGAAGAATTATGGCAAAAAGAATAATGGGAAAAGCATCATTTTGTCATATTCAAGATGGAGAAGGAAAGCTACAAAGTTATGTTAGCATAAATGATTTAGGAGAAGAAAGCTATAAAAAATTTAAAGAATATGATATTGGAGATATAATAGGAATAACTGGTTTTGTTTTCAAAACAAGAACAGAAGAAATATCTATCCATGCAAAAGAAGTAACATTACTTACAAAATCTCTAAAACCATTACCAGAAAAATTCCATGGACTAAAAGATACAGATTTAAGATATAGACAAAGATATGTAGATTTAATAGTAAATCCAGAAGTAAGAGATACTTTTATAAAAAGAAGCATGATTATTAAAGAATTAAGAAATATCTTAGATGAAAAAGGATATTTAGAAGTAGAAACACCTATTTTAAATAACTTAATTACTGGTGATGCAGCAAGACCTTTCGCAACACATCATAATACATTAGATATTGATATGTATTTAAGAATTGCACCAGAACTTAACCTAAAAAGATTAGTAGTAGGTGGATTTGAAAAAGTATATGAAATATGTAAAAACTTTAGAAATGAAGGAATGGACATAAAACACAATCCAGAATTCACAAATGTAGAGTTATATTCTGCTTATGAAGATTATAATGATATGATGGACATAACAGAAGAAATAATAACTAGACTTTGCATGAAAGTAAATGGTACTTTAAAAATAAATTATCAAGGAACAGATATAGATTTAGGAACACCTTGGAAAAGAATTACAATGATAGATTCTATAAAGCAAGAAACTGGAATAGACTTTAATGAAGTAAAAACAGACGAAGAAGCACAAAAACTTGCTAAAGAAAAAGGTGTTGAATTAGAAGAAGGAAAAACAACAAGGGGTCATATTATAAATGAATTCTTTGAAACATTTGTTGAAGAAACTCTAATTCAGCCTACATTTATAATGGATTATCCAGTAGAAGTATCACCTCTTACAAAAAGAAAAAAAGAAAATCCAGAATTAACAGAAAGATTTGAAGTATTTATTGGTGGAAGAGAATATGGAAATGCATATTCAGAATTAAATGATCCAATAGATCAATATGAAAGACTTAAAAAACAAGCAGAAGCTAGAGCAAATGGTGATGAAGAAGCTGGTATGATGGATGAAGACTTTGTTAATGCCCTAGAAATAGGTTTACCACCAACAGGAGGACTAGGAATAGGACTAGATAGACTTATAATGTTATTAACAGATTCAGCTTCAATAAGAGATATACTTTTATTCCCTACAATGAAACCATTAAATTAGTAAATAAGGAGAAAATATAAATGTATTTTGGAAGATTTGGAATGAGCTCATGGATGCTAATATTAGTTATAATTTTAGTAGCTGAGAACTTAAGCTATTATCTATATACTCCAGGGGCATTACTTGCTCTTGTATTATCTGTACCAGGGGTATTAATAGCTATTACATTTCATGAATTTGCTCATGCTTGGATGGCAGATAAATTAGGGGATGATACACCAAGAAAACAAGGAAGACTTAACCTAAATCCATTAACACATATGGATCCAGTTGGAATAGCAATGCTTTTATTTGCAGGATTTGGGTGGGGAAAACCTGTGGAAATAAACCCAAATAATTTTAATAGAACAATATCATTAAGAAAAGGAAATGCATTAGTTTCATTTGCAGGACCTGCAATGAATTTTATACTAGCTATAATGTTTAGTATAATTTATGGACTATTATTAGCATTTGGTGGAACATTTATTTTAACAACAACAGGGCAAATAATTTCAACAATTATTATATCAATAATTTCTATGAATGTAGGACTTGGAGTATTTAATTTAATTCCACTACCACCACTTGATGGTTCAAAAATATTAAAAGCATTTTTACCAACAAATGCAAGAAATTGGGTAGAGGCAAATGAAAAAATATTATATATAGTATTTATAATAATATGGATAACTCCAATAGCAAGCTTAATAATAAGACCAATAATAGGATTAATAAATACTGGATTATTAAACTTAATAACTTGGATTGTGAGTATAGCAGCATAAATTGGATGAAATTATATTTCATCCTTTTTATCTAGTTTAAGAAAAATGAATCGAGGAGTATTAATGAAAGATATATATACATTAGGAATAGAATCAAGCTGTGATGAAACAGCAGTTTCAATAGTAAAAAATGGACGAGAAGTATTATCAAATGTTATAAACACACAAATTCCAATACATACATTATATGGAGGAGTAGTGCCAGAATTAGCTTCAAGAAATCATATAGATAACATATCTGCAGTAACAAAAATGGCAGTTAAAGAAGCGAATATGGAATTGAAAGATATTGATGTAATAGCATGTACTTATGGACCAGGATTAGTAGGAGCACTATTAGTAGGACTTTCTTATGGTAAAGCATTAAGCTATGCACTAAATAAACCTCTTGTTGGAACAAACCATATAGAAGGTCATATTGCTGCAAATTATATTACATACAAAGAACTAGAGCCACCTTTTCTATGCGTAATGATGTCTGGAGGAAATACACAAATAGTACATGTAAAATCTTATACAGAATTTGAAGTACTAGGTAGAACAAAAGATGATGCAATAGGAGAAGCATTTGATAAAGTTGCTCGTGTAATTGGCTTAGGCTATCCAGGAGGCCCTAAAATAGATAAAATGGCTCAAAACGGAATAAGTAATATAGAATTACCAAAAACACATATAGACGGTCTAGATTTTAGTTTTAGTGGTATTAAAACAGCAATAATCAACTTGCATCATAAAAATCCAGATGTAAATAAAGAAAATTTATGTGCAAGTTTTGAAAAAGCAATTACAGAAATGCTAATGGAAAAAGTAAAAATGGCAATAGACAAAACTAACATAAAAAAAATAGTGTTAGCAGGAGGAGTGTCAGCAAATAGTTATATTAGAAAAGAATTTGAAAAATTAGAAGAAGATGGAATAAAAATATATATGCCAGATTTAAAACTATGCACAGATAATGCAGCAATGATAGCTTCAGCAGGATATTATAACTATTTAGCAGGAAAAGTAGACGATTTATCTTTAAATGCAATTCCAAATTTAAAATTAGACTAAACATAGTAAAATATAGGAGGAAAAAATGGCAATATATGCAATAGGAGATTTGCACTTATCTTTAAATGAAGAAAAGCCAATGGACATTTTTGGAGACAACTGGAAAAATCATGAAGAAAAAATAAAACAAAATTGGATAGAAACAGTAACTGAAAATGATTTAGTACTACTTCCAGGAGATTTTTCATGGAAAATGCATTTAAAAGATATGTATGAAGATTTTAAATATTTAAATGATTTGCCAGGAAAGAAAATATTATTAAAAGGAAATCATGACTATTGGTGGGGAACACTTAATAAAATGCGAGAATATATACAAACTAATAAGTTTAATAATATAGACTTTTTGTATAACAATAGTTATGAATTTGAAAACAAATTAATTGTAGGAACAAGAGGTTGGGCATTAAACGATACTGAAAATAGTGAAAAAATGAATCATCGAGAAGAAGAAAGATTAAAATTATCTTTAGAAGATGCAAGAAAAAAAGATGCAAACAAAGAAATAATATGTATGATGCATTATCCACCAGTAATAAATACATATACTGATGAGGGAAAAATATTAACTAAAAGTTCAAATTATGTGGATATAATGAGAAAATATGATGTTAAAACGTGTATATATGGGCATTTACATGGAAATTCACATGATGAAGCGGTAGAAGGAATAGTAAAAGACATAAATTTCAAATTAGTAAGTGCAGATTATTTGCAATTTAAATTATATAAAATATAAAAATGAAAAGTAATTTTATCAAAAATATCCCCTAAACCCCTTGATTTATGTAAAATATGTGATATAATAATATAGCATTTTATGAGAAAAGGAAGGATTAATATGAGCTTAAAACAAGAAAAAACAGAAAATAAAAATGAATTAAAATTAACATTCACAGTAGAAGCTGAAAAATTTGAAGAAGCTATAATGGAAGTATTCAAAAAAAGTGCTAAATATTTCAACATTCCTGGATTTAGAAAAGGAAAAGCACCATTTAAAATAGTTGAAAGATATTATGGAGATAGTATCTTTTATGAAGATGCTTTCAATGAATTAGCACCAGTAGTATATGATGAAGAAGTTAAGAAAAATAAAATAGAAGTTGCAAGCAGACCACAAATAGATATAGTTCAAATGGAAAAAGGAAAAGAACTTATATTTACAGCAACAGTTGCAACAAAGCCAGAAGTAAAACTTGGTAAATACAAAGAAATTCCATTAAAGAAAATAGAATACAAAGTTACTGACGAAGATGTTAACCATGAAATAAATCACATGGCTGAACACAATTCAAGAATGGTAACTGTAGAAGATAGAGCAGTTAAAGACGGAGATATTACAACAATTGACTTTGAAGGATTTGTTGATGGAAAAGCTTTCGAAGGTGGAAAAGCAGAAAATCATGAATTAACAATTGGAAGCAAAACATTTATTCCTGGATTTGAAGAACAATTAATTGGAATGAAAATTGATGAAGAAAAAGACATAAATGTTAAATTCCCAGAAGAATATTTTTCAAAAGACTTAGCTGGAAAAGATGCAGTATTCCATATTAAATTACATGCTATAAAAGAAAAACAATTACCTACAATAGATGACGAATTTGCTAAAGATGTTAGTGAATTTGATACTCTTGAAGAATTAAAAAATAGCATCAAAGAAAAAATGGAAAAAGAAAATGCAGAAAGAGCAAAACATGAAACAGAAGACGCTGCTATAGAAGCTGTTTGCGAAAATACAAAAATTGATATTCCAGAAGGAATGATAGAACTAGAAATAGACAGTATGGAACAAAATATTGATCAAAGACTACAATACCAAGGACTAAACTTAGACCAATATTTAAAAATGATGGGCAAAACAGAAAAAGATTTAAGAAATGAATACAAAGAACAAGCTGAAAAGAATGTTAAATCAAGATTAGTTCTTGAACAAATTATCAAAGACGAAAAAATAAAAGAAGATGAAAAATATATAAAAGAAAAATTAGAAGAAATGGCTAAACAATACAACAAAAAAGTTGAAGAATTAGAAAAAAATGAAGAATTAAAATCATATTTAGCAGAATCTTCAAAAACAGAACAAGCAATAAAATTAATAGTAGACAATGCAAAAATAGCAAAAAAATAAGAATATATGTTTAAAAGGAGCAAAAGTTGGGGATAATTTGTGTATCTCCGACTTTTCTTGCACTTTTTGAAAATAAAAAATTTCTAAAAAAGGTTGATATATATTAAAAAAATATATATAATATCTAAGTATAAAAGAAAGGATGATATTATGAAAGAATTTAAAGATAGTTTAGTACCTTATGTAATCGAGCAATCAGCTAGAGGAGAAAGATCTTATGACATTTTCTCAAGATTACTAAAAGATAGAATTATATTTTTAAGCGAAGATGTTAATCAAACATCTGCAAGTTTAGTAATAGCACAAATGTTATTTCTAGAATCAGAAGATCCAGATAAAGAAATATCTTTATATATAAACTCACCAGGAGGATCTGTTACAGATGGTTTAGGAATAGTAGATACAATGAACTACATAAAATGTCCAGTAACAACAATTTGTATAGGTATGGCTGCAAGTATGGGAGCAGTGCTTTTAGCATCAGGAGATAAAGGAAAAAGATTTGCAACTCCAAATGCAGAAATATTAATACATCAACCATTAATCGGTGGTCAAGGTGGAGGACTTTCTGGTCAAGCAACAGAAATAAAAATTCATGCAGACCAAATGATTAAAACTAGAGAAAAGCTAAATAAATTATTAAGTGATAGAACTGGTCAACCACTTGAAGTTATTGAAAGAGATACAGAAAGAGACCATTATATGACAGCTGAAGAAGCTTTAAAATATGGCTTAATAGATGGTATTATGGACAAAAGAAAATAAAAAGGGGAGATAATCATGGCAAAAAGAAATCAAAGCGTTAGATGCTCTTTTTGTGGAAAGCCACAAGAAAGTGTTCACAGAATAGTTGCAGGACCTGGGGTATATATTTGTGACGAATGTATAAAAGTTTGTAATAATATTTTAGAAACAGACGAATATGAAGAGGAAGAAACATATACTCTTAATGAAGAAGAAAAATTACCTACTCCAGAAGAAATAAGAAAAGTATTGGATGAGTATGTAATAGGTCAAGAAGAAGCTAAAAAAACATTATCTGTAGCAGTATATAATCATTATAAAAGAATTAACAATGAAGAAGATAAACAAGATGATGTAGAAATACAAAAAAGTAATGTGCTTTTACTTGGACCAACAGGATGCGGAAAAACATTTTTGGCACAAACTCTTGCAAGAATATTAAAAGTTCCATTTGCAATAGCAGATGCTACAACTTTAACAGAAGCGGGATATGTTGGCGAAGATGTTGAAAATATTTTACTTAAACTGATTCAAGCAGCAGATTATGATATTGCAAAAGCTGAAAAAGGTATTGTATATATTGACGAAATAGATAAAATATCTAGAAAATCTGAAAATCCATCAATAACACGTGATGTAAGTGGTGAAGGTGTTCAACAAGCTTTACTTAAAATAATTGAAGGAACAGTAGCATCAGTTCCGCCACAAGGTGGAAGAAAACATCCACACCAAGAGTTTTTACAAATAAATACTTCAAACATACTATTTATTTGTGGAGGAGCTTTTGAAGGATTAGATAAAATAATTGGTGAAAGAACAGGTAAAAAAGAAATAGGTTTTGGCGCTAAAATACAAAGCGAAAAAGAAGTAGATAAATATCAAATATATGAAAAAATGCTTCCACAAGACTTATTAAAATTTGGACTAATACCAGAGTTTGTAGGAAGATTACCAATTATAGCTACATTAAGAGAACTAGATAGAAATGCATTAATAGAAATTATGACGAAACCAAAAAATGCTTTAGTAAAACAATACAAAAAATTATTAGAAATAGATGGTGTAGAACTTACATTTAATGAAGATGCATTAGAAGCTATCGTAGATAAGGCAATAGAAAGAAAAACTGGTGCCAGAGGACTTCGCTCAATAATGGAAGAAACAATGAGAGATGTTATGTATGAAATACCTTCTAATCCAAAAATAGTTAAATGCACTATAACTAAAAACACAGTAGAAGGAAAAGAGAAGCCAGAATTAGTCATTGATGAAAATAAAAAAGAAAGAAATAAAAAAATAAAAAGAGAAAAAACAGAGGCAAAAGAAACAGCATAAAAAATAAATTAGTATTTTCTATAGCATATTTAATAATATATATATCTATTTATAAAGATGAAAATAAATCATAAAAAAGCGGGGCAGGCGAATGATCGCCTGCCCCTTTTAAAGGTTAGTTGTGCTTCAGCCTTGTCGCAACGAAAACGGAGAACAACTCCAAAATTCCGGAGGAGTCTTCTTGGCCGTATGCATTGACCACAGCCAGGTTGTTAAAAGCTGCATAGGTAGCTGTAAAGTGCACCTCGTCTTTCCCCAAAATGATGATAAGTTCTTTCAGGGCATAACCACGCCGATGATTCTGACTTGCGATAGAAGACGGGTCATACTTGAACGGGTCCTTCTCGGACTTTACAACGGTCATAAAGAGCTCAGACAAAATACCCGAAGCTTTTACTGTGTCGATTTTCTGGTCAAAATCCTCCCAAAACTTTTTTGCCTCTTTTCCATCCAGGAAATAAGATTTCCCAATTTGGTCGTTTTTCTGAATGCGAATGATTGTCATGACAACAACCTCCTAATATAGAATGTACTTATTATTATACCATAAAAATTGATATTTTGCAAATTTGACATAATATTTAAGAATCTACCTTATTAAAAGTAGTAAATCTTAAGAAAAAATTAATTGAAACTACTAAAAATACTTGATATAATAAAGCTTGTAGGGGGATTACTATGAACACAATTTTATTAGTAGAAGATAGTGAAACAATAATAATGGGATTGGAGTATTCTTTAAAACAAGAAGGATATAATGTAAAAGTTGCAAGAACAATACAAGAAGCAAAAAAGCAAGAAGAATATGATTTAATACTTCTAGATGTAACACTTCCAGATGGAAATGGTTTTGAATTTTTTAAGGATATAAAAAATAATCAAGATATACCAGTAATATTTTTAACAGCATTAGATGAAGAAATGAATGTTGTAAGAGGATTAGAACTAGGTGCAGAAGATTATGTAGTAAAGCCATTTAGATTAAAAGAGCTATTATCCAGAATTAAAGTTGCACTAAGAAGATACAATAAAATATCTTCAACATTTTTAGA
>CALXKR010000036.1 GCA_944388895.1 uncultured Clostridia bacterium | reverse complement strand
AACCCCTTGACTTTTACACAATTTAGTTATATAATAAAAATATCATAAAGAGAAGGCAGAAAGAGTGGAACAAAATCCACTCTTTCGTTACGTAAAAGAAAGGAAAAATATGACAACCTTAGAAAAGAAAGTAGAAGAATTAGTAAAACCAATAATTGAAAATTTAGGATATTCTGTGTATGATGTAATGTACCAAAAAGAAGGAAAGGACAACTATTTAAGAATCTTCATAGATAGTCCAAAAGGAATAGGTTTAAATGACTGTGAATTGGTAAATAATAGTATTACAGACATACTAGATGAAAAAGACTACATAAAAGCTCAATATTTTTTAGAAATATCTTCAACCGGCTTAGAAAAAAACTTAAGACGTGAAGAACATTTTAAAAATGCTGTGGGTCAAAAAATTGAAGTACATTTATTTAAACCTATAGATAAACAAAAAGTACTAATAGGTATTTTAAAAGAATATAACGTAGACTACTTAATATTAGATGATAAAAAAATAGATATTAGCAATATTGCAAGTGCAAAAACAATTTATGAATGGGAGGAAAAATAAAAAATGAAGAAAAAGAATTTAAAAGTAGTAAACAAAGGAATTGATACAACAGAACTTATAATGGCTATGGATGAACTTGAAAAAACAAATGGAATAAATAAAGATTTTTTAATGCAATCTATAGAATCAGCTTTGGTTGTTGCATATAAAAGAAATTTTGATTGTAGCGATGAAAATGTAAAAGTTATATTAGATAAAAATGATGGACAAATGCATGTTTACCAAGAAAAAGAAGTTGTAGAAAATGTAGAAAATAGTAAACAGCAAATAAGTTTAGAAGAAGCTCAAAAAATTAACACTAATTATGAAATGGGAGATAAAGTTGAATTTGAATTAATGCCAAAAGAATTTGGAAGAATAGCAGCTCAAACAGCAAGACAAGTAATAACTCAAAAAATTAGAGAAGCTTCAAGAGATGTTATATTCTCAGAATTCGTAGACAAAAAAGGCGAAATTATTACAGGTTTAGTTCAAAAAGCTGATGGAGGAGCTGTTGTAATGGATTTAGGTAGAATTGAAGGAATTATGCCTAAAAAAGAACAAGTTCCAACAGAAACATACCATGTAAATGATAAAATTAGAGCATGCATAATAAGTGTTGAAAAAGGCGTTAAAGGTTCTACACAAATAATTTTATCAAGGGCAAGCACAGAACTTGTAAGAAAATTATTTGAAATAGAAATACCAGAAATTTATGAAGGTGTAATAGAAATTAAAAGTGTTTCAAGAGATCCTGGTTCAAGAAGCAAGGTAGCTGTATATTCTCCAAACCCTAACATAGATCCAGTTGGTTCTTGTGTAGGTCAAAAAGGAATTCGTATTCAAAACATAATAAATGAACTAAATGGAGAAAAAATTGATGTTATAGAATGGAATGAAGATCCATCAATATATATTTCAACAGCTTTACTTCCAGCAAAAGTTTTAGCCGTTGATATAAAAGAAGATGAAAGATTTGCACAAGTAATAGTTCCAGATGATCAATTATCATTAGCAATTGGTAAAGGTGGACAAAATGCAAAGCTTGCAGCTAAACTAACAAATTGGAAAATAGACATTAAGAGTGAATCACAATTTAGACAAATGCTTGAAGAAATGAATTCTGAAAATTCTGAAGAAATTGAAAACTCTGAAAATCTTGAAAATTCTGAAAATTCAGTAGAAACAGAATCTGAAGAGGAATAATATAGCAGAAAAGGTATAAAATGTTAAGTATAGAATATAAGAGGTGTAATATTGAGAATTAAAAATATTGATTATAAAACTAAAAATATTGCAGGGGGTGAATATAATGGCTAAAGTAAAAATACATGAAATAGCAAAAGAATTAAAAATAGAAAACAAAGAAGTAATTGAAACAGCAAATAAGATAGGCTTAAAAGTAACTAGTCACTTAAATGCAATTGAAGAAAATGATGCGGTTAGATTAAAAGAGGCTTTAAAGAAAAAAGATAAAAAGGAAGAAGTTAAAACAACAGGCCAAGTAATAATAAGAAGAGAAGTTATTGTTGCTGATGAAGAAATTGAAAAAGAAAAGAAAAAAGCTGAGGAAATTAAACAAAAGTCTTCAGGATTAGGATTTAATCAAAGAAGAAATAAAGATTATAATATAGTATACAGAGAAAAGCCTACAAAGCCTATGACTGTTAATGAATTATTTGGCATAAAACCTAAAAAAGAAGAAAAGAAAGAAGAACCTAAGGTTGAGCCAAAAGTAAAAGAAGAGAAAAAGGCAGAAGTTTCTAAAGAAACACCTAAACAAGAAATAGTAAAACAAGAAGAAACTAAAAAAGAAGAACCAAAGGAAGAAGTTATTGTAAAAGAAGTTAAACAAGAAAATATAGAGGCAAAAAAAGAAGATACAAGAATGAATAATAATACAAATAATAATACAAGAAATCAAAGAAATAATTTCCAAGCAAATAGAAATAATGGATATAATCGTCAAAATAATAACTATCAAAATGGAAACAGAAACAATAATAACTTCCAAAATGGAAATAGACAATATAACAATAATGGTCAAAATGGAAACAGACAAAATAACGGTTTTAGAAATAACTTTAATAGAAATGGAAATAATAATTTTAGAAATAACAACAATAATGGTAATGGCAATGGAAATAATTTTAGAAGACCAATGAATAACAGAAATATTGACAGAAATATAAAAGATATCATGGCAACTGAAATTGTTGAAAAAGAAAATCAAAGAGATTATAGTACAAGAATTATAGACAAACAAAAAGCTAACCGTTATAACAACCAAGAAGACAAAAAGAGAAAGACTAGAAGGGGCGATTCTGAAGAAGGCTTTAATGAGGATAAATTAAGAAATTTAAAACAAGTTGATAGACTTTCTAATATGTTTGAAGATAGTGAAGGCGGAATGCTTGATTACTATGATTTATCAACAAGCAGAGGAAAGAAAAACAAGAAAAAGCCTAAAAAGGAAGAAGAAAGAAATAAACAAAAAATATTTGAACTTAAAGAAATTACTATTCCAGAAAATATTACTGTAAAAGATTTAGCGGCTGACCTTAAAAAGACAAGTACAGAAGTTATTAAAAAATTATTTGACTTAGGAATTATGGCTACAATTAATCAAACTTTAGATTTTGATACAGCATATTTAGTGGCAGACGCATTTGGTGTTACAGCAAATAAAAAAGAAGAAATCAAAGATGAAGATATTTTATTTGATGATTCAGAAGATAAGGAAGAAGACTTATTACCACGTCCACCAATTGTTGTTGTTATGGGACACGTTGACCATGGAAAAACATCACTTCTAGATGCAATTAGAAATACTAATGTAATAGAAGGAGAAGCTGGTGGAATTACTCAACATATAGGTGCTTATAAAGTAACTGTTAGTGGTAGAGAAATTACTTTCTTAGATACACCAGGACATGAAGCATTCACAAGTATGCGTGCAAGAGGAGCTCAAATAACTGATGTTGCTATATTAGTTGTTGCAGCAGACGATGGTGTTATGCCTCAAACTATAGAAGCAATTAACCATGCAAAAGCAGCAGAAATTCCAATTATTGTAGCAATAAATAAAATAGATTTACCAGGTGCAAACCCAGACAAAGTAAAACAAGAGTTAATGAAATATGACCTTGTTCCAGAAGAATGGGGAGGAGATACAATATTTGTTCCAATTTCAGCTAAGAAAAACATTAATATTGATAACTTACTAGAAATGGTTCTATTAGTTGCAGATATGCAAAATTTAAGAGCTAATCCAAATAAACAAGCTAAAGGTGCTGTTATAGAAGCAAGACTAGATAAAGCTCAAGGACCAATTGCATCAATGCTTGTACAAAGAGGAACATTAAATGTTGGAGATAGAATTGTTGTTGGAAATGCTATTGGTAAAATAAGAAGCATGAAAAATGACAAAGGAAAGAAAGTTAAAGAAGCTGGTCCTTCTACACCAGTAGAAGTTACAGGACTTAGCGAAGTTCCAGAAGCAGGAGATATTTTCTATGAAGTAGCTGATGAAAAAACAGCTAAACACTTAATAGAACAAAGAAAGAAAGAATCAAGAGAAAAATCTATTGCTAATAATGATATAGTTACATTAGATAATCTATTTGAAAAGATGGAAAGTGAAGATTTAAAACAATTTAATATAATTGTTAAAACTGATGTTCAAGGAACAGCAGAAGCAATGAAATCATCACTTGAAAAATTATCTAATGAAGAAGTTAGAGTAAAAGTAATTCACTCAAATGCAGGTGGAGTAACTGAATCAGATGTTCAACTTGCAAAAGCTGCAAAAGCTATCATAATTGCATTTAATGTAAGACCAGTTGGAGCTGCTAAACAATTGGCAGAAAAAGAAGGTGTTGAAATAAAACAATATTCAGTTATATATCAAGCATTAGAAGAAGTTGAAGATGCAATGAAAGGAATGCTTGCACCAGTATATAGAGAAAAAACAATTGGTAATGCTGAAGTAAGACAAACATTTAGAATATCTAATGTTGGAACAATTGCTGGATGCTTTGTTCTAGATGGTAAAATAGAAAGAAACGCTGGCGTTAGAGTAATTAGAGAAGGTGTAGTTGTACACGAAGGCAAATTAATATCTTTAAAAAGATTTAAAGATGATGCTAGAGAAGTTTCAAAAGGATTTGAATGTGGTATTCAAATTCAAGAATATAATGACATAAAAGAAGGAGACATCATAGAAGCATTTATTCAAGAAGAGGTAAAAAGATAATGGCAAAAAATAATAATAGACTTGGCAGAATTAATGAAGAATTAAGAAAAGAAATTAGTCAAGTAATAAACTATGAATTAAAAAATCCAGATGCAACTGGAATGATTAGCGTAACTAAGGTCAAGGTAACTCCTGACCTTAAGTACGCAAAAGTATATGTAAGTGTTCTAGGCTCAAAAAACTTAAAAAAGACAATGGAAGGATTAAAAGAAAGTGCAGGCTTTATCAGAACTAGAGTTGCACATACTGTTAATTTAAGAATAACACCAGAGCTTGTATTTGAATATGATGATTCTATTGAAAATGGAGAAAGAATAGATGCTATACTTAAAAGTTTAAAAAAGGAGTAGGTATGTCAACTTTAGATGAAATATTAAAGGAAATTAAAAAGGCAAATGATATTGTTATATTAACTCATAATAATCCAGATGGAGATGCAATAGGCACAAGTCTTGCTGTATATACAGCACTTAAAAGAGCTGGAAAAAATGTAGAAATAATAATTCCAGAACTTCCAAGAATATTCAATTTTCTTCCAAATGCTGAAGATATAAGAAAAGAAGGAAGCAAAAAGAATTATGATTTAGCAATATCTTTGGATTGTGCCACAATAAAATTATTAAATGGATGGGCAAACTATTTTGAAGATGCAAATTTTAGAATAGTAGTTGACCACCATAGTACAAATAGCATGTATGGAGATTTAAATTATGTAGATTTAAGTGCTCCAGCATGTGCACAAGTAATGTATTCTTTGTTTAAATATTATGGCATAGAAATAACCCCTGAAATAGGTACTTGCTTAATGACAGGTATTATTACAGACACAGGTGGTTTTCAATATTCAGGAGTATCAAGAGATACTTTTGAAATAGCAGCAGATTTACTTGAATCTGGTGTCAACATTTCTAAAATATATAAAAGAGTATTTTCTACAAGAACAAAAGGAAATTTTGCACTTAGAAAAATTGCTATTGATAGAATGCAAATTTTAGAAGATGGCAAAGTTTCATTTACATACATAACAAAGCAAGATGAAGAAAATGTAAATGCTGAAACAGGAGATTATGAAGGCATTGTTGATGAAGGTAGAAATATTGAAGGCGTTGAAGTTGCAATATTTTTACACGAAGTAAAAGATGGATTTAAAGTATCAACAAGAGCAAATGAATATGTTAATGTTTCAGATGTATGCTTAATGTTTGGCGGCGGAGGACATCCAAGAGCTGCTGGAGCAACTATGCAAGGGGAACCAGAACAAATTAAAGAAAAATTACTTAAAGAAATAAGATTACAATTAAAATAATTTAAATAACTTGCTAAAAACAATTTGAAATTGCTTAATATATAAAATGTCTGAATACGTGAAGTAACTAAAATTTTCATGTTTTATGAAAATTATACATTTTGCATTCAGACATTTTTTAATATATAAATTATAGCAAATGAAAGGCATAAATATGAATGGAGTTTTAATAATAGATAAACCAATTGGTGTAACATCTTTTGATGTTATTAGAGATATTAGAAAAGAATATGGCATAAAAAAAGTAGGACATACTGGTACATTAGATCCAATGGCAACAGGTGTACTTCCTATTTTAATAGGAGATGCAACAAAATTATCAGATTATTTAATGGACCATGATAAAGAATATATAGCAGTACTTAAATTAGGAGAAAAAAGGGATACTGGAGATAGTGAAGGAAACATAATAGAAACATCAAAAATACCAAATTTAACAACTCAAGAAATTGAAAATACTTTAAAAGCATTTATAGGAAAAATATCTCAAATTCCTCCAATGTATTCTGCAATAAAAGTTAATGGGAAAAAGTTATATGAACTTGCAAGGGAAGGCAAAGAAATAGAAAGAAAGCCTAGAAGTGTTGAAATATATAGCATAGAGTTATTAGAGGTAGAAAAAAATAAAGAAAATATAATTGATAAAATTAAATTTAAAGTAAATTGTTCAAAAGGCACATATATAAGAACTTTATGTGAAGATATTGCTGAAAAGCTTGGAACAGTTGGATATATGAAAGAATTAAGAAGGACAAGAGTTGGAAGGTTTACTTTAGAAGATATAAATAAATGTGTTTCATTAGAAGAAATTTTATCAGAAGAAAATGCCTACATATTAAAAGAAAATGAAGAAAGTAAATTATTAAACGGAGTAATTATAAAAACTAATCTTGCAGATGGACTAGTTAGAATATATAAAAATAACGAATTTATTGGAATTGGGGAAGTAAAGAATAAAAATTTAAAAAGAAAAATAATAATAAAATAAAAAAAGCCCCGCATTAGCCGTAAGCTGAGAGAAATTTTAAGAGCCTGTTTTCACAGGTGGGTGTCTTGTTGAATACTACTGGGTTTCTTACTTAAAAAGCAAGCATACACGCCACATCCAAAGGCGGACTCCCTTTAATCTAAATGTTGGTTCTAAAATTCCAATCTATACGAACTATGCAGGAATGTGTAAATTCATATCCAAATATAGATTATCACATTTAAATAAAAAAAGCAATAGAAATATAGTTAAATATTGAAATATTTTTTTTATTGTGATATAAACTAATTGGAGGATAACTTATGAAAAAGAAAACATTAATTATTGAAGATAAAAATGCTGAATACAGAAAAAAACTATATATAAAATTGGCAATAACTATAGTACTTATAATTTTATGTATAATGTTAATTACATCGACAATAAGAGTATATATAGTTAATAAAGAATTTGCTAACAATATGTCAGAAATAGCTAAATTAAATTCAAAAACTGTATTTAGTATTGATAGAATTTATTTATATAGCAGTGCTGATGCTAAAAGTAAAGAAACAAATAAACCAATTTGGGATTTAGATATATATCAATATACTGACATAGCTTTGTTTATAAACAATAGAGATAGTGAAGGAATAAGCTATGAAAATACAATTAAAGATCTTACAATAGATAACGTAAAATTTAACGGATTAGAAGCGGGAAATCCTAAATTATATTATAAAAATGTTAATGATTTTGCTAAATTAGACATTGCAAATGAAAATGAAATTAAAGATAGTATGCAATTTAATGTAATAAATTCAGGAGATGCAGATTACACAAAACCTACTATATATAGTAATTGTCAAAATCCTATTACATTAGAATATGTAAACTATAATATGAAAGAAGAAACTAAAATATCTGACATAAGTACACCTCTTACGTATGATGGAAGTTTACTAAAAAAAGCTGGAATATCACTAAGTACTATAAAATGCACACTTTCTTTTAGAGTTACTATAGTGAATAATTATAATCAAAAATATGTTGCAACTGTGTATATAGATATACCAATAGAAGACAGCTTCAGCAATACAAATATATATGATGGCAAAATAATAAAAAATATAGAAAATACAAATATAGTGAAATTTGTAAGAGTTGAATAGGAGAAAAAATGACAATTAAAGAAGCAATAGTGCTTGGAAATAAAAGCTTAGATAACATTGAAACAAAAATATTATTAAAATATGTACTTAATAAAGATTATAGTTATATTGTTGCAAATGCTAACAAAGAATTAAATAGTGAAGAAGAAAAAACTTATATTACTTTACTAGAAAAAGTAAATAATGGATATCCACTTCAATATATTACAAATAAACAACAATTTATGGGAGAGGAATTTTACGTAGATGAAAATGTACTAATTCCTCAACCTGATACAGAAATATTAGTAGAAAAAACAATAGAAATAGCAAAAGAAAATAAAGCTAATAAAATTTTAGATTTATGTACTGGAAGTGGAGCTATTGCTATAAGCCTAAAAAAATATTTACCAAATATAGAAGTAACAGCATCAGATATAAGCAAAAAAGCTCTTGAAGTAGCCAATAAAAACGCTAAAAGCTTAAATACAACAATAAATTTTATTGAGTCAGATATGTTCAAAAACATAAATGATAAATTTGATATTATTGTTTCAAATCCACCATACATAAAAACAGATGTTATAAATACTTTAGATAAAGATGTAAAACATGAACCAATAATAGCTTTAGATGGTGGTTTAGATGGATTAAAATTTTATAAAGCCATTAGAAAAGACGTAGAAAAGTATTTAAAAGAAAATGGAACAGTAATAATGGAAATAGGTTTTGACCAAAAAGAAGAAGTGCTAAATTTATTTGAAGGTGCTATATGCATAAAAGACTATGAAAATAGAGATAGGGTGGTAATATGGAATCATTTTCAAGCAAAGTAAAAAAAGAGCTTAGCAAATTAAATAATTTATCTAATAAAAACCTTGTAAGATGCGAACTACAAGGTTATTTACTTACTACAAATTCTGAAAAATTTATTACAGAAAATGAATACAATATAAATAGATTTAGTAAATTACTTAGCAATACTGGAACAGACGATTTTAAAATAGAAATGCAAGGAAATAAATTTTGCATTACGACTAAAAACAAAATTGTAATTAGTGAAGATATAAAAGATGAAGAAGAAGCCAAAGCAATAGTCAGAGGAAGCTTTATGGGCTCTGGTTCAGTATCTAATCCAACAAGCAAATATCACTTAGAAATAGTTTTTCAAAAAGAAGAAAATGCAGAAATTATAAAAGAAATAATACAAAAATATAATATTAGTAGTAAAATTTTAAAAAGAGAAAAAAATTATATAATCTATATAAAAGATGGACAAGATATAGCAAACTTTTTGGCTTTTATTGGAGCTAATAGTTCTGTACTAAAATTTGAAGATATTAGAGTCATTAGAGAAGTAAGAAATAAAGTAAATAGAATAGTAAACTGCGAAACTGCAAATTTGAATAAAGTAATAAATGCAGCAGTAAGACAAGTTGAAGATATTAAATTAATTAAAAAGAAGCACAAGTTTGATAAATTATCTGATGGAGAAAAAGAACTTGCAGAATTAAGACTTAAAAATCCAGAAGCTACATTAACAGAACTTGGTCAAATGCTTAGTAAGCCAATAGGAAAATCTGGAGTAAATCATAGGCTTAAAGTTATATCAGATTTAGCAGAGGAGTTAAGAAGAAAGTGAAAGAGATAGGAATATATGTTCATATACCTTTTTGCAAAAGTAAATGTTATTATTGTGATTTTGCTTCTTATGAAAATAAAAGAGAATATATAGAAAGATATATAAAAGCTATAAAAACAGAAATAAATAATGTAGGAAAAAGAGTAAGACAAAATTCAAATGGAAATTATTTAAATCTTCCTATAGCAAAAACTATATATGTAGGAGGTGGCACACCTTCTTTTATATCAGAAAAATATATAGAAGAAATATTTAATGCAATAAATACAAATTTTGAAATTTCACCTGATGCAGAAATTACAATAGAAGTAAATCCACGGAACAGCTACATTAGAAAAAATGAAAAAATATCATGAAATTGGTATAAACAGACTAAGCATTGGACTACAAAGCTCTAATGATAATCTTCTAAAAGAAATAGGAAGAATTCATAATTATGAACAGTTTGTACAAACTATTAATTTTGCGAGAATGGCAGGATTTAATAATATAAATGCAGATGCAATGATAGGTCTTCCAAATCAAACAATATATGATATAGAAGATACTTTAGAAAAATTAATTAATTTAAAATTAAATCATATATCTGTATATTCTTTAATAGTAGAGCCAAATACTAAAATGGAAAAAATTATAGAAGAAGGAACATATAAACTTCCAGATGAAGAAATGGAAAGATACATGTATTGGTATACAAAAAGAAAATTAGAAGAAAATGGATATATACATTATGAAATATCTAATTTTGCAAAAGAAGGATATAATTCAAAACACAATATGGATTGTTGGAACCAAAAAGAATATATAGGTTTTGGCGCTGGAGCAAGTTCATATGAAAATAATGTAAGATACAGTAACACAGATTGCATAGAAGAGTATATAAAAAATATTGAAAATAATGAAGAAACTAAAAATGTAATTGTAGAAGAAGAGCAAGATGAAAATTCAAAAATGAGTGAATACATGATACTTGGGCTAAGAAAAATTGAAGGAGTAAATATAAAAGAATTTACTCAAACATTTGGTAAAAGCCCAATACATATTTTTAATAAAGAATTAAAAAAGCTAGTAAAAGAAGGGCTTATTAGCGTAAGTTTAAACAATATTAAACTTACAAAAAAAGGCCTAGATTTAGCTAATATTGTGTGGGAAGAGTTTATTTAAGTTTGACATATAATACAAAAAATGATAGAATAAAAAAGC
>CALXKR010000035.1 GCA_944388895.1 uncultured Clostridia bacterium | reverse complement strand
TGAGAAAATTAGCAGAACTAAGAGAAAAAGCAATAATGGATGAAAAGGCAATAGAAAAAGCTGGATTTAGAAAAGGAATGGAAAAAGGAGAAAAACAAAAAACTAAGCAAATAATAGACAAACTAAAAGAAAAAGGATTATCAAAAGAAGAAATTATAAAAATGCTAGATTTAAATGAAGAAGATTTTGAATAAAATTAAAGGACGATACTATATGCATTGAACTGTTGAGAAAGTATATAAAAAATAATTTGTAATAAAAACTGAAATTATAAAACAAAGACTAGCCTAAGCTAGTCTTTACTCATATTATATAATGCAAAATAACCAAAATTATTAAATGAATAGGGTAAAAACCATAAAAGAAATATTTCATGCTAGGGCCTTTTTTACCATTATATAAAAACATAAAAATAATTGGTAAAAAAGTTGCTGCTATTTCTGCGATAACTATACTTGCGCTTGTTGTATAAAAATACATAAAATATCTTGTAAAACACAATATAAAATATACAACTGTAAACAAAAAATTATTTTTTAATCCTAATAAAAAATTTTCATTTTCTTTTAAATCTTTATTAATGATTGATTTTGATTTTTTATCCTTATAAAATACAAAAATGGCAAGAATTAAACAAATACCAAATCCACCATAATCTACTTTAATAAATTCTGCAAGTAATATTAAAAATATATCTATAATAATAGCAAGCCACTTATTATTTACTTTATCTAAAACATACATTGAAAGCAATCCAATAGCTAATGTGAAAAATATATTTAGCATTGCAAAATTTCCAGTAAAAGAATAAATGAATAAGCTAAAAGGAATTTGCGAAATTAAAGCAAATATGAATAACCTTAATAAGTACTTTTCAACATTTTTAGTATTTTTATATCCAATAACTAATTGAAAACAAAATAGAGGAAATGCAATTCTTCCAATTATGTTTAAAAAAGAAAGATGACCAATTAATGCATCAGAAGAATGATCACATATCATTGAAATAATGGCAATTATTTTTATTATAAAACTAGACATTATTTATCACCTCCAAAAATATTTCTAAAAGGAATATCTTTTAATGATATTTTTAAATTTTTTAGATAATTTAATTTACCAGAATCATCTTTAAAATTAAATGTTAAACTGTAACTGCATAAAAGCTGACTTGAAACATTAAATTTTTTATTGATATCATATGAACCATATTTACCATCACCTATAATAGGAAGACCAATATGAGCTAAATGAGCTCTTATTTGATGAGTTTTGCCAGTATGCAATGTAACATCAAGTAAGGCTATTTTTTTATTCTTGTTTTCAGTTACAACTTTATAAGATGTTTTGATAGGAACATATCCTTTTTGAAAATTATCTGAAATATATACAATAGATTTTTTACTATCTTTAAATAAATATCCATTTAATGTTTGAGAGTGCTTTGAAACAACACCATAAACACATGCTATATAATGTTTTTCAATTTCAGAATTTTTAAATTTATCAAGCAAAATAGATAAACTTTCACTATTTTTAGCAAATAATACTAAGCCTAAAGTATTTCGATCAATTCTATGACATGGTTCTATAAAATTATATTTTTGTTTCATTATAGAAGTTAAAGAGTTATTACCTACTACTTCTAGTGAAGCAGGTTTATTAAAAACAACAATATTTTCGTCCTCATAAACAATAGGAATAGAAATATTTTTTGTTCCAAATAAAATATCATCAGATATGTAAACTTCAACAATATCATCTTTATGTAATATTAAATTTTCAGTTATTCTTTTTCCATTTAACTTTATATCTTTTTTTCTTAAAGCTTTATAAACATTATTTATAGTCAAAGAGGGAAAAGCGCTTGTTAAAAAAGTAGCCAATTTTTTTCCTTCATCTTTTTCTAAAATATTTAAAGTTTTCATAAATATCACCTTTGAAATAAATTATAAATTAAAAAAAGACTAAATTCAATATTTAGTCTTTAAATATTATACAATAACATTAATTTTAGATTCTTTTTTATTCATTCTATATAAAGTAATTTTTCTTCCCATAACCTGCACAACTGTACTGTTAGTTTCATTAGCAAGTTCTATACTTAGACTTTTAGCATCTTCAGGAGAAGTTTCTAAAACTGTAATTTTAATTAATTCTCTAGCTTCTAGAGCGTCATCAACTTGCTTTATTAAATTATCAGACAAACCACTTTTTCCAATTTGAAATATAGGATCTATGTTTGTAGCTAAACTTCTTAAAAAAGCTCTATCTTTACTTGTCATAATAAACTCCTTTAATTAAAATAAAATCTCGTAAAGTATATTTACGAGACTTAATAGTATGGAGCAGGTAACGGGAATCGAACCCGTATAGCCAGCTTGGAAGGCTGGAATTCTACCATTGAACTACACCTGCATTTCCTAACGACAGTTATTATTCTACTATACATTTAAAAAAATGTCAATAGAAATTTAAAAAAATATTAAAATTTTTTGATAAATATTTTTAAAAGAAAAAGATTTAAGTATATAAAATATTTTTACAAAAATGAGATAAAAATGTCTAAAATATTTGCAAAAATGTGATAAAAACATTAAAAATGTTTGCAAAAGTGTGATAAAAGTAGTATAATTAACATAGACTATTAATTAGGAGATGGTTTAATTGAAGAGATTTATATTAGAACAATTAGTTAGATGGAAAGAAAGTAAATATAGAAAGCCACTAATCTTAAGAGGGGCAAGGCAAATAGGAAAAACATACATTTTAAAAGAATTTGGAAAAGAATATTATGAAGGAGTTGCATATTTCAACTTCGACCATGACAAGAATTTATATAATTTATTTGAAAATACAAAAGATCCGCAAAGAATTCTTGAACAATTATCATTTGTTTATGGAAAAGCAATATTGCCAGAAAAAACACTAATAATTTTTGATGAAATTCAAGAATGCCCAGATGCACTAAATAGTTTAAAATATTTTCAAGAAGAAGCTAACCAATATCACATAGCTTGTGCTGGAAGCTTATTAGGAATAAGATTATCACATACTTCATTTCCAGTTGGAAAAGTTGACTTTTTTAATATGTATCCAATGTCATTTAGCGAATTTTTGATTGCAGATAATTCAGAAAATTTAGTAAAATATATGGAAAGTATTTCAAAAATAGAAAATATTCCAGAAATATTCTTTAATAAGCTTGAAGAAAAATTAAAAGCATATTTTATAATTGGTGGTATGCCTGAAGCAGTTAATGCATGGGTTAACGAAAAAAATATAGAACTTGTAAATAAAGTACAAGAAAATATACTAAGAGCCTATGAAAGCGATTTTTCAAAGCATACACAAAATAGTGAAGCTAATAAAATATCTTTAATTTGGAATAGTGTACCGTCACAATTAGCAAAAGAGAATAAAAAATTTTTGTATCAAATAATAAAGGAGGGAGCAAGAGCAAGAGAATATGAAAATTCTCTCAACTGGTTAAATGATGCAAATTTAATCTATAAAATATATAATGTAAACAAAACAGACTTTCCTTTGAAAGCTTATAACGATCTAAGTGCTTTTAAAATATACATGAATGACGTAGGACTTCTTAGAAGAATGTCAAATTTAGATAGTAAAATTGTAGTAGAAGGGAACAAACTATTTGAAGAATTTAAAGGTGCATTAACAGAAAACTATGTACTTAATACACTTAATATAATATTAGATACAGTACCTAATTATTTCACATTTGATAGATATGAAATAGATTTTCTTATTCAATATAAAAATGAAATAATTCCTATTGAAGTAAAAGCTAATAAATCAACTAATAACCATAGTTTAACAAAATACAATCAAAAATTTAATAATAATATTTCTATAAGGTTTTCAATGAATAATTTATCTAAAGACGGGAAGGTGCTAAATATACCTTTGTTCTTAATAGAGTATTTAAAAAACTTAGAAATAGAAAATTAAATTTAACAACTACATTTTAATATTTGAAAGGAAGAAAAATGATAAATATAGAACAATTAATACAAGCAATATTTACAATTAAAAACATAGTAATATATTTGTTAGCAATAAATATTATTACTTTCTTAATTATGTGGTGGGACAAACATGAAGCTAAAGTTGGAGATTGGAGAGTCAGTGAAAAAACTCTATTTATGCTAGTTCTTATAGGTGGAGGAATTGGTGGTATAATAGGAATGTATACATTTAGACATAAAACAAAAAAATGGTATTTTAAATATGGATTTCCAATTATTATAATTTTACAAATAATTTTAGCTATATATTTTTATATAATATAATAAAAAATAAGAAAAAAACTTGAATAATTAACAAATTATGTGATATATTTATGTATAAATAAATAGAAAAGGAAGTAGATTATGAAAAACGAAAGAGGAATAACTTTACTTTCATTAGTTATGACAATTCTTGTAATGCTGTTACTTGCAGGAGTTGCAGTATATAGTGGTCTTATGCAAGACGGAGGACTTGTAAATCAAGTAAAAGATGAAACAAATAGACAACAAAATATAATTCAAGATGAAAAAAATAAAATGAATCAAGTTCTAAAAAATCAAGAAAAAGATTGGGGCATTGCAATATAATGTATAAATTTTTTGTGCAAGAAAATCAAATTATTAATAATAAAGTTAATATAGAAGGAAAAGACTTTAATCATATTAAAAATGTATTAAGAATGAAGCCACAGACAAAAATTTTTATATCTAATAAAGATAATGAAAAAACATATTTGTGTGAAATAGAAAATATAGAAAATGAAAAAGTAGTTTGCAAAATAATAGAAGAGTGTGAAAATACAACTGAATTAAGAATTAAAGTTGATTTATACCAAGGTTTGCCAAAAGTAGATAAATTAGAATATATAATACAAAAAACAGTTGAATTAGGGATAAATAAAATATTTCCTACAAATATGAAAAACTGTGTTGCTAAAATAAAAGATGAAGCAAAGAAAAATGAAAGATGGCAAAAAATTTCTGAAGCTGCTGCAAAACAGTCAAAAAGAGATATTATTCCAAAGGTAGAATTTTCAGTAAATATAGATGATATATGCAATTGTATTTCAAAATATGATATAGCTTTAGTTGCATATGAAAATGAAGAAAATATTTCAATAAAAGATGTTATTACATCAAATGAGGCTCAGGATTATAAAAAGATAGCTATTATTGTTGGACCAGAAGGTGGATTTAATGATAAAGAAATAGAAAAATTAAAGCTATCAGGAGCCAAAATAGTTAGCTTAGGTAAAAGAATATTAAGAACTGAAACAGCACCTGTTGCAATGCTTAGTATGATCATGTATCAATATGATTTATAGGAGGAAATAAATGAGAAAAAAACAAGAAAATAAAGAAGATTTGCCTAAAGAAAAAAACAGCAATAAAGCCGAGAAAAATGCAAAAAATGTTGAAGAGAATAAGGCGGAAATAAATAAAGAACAATTAGAAAAAATAAAAGATGAAATAAAATCAACTAAAAATGAAAAAAAGAATAATCCCAAAAAAATAAAAGTAAAAAAAGATATTATAAGAAATATTTTAATAGCTTTAGTTATTACAATATATTTCATTTTTATAGCATTAGGCGTAACAACTATTCCAGTAACCGAATATGCCTTAGATTTAAAAACTTTTGCTATATTTACAGCAATTATAGCTATAATCATATTTGAGAGGGCATATAAAAAAGATGAAAATTATTTGGCTCTTCATGGTATAGAAATGATATTTGTTGGAATAGAAACATTAGTTATATTGCAATTATACTTAGCTCAAAGCGAATATTTAAAAAATGTTTTGATAGGAATAACATCTGGTATGATTTTATATTATATAATAAAATCAATTGTTATATATATAAAATATAAAACCAAAATCAAATAAAAACTGGAAAAGTCTAGACTTATTTTGATTTTTGTAGTAAAATTATGTTTAGTAGAAAAATTATTTATTGAAAGGAGAAAATATGTTAGTAAAACCAACAGTTCCAGAATTACTTAAAGCTTCAAATAAAAATAGATATGATTTAGTTATAGCTACTGCTAAAAGAGCTAGACAAATAGCTGGAGGAAGTAAGCCAATGACAAATGAAGATGATACATCACCAGTTACTCTTGCAGCAGATGAAATAGGTGAAGGAAAAGTAAAAGTTTTAGATGAAGAAGAATGGAAAAATGAAAACTTAACATCTGATGTAGAAGAAAATAATAACTAATATAAAATGAGGGGAATAATGGAAAAAAAGCATATAATATCTTTAGCAGGAGATCTCGCTAGTGGCAAAGGGGAGACCTCTAAAATTTTAACCCAAAAATTAGGGTATGGAATTTATAGAAACGGGCAATATTTTAGAGAATTAGCTAAAAAAATGAATATGAGCGTTACAGAATTTAATGTATATGTTGAAGCTCATCCAGAAATAGACAGACAAATTGAAAATAGTGCAGCTGAATATGCAAAAAATAATGATAATTTTATTATCGATGCAAGACTAGGCTGGTATGCAGTACCAGAATCTTTTAAAGTTTATTTAACAGTAGATATTGATGTTGCAGCAAAAAGAGCATTTCAAGATAATGAAAGAAAAGATACTGAAAATTTTACAACTTTAGAAGAACAAAAGGCTGATATGATAAAAAGATATAAATTAGAAAATGAACGCTACTATAATTTGTATAATGTCAGAAAAGAAGATATGTCAAATTATGACTTAGTAGTAGATACTACAAACATATTACCAGAAGAAGTAGCAAATAAAATTATTGAAGAATATACCAAATGGTTAAATGAAAAATAGTAAAAGGGGGATTTTATTAGTCTCCCTTTTTTATTAATTGTATAAATATTTAGAATTAGCGAGGTATTAATATGAAAATAGAAGAAATATCAATAAAAGATATAGAATATCCATATTTTTTAAAGCAAATATATTTAGCACCAAAACAAATATATGTACTTGGCAACAAAGAAATATTGAGAGAAAAAAGTATTGCAATAGTAGGATGCAGAAATTGTTCAGAATATGGTAAAAAAGTGGCAAAAAAATTAGCATATAATATTGGAAAGAGAAATATAATTACAGTAAGCGGACTAGCTAAAGGAATTGATACATGCTGTCATATAGGAACTTTAGATGCAAAAGGCAGAACCATTGCAGTTTTAGCACATGGTTTAGATATGATATATCCATCTGAAAACATAAACTTAGCTAAAGAAATTATTAAATATGGAGGAGCGTTAGTTTCCGAGTATCCTATTGGAGTTAAACCAGAAAAAAGTTATTTCCCAGCAAGAAATAGAATTATTAGTGGTTTAGCAGAAAAAACAGTAATAGTAGAAGCAAAAGAAAAAAGTGGAGCATTAATTACAGCAGAATTTTCTTTAAACCAAGGTAAGGATGTTTTTGCAGTTCCTGGAAACATTTTTTCAAGCACGTCTAAAGGAACAAATGAACTTATTAGACAAGGTGCTAGTGTACTTACAACATACAAAGACTTGTTTTAATATCTTAATAAAAAATTAAGATTTGTAAAGATAAAATTATTGGTCAAAAGATTGTATTATTTTTAAATTTGTAATATAATACTGCATAAGTAGTTTTGTCTAAGGAGGAAATAAAATGGAAGAAAAAAATAAAAAGAAAAGTACAAATAGTAAGGCAAAAAATACTACAAAGATGAACAACAAAAAAGAAAAGGATATAAAAAGATTAGAAAAGAAAAAGAAAAAAGAAGACAAAAAAAAGAATAGAAAGCATCCTAAATTATGGCTTGCATTTAAAATATTTTTAATTTTAATGTTACTATTAATAATTGCAGGAGTTGCAGCATTTAGTGCAATTTTCTTTAGTGACAAATGGACAATTACTAAAGAACAACTTTTAAGTGATAAAGGACTTCAAATAGTAGACAAAGATGGTAATTTAATTACAAGTCTAACTGGTGCAGAAATTACTAAAAAAGTAACATTATCAGAAATGAGTAAATTGCCAGATGCATTTATTGCTATAGAAGATAAAAGATTTTATGAGCATGGCGGAATTGATATTAAAAGAACTGTAAGTGCTATATTTAGTTATGGAATATCAGTAATTACAGGAAAAGAAGCTTCTTATGGAGGAAGTTCTATTACACAACAATTAGTAAAAATAACAATGAATGATGATGCCAGAGGCGGTTTAGCTGGTATTGAAAGAAAAATAAGAGAATGGTCTAGAGCTATACAAGTAGAAAAAATGCTTACAAAAGGCCAAATCTTAGAAAGATACTTAAATAGAATTTATTTAGGAGCTTCAGGCGGTTTAGAAGTAAGAGGTGTAGAATCAGCAGCTAATTTCTACTTTAATAAAAAAGCTTCAGAACTAGATATTGCACAGTGTGCATTTATAGCAGGAATAAATCATTCTCCAAATGCATATAATCCATTTGACGAGTCTACAGATAATAGTGAAAAAATAAAAAACAGAACTTTAACAGTTTTAGGCGAAATGCATGAACAAGGAAAAATAAATGATGAAGAGTATAATAGTGCTGTAGAAGAAACAAAAAATGGTCTAGCTTTTAGTAAAGGATCAGTTTCTAATGGTAATAGTTCATTATCATACCATGCATCAGCAACAATAAAACAAGTATCAGAAGAACTAGCTGAAAAAGAAGACATTTCAGTTTCAGAAGCTAGAGAACTATTAGTAAACAGTGGATATACAATTTATACTACTGTTGATACAAAGGTGCAAAGTGCAATGGAAGAAGAATATAAAAAATCTTCACATATAATAAAAAATAAAAATGGTGAAACAGTTCAATCAGCTATGGTAATGATAGAACCATCAACAGGTTATGTTGTTGCAGAGGTTGGTGGTCTTGGCGAAGGGCAAGATACATTAGGAATTAATAGAGGTATTGACAGTGGTAGACAACCAGGATCTTCATTTAAACCACTAGTAACAGTAGCTCCAGGTTTAGAAAATGGAGTTATAACAGCGGCAACTTTATTTGATGACACAAAAACTACATTTGGAAAAGATTATAGACCTAAAAACGATAGTAACAAATATTTAGGAATTGCTAATATGAGAGATATATTAAAATATTCTTCAAATGTTCCTGAAGTAAAATTATTATCATTATTAGGAATAGATAAGTCAGTAGAGTTTTTATCAAAAATAAATATTAATGTAACAGATGAATTTAAAGATTTATCATTAGCATTAGGAACACCATCTATAACACCACTACAAATGGCAGCAGGTTATGCAATGCTTGCAAATGGAGGAGTTTATATAACACCTACATTCTATACAAAAGTTGTTGATCAAGATGGAAATATAGTTATAGAACCAGTACAAGAAAAAACAAGAGTTATGTCAGAGGCAAATGTATATATAGAAACTTCAATGCTTGAAGGTCCAATAAATGGTGGAACAGCTGGAAGCTTTAGAGGATACTTAGGAAGTATGGCGGTAGCTGGTAAAACAGGAACAACTGATGCAAAATATGATAGATGGTTTTGCGGATATACTCCATATTATGCAGCAGCTTGTTGGTATGGATATGATCAACCTCAAGTTGTAGGAACGTATGGAAGTAACCCAGCAGCAAGAATTTGGTTCCCAGTTATGAAGGCAGCAATAGAAGGCAAAGAAGTAAAAGACTTTACTAAACCTGAAAACATAGTATCTGCAAAAATATGTAAGGACAGTGGAAAAAAAGCAACAGACAAATGTAAAAACACCTATACAGAAATATTTGTAAAAGGAACTGTTCCAGAAGATTGCAGTGGACATACAACAACAACTATATGTAAAGAAACAGGAAAAATAGCAACAGAATTTTGCCCAGAAACCGAAGAAAAACTATATACAGAAGAAATTGATACAGAGAAAAAAGGTAACTGGAAAACAGATGGCAAAGAAAATAAAAATACTCCACCAGAAGAAGTTTGTGATGTTCATACAACAGCACAAGAAATAGCGGTTCCTAATGTAGTAGGCAAAAACCAGGCTGATGCTAAAAAGGCTCTTGAAGATGCAGGATTTAAAGTAAAAATATTAGAAGATGAAGATAAAACTAAGAAAAAAGGAGTAATTTTAAAGCAAAGTGCTACTAAAGCTGCAAAAGGAGCTACAATAACAATAACAGTTAACACATATAATGGTGGAAGTGGTTCTTCAAATACAACTGAAAATACAACAGGAACCAATACAGGAACCAATAGTGTAACTAATGACACTAATAAAAATGAAACTACAAATGAGGTTGTAAACAAAGTTAAAGGAGTTTAAAATTTAATGGATATTCAAGTATATAACACATTAACACATTCTAAAGAAAAATTTAATCCTATTGACAATAATCAAATAAAAATTTATAGCTGTGGGCCAACGGTCTACAGCTATGCCCATATTGGAAATTTTAGAACATATGTATTTGTTGATAGCTTAAGAAGAATGTTCAAATATAATGGATACAAATTAGAACATGTTATGAATATAACAGATGTTGGACATTTAACTTCTGATGCTGATACAGGTGAAGATAAAATGGAAAAGGCAGCTAAAAAAGAAGGAAAAAATCCATACGAAATTGCAGAATTTTATACCAAAGCATTTATGGAAGATATGAAAAAGTTAAATATAGATATGCCGAATATTATTTCAAAAGCAACAGATAATATACCAGAAATGCTACAAATGGTAAAAGATATAATAGATAGAGGATATGCGTATGAAACAAGTAAAGGTATATACTTTGATGTTTCAAAATTAGACAAATACCCAGTTTTATCTAATAATAATGTAGAAGGCCAAGAGGCAGGAGCTAGAATAGATGTCGATCCAGAAAAACGAAATCCATATGATTTTGCTATTTGGATAAAAGCCCCAGAAAATCATATAATGAAATGGGATAGCCCATGGGGAAAATCTTATCCTGGATGGCACTTAGAGTGTTCAGCAATGGGAAGAAAGTTTTTAGGAGAACATTTTGACATACATACAGGTGGTATAGACCATGTTCCAATTCATCATGAAAATGAAAT
>CALXKR010000034.1 GCA_944388895.1 uncultured Clostridia bacterium | reverse complement strand
GAAAACTTTTTATTGAAACTATAAAAATATAATGGTAATATAAGATATAGTTTTATAACAATATATTAAAGGAGGAAAAAACTGTGATTGAGGTAAAAAATATTACCAAAAAATATGGTAACTTTTTGGCCGTAGATAATATTAGCTTTGAAATAAAAGATAATGAAATAGTTGGATTTTTAGGACCAAATGGAGCCGGAAAAAGTACAACTATGAACATGATAACAGGATTTATCGAACCAACAAGTGGAAATATAACAATAAATGGAAAAGATATATCTAAAGAAGCAAATAAAGCCAAAAAAATGATTGGATACATGCCTGAAAGTACTCCACTTTATCAAGAACTTACTGTTAGAGAATTTATAAATTATATGGCAGATTTAAAATATGTTAAGAGGAAAGAAAAAAAAGAAAAAGTAGATAATATTTTAAAAGAAACAGGACTAACAGATGTTCAAAAGAAGTTAATTAGAAATTTATCAAGAGGATATAAGCAAAGAGTTAGCTTAGCTGGAGCTCTTATAGGAGAGCCAGATGTATTAATTCTAGATGAACCAACAGTTGGACTAGATCCAAAACAGATAGCAGAAATAAGGGAGCTTATAAAAAAATTAGGAAAAAATCATACAGTAATATTAAGCTCACACATATTATCAGAAGTAAGCCAAATATGCGAAAAAGTTATAATTATAAATAAGGGAAAAATAGTGGCAGTAGATACGCCAGAACAACTAGAAGAAAAATTTAAAGAAAAAAATAGCATTTTTATTGTTGTTGAAGACAAAGAAAATAAAATAGAAAAAATATGTAAAAAAATAAAAGATTTGAACCAAATAAGATTAATAAAAACAAATTCTGATAAAACAAAACAATATGAATTAATTGCTGACAAGGGAGTAGATTTAAGAAAAGAAATTTTTGATATATTACCAAAAAATGATATACAAATTTTAGAATTAAAGAAAACAGAAGTTACATTAGAAGAAGCTTTCTTGAAACTAATAAATGAAAAAACGAAAAAGGAGGTAAAAAATAATGTGGGCAATTATAAAAAAAGAATTTAAATCATACTTTTTATCTCCAATTGGATATATTTATATTGGAATATTTTTGTTAATGTGTAGTATATTCTTTTATTTAGATATATTTACATATATGAGTACAGATTTTGCGTATATGTTTGGGTCTGTTTCAACTGTATTAACATTTATTGTACCACTAATTACAATGAGAATGTTTTCTGAAGAAAGAAAAAATGGAACAGAGCAGCTACTTTTAACTTCTCCAAGAAGAATTACTTCAATTGTATTAGGTAAATTTATTGCTGCAGCTTTAGTAGTGCTTGTATCTGTTTTAGCAACTTTAATTTACTTTGGAATTTTATGCTATTTTGGAAATCCTCAAATAGGAAAAGCTTTAATTGCTATATTGGGATTTGCATTATTAGCATTAGCATATGTATCATTCGGAATGTTCGCATCAAGCTTAACAGAAAATCAAATAATAGCAGCTGTTATATCTATAGCATTTTTTATGCTATCATGGTTCTTACCAGGATTTAGTGGCATTTTTACTAATTTTTCTTTGATGGATGCATTCTATATGTCTTTTATAAATGGCACAATTTCTATTCAAAATTTAGTATTATTAGTATCTTTTACAATATTATTTATTATTTTTACAATAATGGTATTACAAAGAAGAAAAAGTGTAAAATAGGAGGTATAAAGAATGAAAAAATTCATAGAAATAATAAAGAAAAAATGGGTAAAAGATTCTCTATTTACTTTTATAATGGTAGCATTTTTAATAGCTTTATTTTTAGCTATAAATGTAATAGTTATTAATTTAGATTTAACGCCAATAGACTTTACAAAAGAAAAGTTATATACATTATCTGACGAATCTAAAAACCAGATTTCACAAACAGAGCAAAATGTAACATTATATTTCTTTGGATATACTGAAGAAGATACAACAATAACACTTGCAAAACAATATGAAGATATTAATGACAAAATAACAGTTCAAATAATAAACACATCAGAAAGACCTGATTTAGCATCACAATATGGAGTAAGTCAAAATAGTAGATTAGTTGTTGTTCAATCTAGCCAAAGATATAAAATTATAGATGAAAGTGAAATGTATACATATGATAGTTCTACTTATCAAACAATTGATATAACAGAGCAAAAATTAACAAATGCAATTTTAGATGTAACAATAGCGAAAAAACCACAAATATACTTTTTAACAGGACATGGAGAATATGGAATAGACTCATCTTCATTAATGGGACAATTAAAAGTATATATTGAAAATGATATAAATGATGTAAATACATTAGATTTACTAACATCAGATATGCCAGAAACCTGTGATGTATTAGTGATTGCAAATACAACAAGTGACTTTACAGATCTAGAAACAGAAAAAATTCAAAACTATATAAATGCAGGTGGAAAAATTATGTGGTTACAAGATCCATATGTATTTAATTCTACTAATACAGATGGAACTAATTTAACAAATGTAAATAAAATTCTTTCTCAGTTTGGAATTAGTTTTTCAAAGGGTGTAGTTTGTGAACAATCAACATCAAATATGATTGCAAATAGCCCAGATATAATTATTCCACAAATGACTTACAATAAAATAGTAAAAGATTTATACACTGATGGAATGGTTGCATTAATAGATGCAGGAAAAATAAATAATGTTTCAGATGAAGAAATGGAAAAATTAGGAGTAACTGCAAGTCCGTTCTTAAAATCAACAGAAAACTCATTTTATAGAGAAGATATAAATTCTGACATAACAAAAAAATTAGATACTGATGAAACTGGTTCATTTATTTTAGGTGAAATATTAACTAAAAAAATAGATGATGATACAGAATCAACTTTAGTTGCTTATTCAAATGCTATGTTTGCAACAAATTATCCTATTGAAATATCAGGAAGTATAGGAACACCTATAACAATTAGACAAAATAAAGATATAGTATTAAATACAATAGCATTTTTATCAAATAGAGAAGACACAATTAGAATTAGAAAAGATATGGGAATTGTTAACTTTGATACTGCAACAGAATTAGAAAATCAAGTTGTGTTATGTATAATATTTATTATTCCTATAGTATTGATAATATCTGGAATTGTAGTTGCAATTATTAGAAAAAGAAAAAAATAAACTAAGTAAACGGCATATATAAAAAAGATATGTCGTTTTTTTATTTTTCTATTGAAATAAAAAATAAACTAGTATAAAATAATAAAAAAATAAAAAAGGATTAAATATGAATAAAAAAATATTGATAATAATTACAAGCATTATTGCACTAATAATAGTAATAACAATTTCATTATATATTGCAAATGAATCAGTGAGGAACTGGATGGATATATATATACTTAGGAAAGAAATAATAGAAGAAAATTTACCTACTATTTCATTGGATAATGAAAATTCTAATATATATGCATATGATAATCATATTGTAATACTAAGAGACAATAAATTAGTAATATATAATTCTTCAGGAAAAGAAGAAACAACAATAAATGTATCTATAACAACACCACTGTTTAAATCATGTGGAAAATATTTATTAGTAGGAGATAAAAATAACAAAAACTTATATTTAATATATAATACTAGTCTTCAGTGGCAAAAAACAATGGAAGGAAACATATCAAAGATTGCAGTAAATAAAAATGGAGCAGTTGGAGTAGTACTAACAGGAACTACATATAAATCAGTTATTACTATGTATGGAATAACTGGAGAAGAAGAATTTAAAACTTATTTATCATCAACAATTGCAGTAGATATAGCTATATCAGAAGATAGTAAATATTTAAGTTTTGCTGAAATAAATACTTCAGGAACAATTATAACTTCTACAATAAAAACAATATCTGTAGAAAAAGCAAAAACAACTCCAGCAGAAGCAATTATATATAAATATGAACAAGAACCAAATGGACTTGTGGTAAATATACAATATAATAAACAAAATTTAGTATGTCAGTATGATAATTCAATATATTTATTAAAAGAAGGAAATTCAGAAAAAATATTAGATATAGATGATAAAATTATATTTATAGACATAAATTTAACTGAATATATATGCGAAGTAATTGAAACATCATCAAGCATATTAAGCAGTCAATATGAACTTAAAATTATTAATATTGAAAACAAAAAAGAAAATAGCTATTTATTAGAGTCAATGCCAAAAAGTTTATATTGCAAAAATGATATTATAGCAGTTAATATGGGAAATGAAATAGACTTTATAAATCATAATGGATGGCTACAAAAATCATTTACATCAAAGCAAAGCTTTAAAAATGTAATTTTAGGTAATAATGTTGCAGCAATTGTATATAAGGATAGAGTTGAAATTATAAATTTATAGGAGGAAGAAATGATAGTAGATATTATTATTATATTAATAGTAGCGATGGCTACATTTGCAGGAATAAAAAAAGGACTTATCTCATGTGTTATTGACATTTTAGCAGTAATAATTGCTTTAATTTTAGCAGTAATTTTATGCAGGCCTATAACAAATGTAATTGTGCAAGAAACAAATTTTGATGAAAGTATAAAGCAAACAATTAGTCAAAATATACCATTAAATGATGTAGACTTCAAAGTAGAAGAAAATTCAAACTTACCAAAACCAATAGTGGACTATATTAATGAAATTACAGCTAATGTAAATACATCTAAAGAGGACGCTATAGATGTTCTTAGTACAGAACTTACAATGGGAATAATTAGTGTAATAGTGTTTATAGCAATATTTATTATTGTTAGAATTGTTTTAGCACTAGTAAAAATAGTTTCAAAACTAATAGACAAAATACCAGGATTAAAGCAAATAAATAAATTAGGTGGTGGAATTTGTGGAGCAATAGAGGGAATAATAATTGTTTATGCTATATTTGCAGTTCTTTCAATGATTTCACCAATTATATCAAACACAATTATCTTAGAGCAAATATATAATTCTAATATTGGTTCAATTATGTACAATAACAATATGATATTAAAATCAATATATAAAATGTAAAATAATAAATAAAGTAAAAATTATTTAAATAGGAGGAAAAAATGAAAATAGTAAATCCATGGATAGAAGTTGAAGAAATAGATGGACTAAAGATTATGAAAAAAATAGAAAGAGCTTGTAGAACTTGTTATCGCTCAGAAGGAAGTATATCTGAAGACAGTTATAAAAATTTACTAAAAAATTGTATAAATAGAGGACATGAATCAGTTTTAGAGCATGAAAAAGTGACAATAAGAATGTATTGCGATATAGGAGTATATAAAGATTTAACACGCCATAGATTTGCTAGTTTTTCAATAGAATCAACAAGATATTGTAGTTATGATAAAGATAAATATGGAAATGAAATAAAATGTATAAATCCATCATATATAGAAGACAAAGAAATATATGCAGAGTGGAAAAAAAGTATGGAAGATATGGAAAAGCACTATATGAAAATGAAAGAATTAGGAGCTTCAACAGATATGTGTAGATTAGCTTTGCCACACTCAACTGCAGCAGAAGTAACAATGACGGCAGATATAAGAGAATGGAAACATATACTAGAATTAAGAACCTCTAATAAAGCTCATCCAGCAATAAGACAATTATTAATTCCTTTATTAAAATATTTTCAACAAGAAATGCCAGAAATATTTTTAAGTGTAGATTATGATAAAGAATTTAATGAAAAAAATTATGCTGAATTTAGAATTGCTAAATAAAACTATTGATATTTATTATTAAATTTGTTATACTGTACCTGTAAAATACAATGGGAGTGATAAAGTAAATGGGAAAAAACAATAAAACTCAAGAAAAAAAGGGGAAAGTAACAAAAAAGAAAAAATCACACAAGGTTTTAAAAAGTATATTACTAATAATATTACTTACAATTTTAATATGTGCAGGAGTATTTACATATAAAGTATATAAAAATGGTGGAGGTTTAGCAGGATTTGTTACCACATTAGTTGGAACTGATCCAGAAAAAACAAAAAGCCTTCCAGACTTTTATTGTTTACTTATGGGAAAAAGTCAAAATATGACAGATACTATAATTGTTGCCAAGTATAGTCCAAGTACTGGTGAATCTGCATTATTATCAATACCAAGAGATAGTTTTGTAGGAACAAATAAAAACGCAGCAACAGCATCTGATAAAATAAATTCAAAATATCAAATAAGCCCTCAAAAAACTATTGATGCAGTAAATCAATTAACAGGGTTAAATATAAAATATTATGTAACAGTCGATACAAGTGCATTAAGAAATTTAGTTGATGCAATTGGAGGAGTATACTTTGATGTTCCAATAGATATGGACTATGATGATAGTTCACAAAAATTATATATTCATTTAAAAGCTGGACCACAACTTTTAAATGGAGAACAAGCAGAATGGGTAGTAAGATTTAGACATAATAATGATGGAACATCTTATCCAGCAAGTTATGGTGATAATGATTTAGGTAGAATGAAAACTCAAAGAGAGTTTATTATGGAAGTCGCTAAACAAACTTTAAAAGTAGAAAATATAACTAAAGTAGATGATATACTAAAAATTGCGGAAGAAGAAGTTGAAACAAATATTGATTGGGACACAATGATGGAATATGTACCAGCACTTTTAAGTTTTGATTCTAGTAAAATGAAAACTGGAACACTTCCTGGAACACCACAATATTGCAATGGAGTAGCAGTATATTTAGTTAATAAAAAAGAATCTAAAGAGCTAGTAAATGAACTTTTCTTATCATCTAGTAGTGATACTAATGTAGTAGATGGAAATGCAGTAGCAAACGAAACAATATCTGAAGGTACCGTGCAAAAAAACTATAAAGTAGAAATTTTAAATGGAACTGGAAGCAGTGCAAAATTAGAAAAGGCTGTAGAACAATTAACTGCACAAGGATATAAAGTTTCTAAAAAAGGAAATACCAATATAGCAAATACAACAACAATAATTAATAGAAGTAACAAAACAAAATCAGACGAAAATGAAATTAGAGCATTACTAGGAACAGGAACAGCAATTACTGGGGAAAATAATTCAAATGTAGATTTTACAATTATATTAGGAAAAGATTATTAAAAAAATAGTGGGGGCTATTTATATAGCTCTCACTATTTTTTTCTCTTTGGCTTTGAAGTAAGAATCACTAATAATAATAAAATAATAAATATTATACCAAGAAGTAAAATAGAATTCATCACACTAGAAGTATAAACATCATGTGAAGCAATTAAATCACTAGAATATTTTATATCATCAATAGTATATGTTATAGTTCCAACAACTTCTCCTTTAGAAATAGGTGCTAATACATTATTTAAATTAATAACAGGTGTTGCATCAATAACTTCATCTGTTTCTACAATGCAGTCTAAAGTATTTGTACAAACTAAATCTAAAGTTTTACTTTCAGAAGTAGCGTTAACAACATCAATTGTTCTAGCTACATCTCCACCTTCAATTAGCTTTGTTGACGTATAATTTTCAAAACCATAATTAAATAATTTAATACAATCATTTTCTCTAGTAGGTGTTCCATCTTCTAAATAAGTACCATTTAAAATAACTACAATCAAGTTCATATCATCTTTTTTTGCAGTTGCAATAATACAATGACCTGCCGAATCTGTATATCCTGTTTTAAAACCATTAGCATATTCATAATAATATTTTGAATTAGACTTTAATAAATTATTAGTCGTAGTATATTTAGTATAATTATTTACGCTATTTTCTGGTAAATTATAAACTGATTTAGATGCAATATTCTTAATAATTGAATTAGAATAAGCGTATTTTCCAATCAAAGATAAATCATAAGCAGTTGAATAATGATTTTCGTTATGAATACCATTAGGATTAACAAAATTAGTATCTAAACAACCAAGTTCTTTAGCTTTGGCATTCATCATTTCTGAAAACTTAGCAATACTATTTTCAAAAGAAACTTTAGCTTCTTCTGAAGAATCTTTTAAATAATTTGGATTATCTAAATTAGCTATATATTCAGCCAATACATATGCTGCATCATTTGCAGATATAACCATAGTAATATTTAAAAGCTGTTCAACTGTAAGTACTTGTCCCGGTGTAATATGCCCCATAACATAACCAGCAGGAACTGAATTTATTGCCCAATAACTTACTGTTACATTATCTTGTAAGTTACAATTTTCAGCAGTAAGAATTGCTGTCATAACTTTTGTAGTACTAGCAGGGTACATTCTTTGTTTTGAATTTTTCTCATATAAAATTTTTCCGTAATCAGCATCTATTAATATACAAGCCCCAGAATCAATAAATAAATCAGTTGAAGCAATAGTTTTAGGAGAAAAGTATACTAAAAAAATAGAAGCTAATATAAGCCATAGTATCACAAATTTATTTATTCGTTTCATAATATGCATTAACCCTTTCTATAGAATATATGTATATTTTTACAAATTTCAACATTATTTTTAAATTACATAAAATATAATACCAGTTAAAATAAAATAAATCAAGAGGTGATTAAAAATGAAAGAAATTATTTCAAATTTAACTCAAAAGCAAAAAATACTACTAATAATAATTAGTATAGCATTATTCATATTTTTATTCATATATATTTATAAAAATTTATATGAAAGTGAAAATAGTTCAGAAATTATATTAAATAATGATATAAATCAAATTCAAAATGAACAAGTAAATGAAAAAATTGGAATAATAAATGAAAAAGAAAAAGTGATTATACATGTGGTAGGAGAGGTAAATAGTCCGGGAGTTGTAACACTTGAAGAAGGAGCTAGAATTATAGATGCAATAAATGCAGCAGGAGGAAAAACAGAAGAAGCAGACCTCTCAAAAATAAATTTAGCATATGTAGTAGAAGATGGAACACAAATTTATATTCCAAGAATAAATGAAAATTTGAATCAAGTAGAGCTTATATCAACAGAGGCTGGACAAAGTGTTGTTATAAATAACTCAAATATAAATGAAGAAGAAAATAACACAAAAGTAAATATCAACACTGCAAACAAAGAAAAACTAGAAACTCTTCCCGGAATAGGTGAAACCACTGCACAAAAAATTATAGATTATAGAGAACAAAACGGAAAATTTACAAAAATAGAAGATCTACAAAATGTAAGTGGTATAGGAGAAGCAAAATTTAACAGCTTAAAAGATAAAATTACCGTATAAATTTTTAATTTATACGGTAAACATCACAAGCATTTAAACGTTTTAAATACTGTATATTATTCAAATTTAATGCATTTTTTAATACTGCTAATAATTCATCATTATTTTGCCCTTCATTTATAAAAACAAAAATTCCATTAGAAATATCTTTATTAGCAAATATATTTTTAATATTATTTTCAGTGCAATCTAAATCTTTTGCAATGTAAGATTCATTTAGCAAAGAGAATAAATAAATATCATCTAAAAATCTATTATTATTAGAATTAAATAAAAATATAGTAGGTAAGTTTTCTGTTTTTATAGTATTTACAATTTCCTTTTTATCAGTATAAGCAACTTCTGGCTCAAGATTAAAAGGAATAGGTGCAAGAATAATTCCTAAAAGTAAAATACTAATGCATATAGTTGCTATTTTATTAGAAGAAATTCCTTGTAATAATATATAAATAAAGTAAAAAACAATAGCAAATATAAGCTGACATATTGGCATAATATATCTAAGTTCAATCCAAGGAGAAGCAATAGATACAATTACAAAGTAAACTAAAGTTGGAATAATTAAAAATTTTAAATAATTATTCTTAATTAATTTTAATTTTTTTATAAATTTAACAATAACCAAAACAAGTATAATTGCAAACAATATTAATAATAAGTGATTAAATGCAAATTCATATACTTTATATAAATATCCAACAATATGTAAAAAGAAAATAGAAAAATCACTTAAATTACTAAGAGCTCCTTGACCTCTATAACCAAAGAAAAGGTGTTTAATAGAGTAAGGAAAAATTAAAAGCGAAGTAATAGCCGCACAAACCATTGTAAGAGTGTAAAGTCCAGCCATTTTCCAATTTTTTTCTTTAATATATTTAACCATAAACATTACATATAATGGTGCAAGGAAAAACAAATAGTAGTAATGTGTTAAAGAACCAGCAAGAGCTGATAAGCCTATAAGCGGTAAAATAAATCTCTTTTTATCATTAGCATCATATAATCTAAGATGTAAATACATAGTTAAAATAATATTAAATGTAGAAAGAGAATACATTCTAATATAAATAACATTTGTAAGTGATGCCATGGTTATTGAAGAAATAACAGATACTATCATAGCAATAATGTCATTTTTAAAAAGCCTTTTTAAAATTAAATACATAAAAATAGTAATAAAAATATAAATAATAATATTTAAAATAATTCCTGGCCACATAGAGAAATGATTTATACTAAATCCCATTGCAAATCTCAAAAACAAATAGTATAGTGGTGGATGTACATCATTTTTTTGATTTTCATAAACAGGAGCATAATTTCCAATATCTTTATCTTGAACTGCTAAATAATCTTCAAAATAATCACCATTATGCCAAGCATTATAAAAATCTTGATTATCTTGTATTTCAACTTTATCGTAATTAGCTAATCCTAAAGAATAACCTTCATCCATATGAATATATTCTTTATTAAAACCCACTACAACTTGAATAATAACTTGTATAACTAATAACACTACAAACAAAATTATATTTTTCTTTTTCATCTTAAATTTCATCCCTTACTTTTTTTATTTTTATATTTTACTATAAGATGGTAGAAATAGCAATAGTTGTAATTATTCGCAAACAAAAATAAACAATAAAAAAAACACATCTGTAATTTGACTGTTGCCGATGTGCTTTTTACATATCTCAATAGGCAAACCACGTTTGTGGTTTCTCCATTTCCTATTTTTTTTGGTTGCGGGGGGAGGACTCGAACCTCCGACCTTTGGGTTATGAGCCCAACGAGCTGCCAACTGCTCCACCCCGCGATGT
>CALXKR010000033.1 GCA_944388895.1 uncultured Clostridia bacterium | reverse complement strand
ATAATAGTTTTACTAATATTAGCAGCAGTAGCTATTAATTTAACAATAGGAAATAACGGAATATTTACAAGAGCTCAGAATGCAACTCAAAAATGGGAAGAAGCAAGTAAAAATGAACAAAGTGAAATGGATAAAGTATCAAACTTTTTAGATGAATATATGAATGGAAATGGTGGAAACCAAGGTGGCGGAGACCAAACACAAATAGAAGGAGTGCCAATACCAGATGGATTTTACTATGCAGGAGGAAGTAAAGATACAGGATTAGTTATATCAGATAATGTAGCAGATAAAAAAGACTACAATGAAGAAAATAAAAATGCAGATGTATCAACAGACCTTCAAGGAAACCAATTTGTATGGGTACCAGTACCAGACCCAAGTAAGATATTTGTAGATGAAACAGTAAAATTAAATGGAGTAGAAACAACAACAGATGTATATAGTAAGCTAACAATAAGAGATGGAGATTCATCAAGCTATACAGCAGGTAAACCAGGAGAAACAAGTAAAGTAAGAGAGCCAGATGTATTAAGTAGTTATGATACTGATGAGCAATATTATAAAACTATATTAGGATTTAATAGTACAAAAGAAATGGCAGATAGTATGGTAGCAGAATATAAGGCAATGAGTGATAGTATAAAAAAATATAAAGGATTTTATATAGGAAGATATGAGCTAACAGGAACAGTAGATGCTCCAACAGAGAAAAAGGGACCAGCACTAACAGCATCTTCTAGTCAAGCAGGAAATTGGTTTGGACTATATAAAGCATGTAAAGGATTTACAAAAGGAAATGTTGTATCAACAATGATATATGGTTGTCAGTGGGATGCAACAATGGAATGGTTAAAGCAAACAGAGTTTAAAGAAAATCCATCAAAAGTAGATACAGATTCAAGTAGTTGGGGAAATCATGGTACATATTCAAAAATAGAAACAGGTTCAAATCCAGCATATAAAGCAAATAAAATATTTGACCTAGCTGGAAATTGCTATGATTGGACACAAGAGGCGTATTCTACTAGCGACCGTGTCACTCGCCGGTGGTTACTACAACGATTCTGGTTCTTACGACCCAGCTTCAGGCCGTTACAACTACTATTCGAGCAGTTCGGACAGCTTCTTTTCTTCTCGTCCCACACTTTACATAAAGTAGCACTGGACACTGATGTGGCACTCTAAGTAGCCACAAAACAGCATATGAACAGGCAAAACAATATAACCCAAATAAATACAGTAAATAGAAAACGGCCTTATAGCGAAAGCTTTAGACCGTTTCTACTTTTTTTGCATAATGAAAGTCACCATCAATTATATTTTCGATTAAGGAACGTCCCCAATCGAAAATTTTTTTACTTCATTTTCTAAAATAGCCTTGTTTTTTTCAGAAAGTTCAACAAGTGGAAGTCTAGGAGTTCCAAAATCATACCCTATAAGTTTTAAAGCATATTTTACAGGTATTGGGTTTACTTCACAAAATAGAGCATTTGCTAAATCTAAAGCACTTAGTTGCATATATAAGGCTTTTTTAGTATTTCCTTCTAAATAGTTCATTACTATTTCATGTGTAAACTTAGGTGATACATTTGAAAGGACAGATATAACTCCTAATCCTCCTAAAGATAATATTGGTATTGTTTGATCATCATTTCCAGAATAAATGGCTAAATTATCTTGGCATAATTTTGCTATTTTTGCAACTTGTGAAATATTACCACTTGCTTCTTTTATAGCAACAATATTAGGTATTTTAGATAGTTCTAAACAAGTTTCAGGAGCAATGTTTACACCAGTTCTACTAGGAACATTATACAAAATTATTGGTAAATTGGTAGAACTTGCAATTGAAGTATAATGAGCTATTAATCCTTCTTGGGTTGTTTTATTGTAGTAAGGTGTAACTAATAAACAAGCATCACAACCAACACTTTCAGCATATTTTGTCATTTCTATGGCGCTTTTTGTATTATTAGAACCAGTGCCAGCAATTACAGGAATACGACCTTTTACAATATCTACAACAAATTTAATTGTTTCTTTTTTTTCAGTTTCAGTCATAGTTGAAGATTCTCCAGTAGTTCCACAAACAAGCAATGCGTCAACATTATTTGAAATTTGATTTTCTATCATTTCTTCGAAAACTTTAAAATTTACACCATTTTCATTAAAAGGTGTAGCTAAAGCTGTTGCACAGCCTTTAAAAATTATTTGTTTCATAATAAATACCTTCCTTTTACAATATTATATTGACATTAATAAATAATTAGACTAAAATTTATTTGAAAAAAGGAGAGAACTAATGAAGTATTTTGAAGTATCTACAAAAAATAAAGATGAAATATTTAAAATTTTAAAAACTGAAGAAAATGGAATAACTTCAAAGGAAGCAAATAAAAGATTAATAGAAAATGGATTAAATATTGTTAGTGAAAATAAAAAAAGAGGTCCAGTATATTTTTTAATAAATTCTTTTAAAGATAAATTTATTGCCATTTTGCTTATTTTAGCAGTAATTGATTTAATAAATAAAGATTATTTAGGAACAGGAATAATTATAGCTCTAGGAATATTAAGTGCATTAATTAGTTTTGCACAAAATTATTCTACATATAGATTTAATCAAAAGCTTAAATCAAAACTTAAAAGTAAGGCAACTGTAATTAGAAATAAAGGAAAAGAAGAAGTAATTAATACTGAAAATGTTGTAATTGGAGACATTGTAACTTTAAGCGCTGGTTCTATTGTTCCAGCAGATATGGTTTTGATTGAATCTAAAGACTTATTTATAAACCAATCAGTTTTTACTGGTGAAAGTATACCAATAGAGAAAAAAGCAAATTACGCAGGAAAAGAAAGTGATGAAATATTTAATATTCCAAATATTTGCTTAATGGGGTCAAATGTAATAAGTGGAAAAGGTATAGGAGTAGTAATTACAACTGGTTTTGATACTTATTTAGGAACAATGAATAAAGAAATTAGCAAAAAGAAAGAACCTACAAATTATACTAAAGAAATGGATAGTATAACTAAACTATTAATAAAATGCATGATAATAGTATCTGTTTCAGTATTTATTTTATTTGGAGTAATTAGAAATAATTGGGCTGAAGCGTTTCTTTTTGCATTATCTGTTGCAGTAGGAATTACGCCTAGCATGCTTCCTATGATAGTTAATGTAAATTTAACTAAAGGAAGTAAAAGTCTTGAAAAGAAAAAGGTGTTAGTTAAAAATATTAAATCAATTCAAAATTTAGGAACTATTGACATACTTTGCACAGATAAAACAGGAACATTAACTCAAGACAAAATTGTTCTTCAAAAATATATAGATTTTAATGGAGAAGAAGATTTATCTATTTTAAAATATGCGTATTTAAATAGCTTATTAAGTACTGGACTAAAAAATATTGTAGATAGAGCAATAATTTCTTTTGGAAAAGAGCATAAAGTAGATGTAATAGGATACGAAAAAGTAGATGAAATTCCTTTTGACTATACTAGAAAAATGATGAGTATAGTTGTGAAAAAGGATGATCATACATTAATTACCAAAGGAGCTTTGGAAGAAATATTAAAAGTATGCACAAATGTTAACAATAAAGGAAATGTTGAAATTTTAGACAAAAATAAAATAGAAAAAATAAAACAAAAAGCAAAAGAGTTAGCATCTAAAGGTATGCAAGTTATTGCTATAGCAAGTAAAAAGGAATATTCAGGAATTAATATTTTTAGTGAAAAAGATGAATGTAATATGACATTTATTGGACTTGTGGGATTTTTAGATCCTCCAAAAAAAGATGTCAAAAAAACAATAGAGCAATTAAAAAAATATGGAATAGAAACCAAAGTTATTACTGGAGACAATCCTTATGCTACTGAAAATATATGCGAATTAGTAGGAATAAAAAGTGATATTTTATTAGGAACTGATATAGAAAATATGTCTGATGAAGAATTAGCAAAACAGGTTGAAAATATTAATATATTTGCTAGAATGAATCCTATGCAAAAAGAAAGAATAGTAAAAACATTAAGAAATAATGGGCATGTTGTTGGATATATGGGAGATGGAGTAAATGACGCAGCTTCACTTCACATAGCAGATGTAGGAATATGTGTAAATACTGGAGCAGACATAGCAAAAGAATCTAGTGACATAATTTTACTTGAAAAAAGTTTAAAAGTAATATTAGATGGAGTTTTGGAAGGAAGAAAAGTATATGCAAATATAGAAAAATATATGAAGCTTGCTATAAGTTCGGATTTTGGAGATGTATTTAGTATACTAATTGCAAGTATCTTTTTACCTTTTTTACCATTACTTCCAATACAAATGCTTATACAAGATTTCTTGTTTCAATTTTCACAAATTGCAATTCCTTATGATAGTGTTGATGAAGAATATATTAGAAAACCTAGAAAATGGAATACAAAAAACTTGGGAAGATTTATGCTAGTAATGGGAATGACGAGTTCAATTATAGATGTAATGGCATTTTTAATATTCTGGTTTGTTCTTGGCTATAATTCAGTATCAAGTGAAGCATATTTTCAAACAGCATGGTTTATAGAATGTTTAATTTCTCAAACATTAATTATTCATTTTATAAGAACAGAAAAAATACCATTCATACAATCAATAGCAAGCAAACCATTAATAGCAATGTCTTTGGTAACTATTATTGGAACTATAATTACTCCTATATTATTACATAATATAACTGGATTTAATTTTGTTATATTACCTGCTAAATTTTATTTAGTAGTATTAATTTTAATAGTATGTTATACAATAATTGCTCAATTAGTAAAAAAACAGTATATAAAAAAATATCACGAATGGTTGTAAAGATTTATTTGCTATGATAAAATATAAAAAAAAGGAGGATATTATGGGACTTAAAGTACAAAATGTTAGTAAAACTTTTGGCGAAAAAATAGCAGTAGACAATATTTCTTTTGAAATGGATAAACCAGGAGTATTTGGCTTACTTGGAACAAATGGGGCAGGAAAGTCTACAACAATAAGAATGATACTTGGTATTATAAAAAAAGATAAAGGAAATATTACTTGGAATGGAAAAGAAGTAGAAAGAAAATATGTAAATTTTGGATATTTACCAGAAGAAAGAGGAATATATCCAAAAATAAAAATTTACGATCAACTTATGTATTTAGCCAAACTTAAAGGAATGAAGAAAAAAGAAGCAGAAGAGTCTATGAATTTTTGGTTAAAAAGACTAGAAGTTGAAGAATATAAAAATATGACTGCCGAAAAACTATCTAAAGGAAATCAACAAAAAATACAATTTATAACTTCTGTAATACATAATCCAGAATTATTAGTAATAGATGAACCTTTTAGTGGATTAGACCCAATAAATACAGAACTTTTAAAATCTGCAATATTAGAGTTAGTGCAAAAAGGCACATATATTATAATGTCAAGCCATCAAATGGCTTCAATAGAAGAATTTTGTACAGATATATTAATTTTAAATAAAGGTAAAACAGTATTACAAGGAAATTTAAAAGATATAAAAGATACATATAAAGCTAATAAACTAGAACTAATAACAAAGGTAAATGTTGAAAAACAAATAAATGAACTTGGACTAACAATATTAAGACAATTAGACAAACACTATGAAGTACAGATTAATGATGAAAATCAGGCTCAAGCGTTATTAAAAAAACTAGTGGTAGAAAATATTGAAGTAGAAAAAATGGAAATAAAAAAACCAAGTTTAAATGATATATTCATAGAAAAGGTAGGGGAAAAATAATGAAAAGTTTATTTACAGTAATTGGCTTTACTATAAAAGATATGGTTAAAAGAAAATCTTTTATTATTTCAAATTTAATTATATTTTTAATTATTATAGTAGGTTTTAATGTTCCAAATTGGATTAGTGGTGAAAGCTTTAAAACTGAAAAATTAACAATACTAGATAATGAGAACATATTTGAAGGAAAGCTAGATAATTTAAATGAAGAATTATCTAATCTAGGATATGAAATAGAAGTAGATAAAACTAGTACAATAGAAGAAATACAAAATAAAATTAAAAATGAGGAAATACCATCAGCTTTAATGCTTACGCAAAATGAAAATGGTTTAAGCTATGAATATTTGGTAGATGGAATGGGACTTACAACTACAGTTCCAACTGATGTTATTAGTGCAATTCAACTTACTTATCAAAATATTCAACTTGCAAAATTAGGAATACCAGAAGAAAATCTTCCTAAAATAAATTCTGAAGCTAATAATATAAAAGTAACATCTTTATCGTCAGAAGAGCAAGGAAGTAATATTTTTATAATGATGCTTCTATCAATAGTTTTATTTTATGCAATATATTTTTATGCTTATCAAGTATCAACAGCAATTACTATTGAAAAAACATCAAGAATAATAGAAACATTAGTAACTTCAACAAGTCCAAGAATTATTGTATTAGGAAAAACTATAGGAATAGGAATAGTTGGAATAATGCAAACTTTACTTACAATACTTGTCGCAGTAATTTGTGCTAAAGCATTTTTAGCTCCAGAAATGGTATCATCAATTTTTGAAATGATGAAATTAAGCCCAGAAGTAATTGTTGTAATTGCAATATATTATTTGCTTGGATATTCATTATACGCATTATTATATGCGCTTACTGGTTCAACTGTTTCAAAGCCAGAAGAAGTACAATCAGCAAATGGACCAGTTGCTATACTTGCTGTAATTGGATTTTATCTATCATATTTTACAATGATGAATCCATCAAGTAATTTAAATGAAATAGCCGCATTAGTTCCAATATCTTCACCATTCTGTATGCCTTTTAGAGTTATGATGGGACTATCTAGTATGAATGAACTTGTAATGTCAATAATGATTTTAATTATAACTATAATATTAGTAGCTAAAATTTCAATAAAAATATATTCATCTGCAATATTAAATTATGGAGAAAAAATAAGTATAAAGAAATTATTAAAGCAATAAATAAATTATATAAAATTATTAAAAAAACAATTGACAATTTATAAAAAAATGATACAATAATAATGAAATTGGCAAAAAATCATAAACATTTCGAAAGGAGGGGTAAATGTTATAGTTTACACCCTCCTTTTATTTAAAATTAATTTGCTAAATTTTGAGGAGATTATTTATTATGTCATATATTGAATTTAAAGATGTTGTAAAAGAATATAAAATGGGAGAGGTTTCTATAAAAGCATTAAACAATACTAATTTTTCTATTGAAAAAGGAGAATTAGTTGTTATAGTAGGACCTAGTGGAGCTGGAAAAACTACTGCTCTTAATATTCTAGGTGGAATGGATAGTGCTACTTCTGGAAATGTAATTATTGCAGGTAAAGACATTTCAAAATTTAAAAATAAAGAGCTAACAAAATATAGAAGAGAAGATATTGGGTTTGTTTTTCAATTTTATAATTTAGTTCAAAATTTAACAGCACTTGAAAATGTTGAGCTTGCTACTCAAATTTGTAAAAAGCCTTTAAATCCAAAAAAAATATTAGAAAAAGTAGGTTTAAAAGATAGAATGAAAAACTTTCCATCACAATTATCTGGTGGAGAGCAACAAAGGGTTGCAATAGCAAGAGCTATAGCTAAAAATCCTAAACTTTTACTTTGCGATGAACCAACAGGAGCATTAGACTACAACACTGGTAAACAAATTTTACAATTATTACAAGACACTTGTAGAAAAGAAAATATGACAGTTATAATTATTACACATAATGCAGCTCTTACTCCAATGGCAGATAGGGTTATTCATTTTAAAAATGGAACTGCATTTAACATAGAAGAAAACAAAAATCCAACACCAATTTCACAAATTGAGTGGTAAAAAGTGAGTTGATAAAATGAAAAAAGCTTTATTTAAAGATAGTTTAAAAGAAATAACTAAAAACTTTAAAAGATTTATTTCAATACTTCTTATAGTATTATTAGGAGTAGGTTTTTTTGCAGGAATTAAGGCAACTAGCCCTGATATGAAATTAACATTAGATGAATATTTTGATGAAAAAAATGTATATGATGTGCAGGTTATATCTACTTTAGGAATAACTGAAGAAGATATAGAAGCACTTAAAAAAGTTGATGGGGTTGAAAATGTAAATGGAAGTTATTCTTCAGATGCTATTGTTAATGTAGGGGATGAAGAGGTAGTAGTAAAAATAGAAACAATTACAAATGAGATAAACAATTTAGAAATAATAGAAGGAAATTTACCACAAAATGAAAACGAATGTGTAGTTGAAAAGGCTTTTTTAGAAGGAACAAATCATAAAATAGGTGATCAAATAGTTATAAATGCAGAAAACATTGTAGATGATGATGGAAATGAAAAAGAATTACTAAAAAATAATACAGTGACAATAGTAGGAACTGTAAAATCTCCAACATATATATCAAGAGATAGAGGAACTACAAAATTAGGTTCTGGTTCAATTAACTATTATATGTATATAAAAAAAGACAACATAAATACAGACATTTATACAAATGCCTACATAACAGTAAAAGGTGCTAAGGACGAAAAATGTTATAAAGATAAGTATGAAGAAAAAATTGAAAATGTTAGTGATAAAATAGAGGCAATTTCAGAAGAAAGAAAAGAAGCAAGATATAATGAATTATTTAATAGTGCAAATACTAAATTACAAGATGCAAAATCAGAGTTTGAAAGCCAAAAAGCAGAAGGAGAACAATCTTTAGCGGACGCTCAAAAACAAATAGATGATGCAAAAAAAGAACTAGAAGAAGGAAAAAAAGAATTACAAACCAATAAAAAACAAGCAGATAATAAATTTTCAGAAGCCGAAAAATCTTTAGAAAGTGCAAAAGAACAACTAAAACAGCAAGAAGAGGAGTTTGCTAATAAAAAAGCAGAAGCGGAAAGTCAAATTAAAGAATATGAAAATAATTTAAATTCTTTAAAATCTATTCAAGAACAATATAATTCATTACAAACTATGCTAAAAACTAAACAAACGGAATATGATGAATTAGAAAAAAAACTAGCAGAAACTAGTGACCAAGAAGAAATTGCGAACATAAAAGAACAAATGGCTAAAGTTCAAATTGAAATTGCTGGTATAAATGAAAGCTTAAAAACAATAGAAACGCAGTTACAAAGTCAAGGAATACAAGATATTAATGAAACAATTACTGTATTGGAAACTTCAATACAAAAAGCAAAAGAAGAACTTACAAATGGACAAAATTTAATAGATAATGCAAAAAAAGAATTAGAAAATAGTGAAAATTCACTAAATAATACAAAAAAAGAAACATATTCAGCATTAAATAGTGCTGAAAGTAAAATAGCTAGTTCTGAAAAAGAAATAAAAAATGCTGAAGAAGAACTAATTAAGGCTAGAGAAGAATACAATAATAAAATTGCAGATGCAGAGAAAAAATTAGATGAAGCTGAAGAAGAAGTAAATTCAATAGAAAGACCTGATTGGTACATATTAAATAGAGAGCAAAATGCTGGATATGTAAGCTATATTCAAGATACAGATAGAGTTGCAAAACTTGCAGAAGTTTTTCCAATAGTTTTCTTTGTCGTTGCAGCATTAATTAGTTTAACTTCTATGACAAGAATGGTTGAAGAGCAAAGAGTACAAATAGGAACATTAAAAGCATTAGGATATAACAAATTACAAATTGCAGCAAAATATATAATGTATGCACTTTTAGCAACAGTTATAGGTGGCTTTATTGGTATTCTTATTGGATTTAATTTTCTACCAAAAGTTATTGCAGATATTTATGGAATGATGTATGAACTTCCAAGTGTAATATTAGAATTTAATATAACATATGCAACAATGGGATTACTTGCAGCAATGATTTGTACAATAGGAGCAACAATGTATGCTTGTATAAGAGAATTACATCAAAATCCATCTACACTTATGAGACCAAAGGCACCAAAAGCAGGAAAACGAGTATTTCTAGAAAGAATAGGTTTCATTTGGAAAAGACTTAATTTTACTAAAAAAGTAACTGCAAGAAACTTATTTAGGTATAAAAAAAGATTTATGATGACAATTATTGGGGTAGGGGGATGTACTGCACTAATAATTTCAGGTTTTGGATTACGTGATGCAATAACTAGTATGATTCCTTCACAATTTGGAAAAGTTAATTTATACGAAATGTCAGTTAACTTAAAAGAAGAATACAAAAATTCTGAATTGGAAAATATTAATCAAACATTATTGGAAAATGAAAATATTGAAAATATTATCGATGTTAATGTTCAATCAGTTAAAATTGATAAAGATAATAATAATCAGTCAATACAACTTATAGTTCCAAGTAATATAAGTGATTTAAATAAATTTATAGCATTACAGTCTAGAACCAAAAAAGATGAAAAATATAATTTAGATAATTCAGGAGTAATTATAACAGAAAAACTTGCAAAATTATTAAATATAAAAGTTGGAGATGAAATTACAATAATAAATGCCGATGATAAAAAATGTAATGTAAAAGTTTCTAATATAACAGAAAATTATCTTATGCATTATATATACATGACTCCAGAGTTATATAACGAATTATATGATACTCGAATAGGTTACAATGTTGTATATGCAAATACTATAAATTTATCTGAAAGTGAAGAAAATGCTTTAGGCAAAGACATATTAAGTAATAAAGATTATATTTCTGGAGTAAGTTTTACATCTGCATCTAAAGATATTTTCTCAGAAGTAATGGAAAATATGGATTTAGTTGTTTGGATTTTAATTATAGCTGCAGGACTATTAGCATTTGTTGTTCTATATAATTTAATAAACGCTAATATTACTGAAAGAATTAGAGAACTAGCAACTATAAAAGTTTTAGGCTTTTATGATAAAGAAGTATATAATTATATATCTAGAGAAACAGTTATATTAACAGTAATAGGAATGCTTCTTGGAACAGGTTTTGGATACTTTTTAACATTATATATTTTAAAAACATGTGAATTAGATATGTTAATGTTTAATCCACAAATTACAATACTAAGCTATTTATTAGGAATTATTATAACTGCATTTTTTGCAATAATTGTAAATATTATTACATATTTTTCTTTAAAGAAAATAGATATGATAGAGTCTTTAAAAAGTGT
>CALXKR010000032.1 GCA_944388895.1 uncultured Clostridia bacterium | reverse complement strand
ATGGCCCCTTGGTCAAGCGGTTAAGACGCAGCCCTCTCAAGGCTGAATCATGGGTTCGATTCCCGTAGGGGTCACCATACTTAAAAACTTAGAGTATCAACAATTATCAAAATAATTTTGGTACTCTTTTTTATTGACAGATATATAAATAAGTGCTAATATATGAGTGTAAAAATATTGATTTAATTAATTTTTTTAATAAAATTTAGGAGTGCCAACTTAAGGGCTCTATTTTTTAAAGTTATAAAAGTGGGAGTATTGAAAATGGAACAAAAAGTTGCAGGAAAATTAATATTTTTTAGAGATGGAAAAGAATTAGAATGCCCTCTTACTTATAATCAAGAGTGTATAATGAAAAGCAAAATAAAGCAAAGCTTACTAAGTAAAGAAGAAGCAAAATTTTTAGGAAAAAAACAAGGTGAAGAATATGATGAAAAGGCATATTATGAATTAACTAGCAAAGGTTTTTCTATGGTAAGAATAATGCCTTTTATTAAAGGAAATGATATAGTACCTAATGAATATTTATTAACAATTAGCTTAGCAAATAATTTATCACAAGAAGATGCAGAAAATATAAAAAGAGCAGTTGAAACTATTCAAAAAGAACAACAAGGAAATATACTAGAAGAGCAAATATATACATATGATAAAAAGAAAAATGGCAAGGATACTTACTATTTTTGTCAAAGAGTTAATAATCAAGCAAATCAATCTGAATCAAATAATCAGGCACTAGATAGCTTATTAAGATATAAATTAGGAAATCAAACTCCAGAAGATAAAGAAATGTTTAAACAATATCTAGATTTTAATTTAGAAGAATTGTTAGCAGATGAAGAAAAAGGTTACCCAATTACAAATAGAGGAGAAGGTGTTATTATAATAACACCAAACGGAAAAAGATATAGTGAAACTAAGAAAAAAGAACAGCATAAAAATGAAGCACAAGAAATGATATCCCATATTTTTAAGTGTAAAGTTGATGATTTAGAAATAGAAGAATTAGCTAAAAAATATGGAATAATAATTATTAGAATATATAAAGTAGATAGACCAGCAATAATTGCGTATTGCCCAGAAGATATGCAAGTTAATCAATTAGATGAATTTATGAAATGTTTAAGAGAGATAGAAAAAGTTGATCAAAAATTAATTAAAAAAGGAAAACCAAAAATTCTAGCACTATTAGGGGGAAATCAAGATATTGAAATGGACTATGAAAAAGACCCAGATTTAGAAAGTATAGCCCAAAAAGTTGAAGAATATGAAAATAGACTTATAAATGCTAGTATATCTAAAAAAGTAGCTCATAGACTTAATTTAATAACTTCAGATATAGGAGCTTTAATAAAACATTTTGGAAAAATGAAATCTACACTAGAAGAACCAGAAGGAAGATAACAAAACGACAAAAAATTACAAATATTAATAAAATGTTACAAAAATGTAATATTTGTCCACACAAATGTAATAAACTGTGGATAACTCTGTGGATAATTTTGGATTAGGGACGTTCCTTAATCAAAAAAGTTCAAATTTTCGATAAAGGAACGTCCCCAATCAAAAGAATTATCGTTTAGAACAATATAAGGTACTCAAAGTATATTAATTTCAAAAAAGTGTGACATATGTTTGACAAACCTACAACAAGGGAAAAATATATCTAATTCTTTTTTTTGTATTGACATAATATAGGTTAAATGATATAATATAAATAATTTTTTTAGAATAATTCTAATTCTAAGTTATAATTACATAAATGAATTAGGATTTCTTAAAAGTTGTATTAGTTACTGCTTTGTCAGTATGCTAATAAATACATCAATTAAGGAGGTTCGCACAATGGATATGCGTACTGCTGGTAACTAATCGAAAAACATGTAATGGCTAGTCTACAGTTGTGGATTAGCCATTACTACTATTAAAAAGGAGGCTTTTGCATGTTAAGTAAAAACTATACTTCTATACGGTTAGAGGTAACTTCTCATTGTAATTTGAATTGTGAGTATTGCCATAATTCAGAATACAGCAATCGAAACGATGATATGTCAACAGAAGAATTATTACAATTAATTACGAATCTTAAAGAAAGATATAACATTAATAAGATTCTTATTACTGGTGGAGAGCCATTGGTAAATCCAGATATTTGCAAAATTGTTCAATTCATTACAAGGCTTGGAATAAAAGCTGATATGGTGACTAATGCAACATTATTAACTCAGGAATTGGCAATTAAACTGGAAAAAGCCGGATTGAAAAGAATTAGAATTAGTATTGATGATGCATACAAAGGAGAATCTTTGAGGGGAAACTTTGATCCAATTTTCTTGTGGGAAAAAGCTAGAATGGTTACCCAATGTACTTCTATAGAAGTATGTATTCACACAGTATGTACTCCAAATAATGTAAATAAACTTTTTGATGTATATAAAAAAGTGATTGAAGTTGGAGCAAGAAGATGGAGAGTATTTGACATAGGATTTCAAGGAAATGTGCTAAAAAATTTGGACCATTTTAAGCTTGAGGAATATTACAAAAACATTATTGATTCAAGTAAAAAGATAATTACACATTATCTCAGAAACGGTTATAAAAATGTTTTGGACATTGAAATAAATAATATTTTTAGAACTATTATGTTGGGAATGCAACCGCCTTTGGATTATGATATTGGTAGTGCATTACAGAGAAGGTTGCTGTTATCACCCTGTGATTATGTAGCTGATCATCAAATATCTATTCGGAGTGATGGAACAGCAACATTATGTCAGTATTTTCATAATACAATATTGGATTTTAAAAAATTTAATTATGATGCTAATGAAACCGTAAAAAATGCAAGGATGACTGATGAATATGAAATTGTAATGCGAGATTTAAACTACTGCTCTAGATGCAAATATTGCTTGGTTTGCAATAGTGGATGTAGAGCTAGAGCAAAATTTTTAACAGGTAATATTAGAGATGCAGATCCAGGTGCTTGTTATCTTACTAAGATGGTTCATAAAGAAATCATCCCTCTGTTACCTTCAAATACACAAAAAGCGTATGATATTTGTGTAAATAAAAAGGGGCTTTCACCTAAATATACTATTACAGATTTTGAAAAATTTTTAAAAGCGAAAGGATTATAAAAATGATAGGCTTTAGACTACCAAGACATATGATAGAGAAAAAGCTATTAAAAGATTACTTTAAAATTTTTGATTTTATTGAAATAAAGATTGGTAATAGTATATCAGATAAGGAATTGGATAGTCTAATAAATTTATTATTTGAATGTATTTCACAAGAAAAGGTTTCAATACATTTGCCTAAAAATTCACTATATGATTTGAAAGAATATGAAACTTGCATAAAAATAATTAAAAAAATTGTAAAATACAAAATAAAACGAATAAACTTAGTTGTTCATTTTGAATTTTACAATTTTATAATTATTAATAGGATATTGTATCTAGTTTCTATTTTGAAGGATCAAGAAAATTTATTAATTGAAAATGTATGTAAGTTTTATGAAAATGAGAAATATATAAGTGAAATGGAAAATGTGTTGAAAATTGTTAATTCATCGAAACTTGGTGTTTGTATGGATTTCGGGCATTATCTTTTTGGATGTTTTAAAGAAGGGATAGAACAAGAAAAGGCAATTGACAGGTTATTAAAACATACTTTGCTGGTAAAAAAAATAAATGAGTTACACATGCATGATTTTAATCAGCAAAGAGATCATTTAACTATTGGAACTGGAAATATGATGATGAGATTAATTTTTGAAAAAATGCCAATTAATGTAAGTGTACCAATAGTTATCGAAAGTACTGTTAAAGATTCAAATAAAGATGGATTAAATCAAGTAATAATTATACAAAAAGCAAGGAGAAATCTTTATGCAAATTTATGAGATTAAGTCAATCGAAACAATTCTTGAATTACACAAAAATATTTTTGGAAAGGAGTTTCCAATAAACAGTTATTATAAGAAAAAATCACAAGATAACATATTAATTTTTGGGTATAATGAAGAAGAAAATCTTATAGGTTATAGTATAGTGGTTGCTCAAACATCGATTTCTAACTTGTATGCATGGTATGGAGGAGTATTGCCATCATATCAAAATCATGGCATTACTCGATCTTTTCTGCAATACCTAGTGGAATATGCTCGTATGCATAAATTTAATTCTATAACTCTTGCTAGTTCTAATCTAAGACCTCATATGTTACGTCTAGCTATAAAATTAGGCTTTGACATTGTGGATATTAAGAAAAGAACGGAAGGAGAAGGAAATAAAATTTATTTTAGGCTTGACATAAAACCTGAAAGCAAAGACTTTATTTCTTTGAAAGAATTTGAAAATTCTGAATGTTTTACGCAATTAGAAAAAATTGCAGTTAAGCAATTTAAAAATAATTGTAATGTGATTTATGTGCAAAATCCATCAGAAAAGCCACTAAGGTATTTTATTAGATACCATAACAGTTTTGCTAGACAACCCCACATTATAGTCGTCGGAGGACATATCGAAAATGAAGAAGCTATAAAAAAAGAGTATAAGGGAACTATAGTATTTAAAAAATAACAAGTAAAATGCCGAAATAAGTAGCGATGTTATTGCATTGCTACTTATTTCTATGTTAAAATATATTTAAGGAGGACATATGGATAATTATACTATTTTGTATTTAATAAGGCATTCTCTTCAACTAAAAGATTTAGGAAATATACTAACTGAAGAAGATTCTCAAATAAAAAACGAAAAAATTATATTGACATGTGAAGGAGAAAAAAAAGCCGAGGAACTTAGTAAAAGTGAAGAACTACAGGGAATTTCAGAGCTATGGAGTAGCACATATGTTAGAGCTATTTCCACAGCAAAATATATAGCACAAAATAATAATATAAAAATAAATATTGATCAAAGGCTCAATGAAAGAAAACTTCGGAAATTTAGATGAATTAAAAGCAATGGGGCAAAATAAAAAAAGACCTTATACAATTGAACAAATTTTAGATCCAAATTTAAAATGTAAAGATGGTGAAAGCATGAAAGAAGTTCAAGAAAGAATGAAAAAAAGTATATTTGAAATTTTAAAAAATAATTATGGCAAAAAAGTTGCTATAATAAGTCATGGTGCTGCTATAAAGTTCTTTTTAGTACAATGGTGCAATATAAGTAATGAGAAAATATATTATAATAATAATGAGGTTATAGTTAATTCACCAGGAATAATAAAGGTTAGATTTTTAAAAAATAAATTTTATAGTATGGAAACTATATATTAAAAGTATCAATTAGCCAATAGGTTAATTGATACTTTTTTGAAGAGTAAATTTTTATTTAATTCCTAATAAAAATGCAAGATAGTTATATTCATCAGTGATAAAATTTTCCCAAGGAAGATTGGCAAGCCCCAATACTTTGACAAAATATCCAAGAATAATCATATTTGAAGTTTTCAATGGTAAATTATGTCCTTTGATTTTTGACAGTAAATCAATACAAATTATTTCATTAGAAATATCAGTATCATTATTAAAAGCTTTTAGTATCTTTCCATTAGAACTTAGACGATTAATATATTGTTTATATTCATTACCATCAAAATCTACAATATAATTTACACATTCAATAACTGGTGAATAGATTGGTTCCGTTCCATATCTTACTTCAGAAAGGACACTCCCACCACGACGAGAAATACCATGAATATCTGATGATATTATTTTATAATTAGTAGACTCAAATAAGACTGTGCAAAAAATAGAACTAGCATATAAAACTCCATTTCCACCTTTTCCACAGAAAAGAATATTAGTAATCAAATTATTCACGACCTTTCAAAATGCATTTTCCTTTTGCTATTAAAACGACTAAGGATTTTTGAGAAATTGCCCATTCCAGGGAACTAATGATTTCAACAGTAGAAAATGGGTCGAATTCTCTAACGTTTTCTACATTTAAAGCTTTCAATAGTTTAAAAATATTTATTGCTTTAGAATATTCTTTCTCCAAAGTCTTGCCGGTTCCTGGATTATCTTGTAATCCTGTCATTGACGTACTTTTATTATCTAATATTACGAGAATAGGGTTACTTTTGTTGTAAATAACATTTATTAGACTTGTGATGCCAGAATGAAAGAATGTAGAATCTCCCATAATTCCAATCACCCGTTTGGAACTAGAATTTTTTATAGAAAGAGCTTTTTGAATTCCATGTGCTATTGAAAATCCACCACCCATGCAAATGGCAATATCTTTTGCATTGTATGGTTCACCGCCACTCATAGAATAACATCCAATATCACTACTAATAATTAAGTCTGGATAATTAGATAATATTTTAAAAAAAGTATTATAAAAACATCCCTTGCAAAAAACTTGCAAATTACTTTTTATAGAAGTCTGATAGTCAGATTTATCCCAAAAAGAGTAGGGAGAAGTGAGATTAAAAGATTGTCGTATGATTTGAGGAGTTAGATCTAATACTTTTGGAATGATTTTTTTCCCTACACAATTAATTCCAAAAGCAAATACTTGCTCTTCAATAAATGGATCTAATTCTTCAACAACATATAAATTTTTAACAACGGAAGAAAAATGTTTAATAGTAGAATAAGAGATTGGATATATCATATTCAACTTCAATATAGATGCTGAGTTACCAAAAACTTCTTTGACATAATTATAACATACTCCAGAAGTTATAATGCCAATATCACTATTATTATTTTCTTCCATAGCTAAAGGATAATTGTTAAAGTTTTTGGATATATCCAATAGTTTTTGTTCTAGATATACATGAAGTTTTCGCGATATCTTAGGGATAGGGTCGAACCTATTTTCTTTATATATTGGAAGAAAATTTGTTTTTCTTGTATCATTAATATAAACTATTGACTTTGAATGACAAATACGAGTTGTTAGCCGAATAAAAATAGGAGTTTTATAAAATTCGCTCATTGTAAAAGCCAGTTTCATAAAATCAAAACATTCTTGAGAGTTTGCAGGTTCTAACATTGGAACTTTAGCAAACTTGGAATAGTTTCTATTATCTTGCTCATTTTGAGAAGAATAAATACCTGGGTCATCAGCAGTGATAATTACAAGACCACCATTAATACCAGTGTAGGAAAGAGTAAATATTGGATCTGAAGCAACATTTACCCCTACATGTTTCATTGCGACTAGAGAACGAATTCCAGCATAAGAAGCACCTATTGCAGATTCAACAGCTACTTTCTCATTAGGAGCCCATTCAGCATATAAATCCTTGAAAGTAGCAATGTTTTCTAAGATTTCAGTACTAGGAGTACCAGGGTATCCAGATGCAAATAAGCCACCATAAATGAAAAAACCATAAGCAATTGCTTCATTTCCTGTAAGAAATTTTCTCATAATATCACTCCATTTTACATAATAGATTATTTTTTTATATTAGATAGAACTAAATAAATCTCCTCCTTTTTTACAAAATAAGTATTTTGCAAATGATATAATATTTTATAATAATGTAATTATATTACAAAACTGGAATTATGTCAATTAAAAAACAACTTTAAATATAATTAGGAATTTTTAGTAAATTAACAATTGAAAACCGAAAAAGCAAATGATATAATATGAAAAAATAAGTTTGTGTATTTGGATTAGGGACGTTCCTTAATCAAAAAAGTTCAAATTTTCGATAAAGGAACGTCCCCAATCAAAAAGGAGAAAAAATGTTAAATAGCAAATTTGTGCATTTACATATGCATACAGAATTTAGTTTATTAGATGGAGCAAATAGAATAAAAGACTTACCTGTAAGAGCAAAAGAACTTGGAATGGATGCAATGGCTATTACTGACCATGGCGTTATGTTTGGTGTAATAGATTTTTACAAAGAATGCAAAGCAAATGGAATTAAGCCAATTATTGGTTGTGAAGTATATGTTGCACCAAGAAAAATGACAGATAAAGACCCTATGCTAGATAATAAATATAATCATTTAATTTTGTTAGCAAAAAATAATGAAGGGTACAAAAATCTAACAAAATTAGTATCACTAGGTTTTACAGATGGCTTTTATTACAAACCACGTATAGATAAAGAAACTTTAGAAAAATATCATGAAGGATTAGTTTGCTCTAGTGCTTGTTTAGCAGGAGAAATTCCATCAAAAATTTCACATGGAGATATAGAAGGTGCAAAACAATCTGCTTTATGGTTTAAAAATTTATTTGGAGAAGATTTTTATTTAGAAATACAAAATAATGGTGTAAAAGAACAAGTACTGGTAAATCAAAAACTAATTACAATGGCAAGAGAACTGGATATACCATTACTTGCTACTAATGATTCACATTATTTAAAAAAAGAAGATGCATATAATCACGAAGTACTTTTGTGCATACAAACAGGCAAAAAAATGTCGGATGAAGACAGAATGAGATTTGAAACTGATGAGTTATACGTTAAATCACAAGAAGAGATGATAGAATATTTTAAAAATGTTCCAGATGCTATAGAAAACACAATAAAAGTAGCAGAAAAGTGTAATGTAGAGTTTGAATTTGGACATACCATACTTCCAAATTATGAAGTACCAGAAGAATTTGAAACTCATTTTGATTATTTAAAAAAGCTAACTGATGATGGAATAAGAAAAAGATATGGGGATAATATACCAGACGAAATTTGGAAAAGAGAAGAATATGAGCTTGGTGTTATAAACAAAATGGGATATACAGATTATTTCTTAATAGTTTGGGACTATGTACATTTTGCAAAATCACATGATATTCCAGTAGGACCAGGTCGTGGTTCAGGGGCAGGTTCAATAGTTGCTTATGCAATAGAAATAACAGATATAGACCCTATAAAATATGGACTTATTTTTGAAAGATTTTTAAATCCTGAAAGAATAAGTATGCCCGATTTTGATATAGATTTCGATTACGAAAAAAGGCAAGATGTAATTGATTATGTATCAAGAAAATATGGACATGACCATGTTTCGCAGATTATTACTTTTGGAACAATGTCTGCAAGAATGGTAATAAGAGATGTTGCAAGGGTTTTAGATGTGTCTTATGCTGAAGCGGATAAACTTGCTAAAATGATTCCAAATGAACTACATATAACAATAAAAAAAGCTTTAGAACAAAACAAAGAGTTAAAAGATTTATATGAAGGAAATAATGAAATACATAGTCTTTTAGATATTGCAATGGCATTAGAAGGATTACCTAGACAGGCTTCAACACATGCTTGTGGAATTATAATTGCTCGTGAACCAGTTGTAAATTATGTTCCACTATATGCAAGAGATGATATTATTTCAACTCAATTTATAATGACAACTTTAGAAGAATTAGGACTTTTAAAAATGGACTTCTTAGGATTACGAACATTAACTGTAATTAGAGATGCAATAGATTTAGTAAAAAAGAATAAAGGTATAGATGTAGAATTCGACAAAGAAATGAATGATCCAAAAGTATATAAACTTTGGCAAGACGGAGATTCTATAGGAATATTCCAGTTTGAATCACAAGGTATGACAAACTTTATGAAAGAATTAAAACCAGATTGCTTAGAAGATATAATAGCTGGAGTTTCTTTATATAGACCAGGACCAATGGATCAAATACCAAGATATATTGCAAATAAAAAAGACCCAGATCATGCTGTATATACACATGAAAGTTTAAAACCTATATTATCTGTAACTTATGGATGTATGGTATACCAAGAACAAGTTATGCAAATAGTTAGAGACTTAGCCGGATATTCTTTAGGTAGAGCTGACTTAGTAAGAAGAGCAATGGGAAAGAAAAAGCTAGACGTAATGGCAAAAGAAAGAGAAAACTTTGTTCATGGAAAAATTGATGAAAATGGAAATGTAGAAATTCCAGGATGTATCAGAAATGGAATTGATGAAGCATCAGCAAATAAAATCTTTGATGAAATGGCAGAATTTGCAAAATATGCATTTAATAAATCACATGCAGCATGTTATGCAGTAGTAGCATATAGAACTGCATATTTAAAAGCATACTATCCAGCAGAATTTATGGCGGCAATGCTAAATAGCTTTTTAGGAAACTTAGACAAAGTTCCAATATATATAGATGAATGTAAAAAGAAATGCATCGAAATATTAAAACCAGACATAAACGAAAGTTTTACAAAATTTACAGCTAAAAATAGTTCAATTAGATTTGGACTAGGAAGCATAAAAAATGTAGGACTAGCAGCAGTGGACAGTATTGTAAGGGAAAGAGAAGAAAACGGAAAATATAAAGACTTCACAGATTTTTGTGAAAGAATATATGGAGAAGCAGTAAACAAAAAATGCATAGAAAGTTTGATAAAAGCAGGTGCATTTGATAATTTAGGAAAAACTAGAAGTACCCTAATAGCATCTTTTGAAAATATAATAGACACAATAGCAGATTCAAATAATAAAGCATATTCAGGGCAAGTAACTATGTTTGACATGGGAAATGATGACCAAGAAATGCAAAAAATTAAATATACATTTACAGAACTTAAAGAATACACAGAAAAAGAACTATTATCAATGGAAAAAGAAATGCTAGGAATATATATTTCAGGACATCCACTTGAAAAATATAGAGAGAAAATTAAAGAAATAGCAACTGTAAATATTTTAGAATTAAAAGAAGCAAATGAAGCAATTTCTAATAATGTTGAACCAAATATTAGAGATGGTCAAAGAGTAAAATTAGTTGGTATAATTACCAAAATTAAAAAGAAATTTACTAAAACAAACAAAATAATGGCTTTTGTAACAGTTGAAGATTTATATGGTTCATGTGAGGTTGTAGTATTTGAAAGTTGCTACAATAACTGTTCTAATCTACTTCTTGAAGAATCAATTGTCGTAATAGATGGTAGAGTAAGTATGAAAGAAGATACAGATGTTAGCATAGTTGCAAATAGCATTACAGAAATGAAAAATGACGACAATGCAAGCCAAAACAACAAACTAATTTTAGACATAACAAATTTAGATGAAAAACATAAAGAAAAATTAAGAGGAGCAATAAAATTCTTTGCAGGTGATAAAAATAATATGCCTTTATATGTAAAGCAAGGAGAAAAAATAAGTAGTTGTGGAGCTATTTATGCAAACGAAGAAATTATTAAAGAATTAAAGGAAATTGTAGGGGAAATATAAATAAAAACCGAGGAGC
>CALXKR010000031.1 GCA_944388895.1 uncultured Clostridia bacterium | reverse complement strand
GAAAACTCTAACATTCTAAATGAAAATTGCATCATTGTAAAAAAATATGGTAATTTTTCAAAAGGGAATATATCTAAAGCCATGATAGTACTTATAATACCTAATACCCAAAATAGAATATAGTTTTTCTTGTTAGAAAGTTTTTTTATGGTAAATATGGCAATTATAGTTCCTATAATTACTATAATTCCAAGTCCGTATGCCATTCTATCTTTATGTTGAACAAATAATTCAAATATACTTGGTTTTAGTTCTTCCATTGCATCCCATCTAATCATATGCTCTTTATTGAATACTTCATAATCTGCTGAAAATTTACTTTCTAATAATGGTGCCCAATAGAATGATGTTAAAAGTAATATTATAATAGCACTTTTAAATAATTTTAAAATAGTTTTTTTATCTAATTCTTTAAAATTAACTATTATATAAATTATACTAAACATTGCAAGATAAGTTGTTAGCATACTATGTGTAAGTAACATTCCACTACTACCGCACAATAAGCCAAGTCACTTTGCCTTTTTCTTTTATAATTTCATAAAGTCCACCAAAAACTATTGGTATAAATATAAATGATGTAAGTTCTGGTATAGCTAGACGTAAATACATATCATTTAGTCTGTAAGGTACAAGCATATATAAAATGGATGCCAATATTGCTATAAGTTCATTTTTTGTTATCTTTTTCATATAATAATACATAGCTAGTCCTGTAGCAACATTTACTAAAAATACAAAAATTTTCAAACACATAGTAAAAGAAATGTTAAAAATTTTAAATATTAATGGCAAATATGCAGTAATAGGGCTATAAAACAAATTCCATGAATAACCAAAATTATTGCAAAAGTTAGACATGATTACAGGAAATAATTGTCCATCTTCTATAGATTGTGCTGTTCCTATCAATCTACATATATGTTGTACTCCATCGTCATATTGCATACTAAATTTTGTAAAAAACATAGGTATTGAAATTATAATACTAATAATAAGGATTAGTATATATGCTTTATACTTAAATATATTATTTATTAACTTTGATTTCATTTTCTTTCTCTTTCATCTTTTTTTCTTTTATTATATAAAAAACTAGTAATGCTAAACCAATTATAGATATTATATAACTTATTTTTTCAAGTAATGTTCCTTCATATTTTAAATTAATTGTTGCTGTTGAACATTGTGAAAGTTCTAATGACAAAAATCCATTTAAAGATTCTTTAGGTTTTACACTTATAAATTCTTCTTCATTATATGATATTTGAATATCATATCCTAAATAATAAAGATATGGCATTTCTATGATAGTTCCTTCCTGAACATTATTTACAATAATTTCATCTGTTAACTTATCTTTATTTTCTGAAACAATTTCTAAATTTCCTTCTAAAACATAAGTTTTATTTTCTCTGCTAATTACATATTCTAAATTATTTAAAGCCTTTAATGGCATATATTCTCTATTAACTTGCATTGGACTAATTCTTTCTGAATTTATGAATTTTTCATCCGTTTGCATTTCTTTTGACACATCCTGAAATTTCCATTCTCTAAAAACACCTAAAAAAGCAAATACAAAAACACTAAAAACTACTCCAAATAAAAATGTTTCTGAAATCCATTTCTTTTTTAATATATTCTCTGCAAATATTATTCCATTAATTCCACAAACTAAAGAAATAAAGAATGTGAAAAATCCTAAATTTCTCCATGCAAATTGAATAACACTAAGTACATTAGGCATAATTGTCCACTGAAAATATTTTGTACTCATAAAAATAGATATTAAAGCTAATATAGCAAATATTATATATTCATTTTGAAGATTTTTATCTATTTTTTTGTAGCAAAATATACTTAAAATAACCAATACCAAAATTACTAATCCTATTGAAAATCTAATTTCCTGATTTCCTAATTCATTTGAAACTAAATCTTTTAGTTTTAATCCTGTAGCTTGCACGTATTTACCACTTGTTCCCATATCTTCTTGAGAATACAATGCATATTCTGTATTAAATGTGTGTTCTAGAAGCGGAATAGCATAAAAAGCACATACTAAAAAAGCTAATAAGATATTAATAAAAATTTGTTTCCAAACTTTAAAATTTTTAAGCTTTTTTATATTAAATAACAAATATATTACTGAAAAAAGTGCAATATATACTGTAGTTATTGTATGTGATAAAACTAAACCAATTATTCCTATTGCAAGTAAAAAACTTTTACATTTTTTATTTTGAATAATATTATACAAACCTTGAAATACTAAAGGAATAAATATAAATGCTGTATATTCTCCAATTGCATCCCTAAAATAAATATCTGATAATTTATATGGTGCCGAAATATATATTAGAGCAGATATTAATGCCATACTTTTTCTTTTTGTTACTTCAAAGACAAAATTATACATAGTTATTCCTGAAAAAATAACTGTTAACAATGTAAAAATTTTAAAGGCCATTCCTGCACTGCCAAATATGTTTAGCAATATAATTGGTAAATAGGTTGTTAATGGTCCATAAAATAAATTTAGTGCATATCCAAAACCATTCATAAATTTATAATTCATAATTGGTGGAAAAATTCCTTCTTTTATTACATCATCAATGGCCAGAATTCTTGCTAAGTGTATTCTAGCTTCATTATACTCATATAAATTTAAGGTAAATAAAGGCGCACATATTATGACCGAAAGAATTATTATAAATATAAAAGGAAAAAATTTATTATTTTTTATTTTATTCATTGGTTTCCTCCATCTTTATTTTCTTTATGTTTTTATTTACTATATAATAAAAAAGGCAAGTTATTCTTGCCCTTTCATAACATTTTGAACATATTGCGCTGATGATTGAAGTTCACTTTTGAATGAATTTCTTTGTACAAGTTTTATAGTTATATCAAATAAACAAGCGATTATTAATATAATAAATAGTAGTTTTTTCCATATTTTACTTGCCATACATTTCCCTCTTTTCTATATAAAATATTATAATTAAATAAATAAAATTTGTCAATATTGCAAATACTAAAATAAAATAAAAATTAGGAGCTAAATATGAAAAAAATTATATTATTAATTATATCTGTAATAATTGTTTTTGCTATTATTTTTGGAATATATTATTTCTTTAATAAAAATTATAATACTTCTCAAAATTCTTTTTCAACCAATAATGAAAATGAGACAGTGGATAATTCAAAAAATATAATAAATGAAATCTCAAATACTAACATAATAAATAGTAACGAAATTTTAAATTCTAATTCCGAATCTACTATTAATTCTAGAAAATCCGAAGAAAAAGAAATTGCAACATTTTCTACTTCATTAAAAGGAGATAGTGCCAGACTTAATAATATAAATATTACATGTAATACAATAAATGGAACAACTGTTAATAATGGTGAAACATTTTCGTTTAATAAAATTATAGGTATGCCTTCTAAAGAAAAAGGTTATCAAGAGGCTGATATTTTTGTAGATAAAAAAACAGAAAAAGGTTATGGTGGTGGAAATTGTCAAGTAAGTACAACAATTTATAATGCAGCACTTGAAGTTCAAGGAATTTCAATTACTGAAAGACATCCTCATCAAAAAAGAGTTACCTATATAGAAGAAGGTAAAGATGCAGCTGTTTCATATAGTAGTGGATTAGATTTAAAATTTCAAAATAATACTGGTAAAACATTAAAAATTTATGCAAGTTCTGATGAAGATAGTGTAGATGTTAGAATTACAGAAATATAGCAAGAATAACTTTAATATTCTTGCTATATAATTAATGTCTTCTATTTTCTAAGCAAAGTAAACCATGTATTATATATTTTTCCAATCATAGATGTTAAACTATATTTAGGAACATCTTTTGAAGCAATTAAATCTACCTTTGCAATTTGTTTATCATTTATTTTAAAAGTTAACTCCCCTACCTTTTGACCTTTTTCAACTGGTGCAGATATATTATTAAAAATTTCTATATTTTGAGATATATTATTACTATTAGTTTTTTTCATAACAAGGCCCACATCATTTTTTATTTGTACAGGTATATTATTTTCAATCCCTTTATTTATTGTTAAATTTCCTACAACGTCATTTGCCTTGCCAAGTTCTTTATATTGATAATTTGTAAATCCATAATCTAACAGTTTTCTAGCTTCTTGAAATCTTTCATTGCTAGTTTTTCCTTTCATAACAACTGCAATTAAAGACATTCCATTTCTTGTTGCACTTGCTGATAAATTAAAAAGTGCTAAACTTGTAGAACCTGTTTTTAGACCTGTACATCCATCATAATTTCGTACTAACTTGTTAGTATTAACTAATTCAGATTTTCCATCTCTTAAACTATCCATGTATATAGTTGTATATTTTGTTATGCTTGGATGTTTAGTTAATAATTCTCTAGACATTATTGCTATATCATATGCTGAAGTAACATGCCCATCTTCATCTATTCCATGGCAATTTTTAAATGTTGTATCATTCATGCCTAATTGTTTAGCCTTTTCATTCATTTTAGCTACAAAAGCTTCTTGAGATCCTTCTAAATATTCTGCCATTGCAACAGTACAGTCATTTGCAGAAACTACGCATATGGCTTTTAGCATTTCATCTACAGTTAATTCTTCTGTTGTGTTAAGCCAAATTTGTGATCCGCCCATACTACTTGCACTTTCACTACAAGGAACTTTGTCTGTTAATTTAATTCTTCCACTATCTATTGCTTCCATTATTAACAAAATCGTCATAACTTTTGTTACTGAGGCAGGACGTAATTTTTCATGCATATTATAATTGTATAATACATTTCCTGTATTTTGCTCAATTAAAATTGCTCCTCCACAAGTTAATTTAAGTGGATTATTGGTAACGGCACCTGCTGAATTTAGTGTTTCGCTTTTTACTGCAGTTGAATTTACATTTACAGAATTTAAATTTACATTATTGTTTTCTTTTGCTGAATTTGAAACACTATTAGTTTGATTTAGTTTATTATTTTGACTAGACCAAACTGGAATGTCATAACTTGATGCTGAAGCTACTGATGACATAAAAAATATAACAGCTGTGCAGATTATAAAATATTTTAAAAATTTTTTCTTCATAAATTATTCCTCCAGTTGATAAATATTATTCAGCTGTTTAATTTTTATGAACACATTTAAAAAGATTACAAAAAAGAGCCTATCATCTGGCTCTTTTTGCAAAACTAATTTAATACCGTTTTTAATTCTTCATTTCTTTTAATTTTATGTGTAGTAGTTTTTATTAAAGGCTTATCTGTCAAAATCATATGTTTAATATATTTATATGGTGGAAATGTTTTGTTAATTTCTTTAATCTTATTCCATATTTCTTTTTTTAGTTCATCTTCAGTCATTTTTTGACTTTCAGAATATTCTTTATTATAAACTACTTTAATAGCAATCTTAATCTTGCTCTTGTCGTCATCTTCTGGCATTCCAAAAACAAAGCATTCTTCTACTTCTGGTAATCTGTTAACTAAAGTTTCTAATTCTTCAGGAAATACTTTTTTTCCATTTTTAAGTACAATCATATCCTTTCTTCTTCCAGTTATAAAAATAAATCCATCTTTATCTATGTATCCTAAATCTCCTGTATAAAACCATCCGTCTTTTAAAACTGCATTTGTAGCTTCTTCATTCTCATAATAGCCTAGCATAACATTTGGTCCTTTTACTCTTATTTCGCCTATGCCTTCTGCATCTTTATTTACAATTTCTACTTGCATATCTTTCATAGGTACACCTACAGATCCATATTTTGACTTATTAAAAGTTTCTGCTGCAATTACTGGTGAAGTTTCTGTTAGTCCATAACCTTGAACTAATTTAATACCTAATTCATTAAATCCTTTTGCTGTTTTTTTATCCAAAGGTGCTCCTCCAGAAATAACAAATCTCATTTCTCCACCTAGTCCATCTATAACTTGTTTAAATATTTTTCTTCTAATGTCAATATTTAATTTTAGCAATCCGTTGCTTGCCTTTTTGGCAATGTTAATAATTTTTGTTTTGTTTTGTCTGGCTATTTCTTTTTCAATATTTTCATACATTTTATCTACTAAAAGTGGAACTCCAACAAAAACAGTTACTTTGTACTCTTTTAAATTTGCTTGAATATATCTAAGGCCGTCTGGGAAAACAGTTTTAACACCACAAGCTAACATTACAATCATTGCAGTTGAACCAAATATGTGATGAAACGGTAAAAAAGCAATATTGGTATCTGTATCTCTAATATCCTCTACTAATTGCATATTATATACATTTACTGCTATTCCATTTTGATTTAGCATAACAGCTTTAGATTTTGAAGTTGTTCCAGATGTAAAAAGTAAAATGCTCATAGAATATGGATCAACCTCATGTTCTATAAATTCTCTATTTCCTGATTTAATTACTTCTTTACCTTTATTTAAAAGATTTTGCAAACTAATATAGTCTACTAATTCGTCCATGCAAATATATTGCTTTATATTAGTGTTTCCTCTTTCTTTTATTGTCTTAATTTTTTCTTCAAATTTTGAATCAAAAACAATAGCTTCTGCTTTACTTCTAATTAAAGAATCTTCTAACTCATTAACTTGCAATTCCTTGTCAAGAGGAACAGATACCATTCCGCCTAATAAGCAAGATAAATGCGCAAGTGCCCATTCATATCTATTTCTTCCACATATAGCAATTCTTTTTCCTTTTAAGCCTAACCCATATAAAGCTGTACCTAAAGCATTTATTTCGTCTAATAATTTTTTGTAAGTAGTATTTTTATACTCTACAGTTTTGTTTTTAATTATTTTTGTTACAAAAGCTATGTGTCCAGGATATAATTTTACAGAATTATAAATTATATCTTTTATGCTATTGAACTTTATAGCATCCCTTAAAAATTCTTTTTTCATTTTAAAATTTCCTTTCATAATTATTATATGGTAAGGTTATCATATTAAGCATTAGTAGTCAATTTATTGACCACTCTTTCGAACACAATTCTCTACATTTTATTATATATGAAAGCTCCCGGGGAAATATCCCCGGGAGAAAAACTTATTTTGTAGCAAAAGGGTCAATTGATTTAATCAATCCAATAGAATCGTGGATTTCTCCGTTTTCGTCAACATGAAAGCCTTCAATATTGACTTTATATGGATCAATTATTATTTCTTCGCCAAGATAACGATCTTTTTTGTATCCGTTGTGCTCTGCATCTCCGTTTTCAGCTTGAAAGTCCATCTTTTGTGTTCTTATTTGAACTTCAAATATTAGTCCATCCGGTTTTTTGAAAATAATGTGCAAACTTTGATAGCCATTCTTTTTCGGATGACAAATATAGTCTTTGACGAACCCTTTAAGGTACGGATTAAGCATTGGTTGACTCGGAATAATTATATTTGGATACTTATCTTTTTGAAACCCAGTTTCAATTGTTGGTTCGGCTTCTAAAATTATGCAATGCCCTTCAATTACCAAAAATTCAATAATCATTTCTAGGAATTTATAGCAATACCCAATATTTTCAATTTCTGATTTGAAAGAATTTATGATAATTCGGAAGCCTAAGAAGTCGTTTACTTTGGATATGAGCTTTCCTTGATTAGAATACAAACGTATCTTTTGATTTAACCCAACAAAGTCTTTTTGCCGGAATTTAAGCTCATAACTTATACCTTCTTGGCTTACCCAAGGATTGATTTTTACTTTGAATTCATTTACTTCTTCTTTTATTTGTGCCAATTTTTTCGGATCTGACATTACTGATATTTCTTCAAGTTTATTAGCATACATTTCAAAAATTAAATTTCTGTAATCACTCCTTAAAATAGCAATGTAATTTTCCCATAATTCTTCTTTTTGCCGTGATTCGTATATTGTGTTTTCCAAACTTGGAAAACATATCTTACTTTTCATTTGCATTCCTCCTGTTGCCATATAGTTTTCCGAATTAAAGTATAAGTATTATACACCTTTTTATATAAAAATGAAATAGTATTTGGGTAACTTTCGTAAGACATTTTTCGACATTTATTTAAAAATTTGCTTTTTTTAGATAATTATGTTATAATAAACTTTGCCTTAACATTAAAAATCCAATATCCCTAGCATCTATGTTTTGGCTTAAAAATAATTTTTATTGGAGCGTGAAAAAAATGTTTAACACAAATGCTATTGAAAAGATTTCTACTATTGAGAATTTGAAAGAATTCTCTTTTGAAATCACCGAGGGTCTTCGGATCCACTGGCCGGTTCTCAACTATGGTGAGCCTATTACCTTAACCCCGGGTAGCTTTGAAGAAAAAACCTTCGCTGTTAAGGACAATGTCTTGGCATTTTTTGTTGCCGGAAAGTTGTATGTTATTCCGGCATTTGAAGAGGCCTTTGACATTTTGCTCAGCGAAAGCTTTAAGCAGGCGGACTACATGTACGTTCCGTTTGCAAGCGGTGAGCACCCTATGGGCGACGGTGGAAAATGGGCTAACCTTCAGTTGTTAGTCGCCAAACACAATAGAAAGAAGGTGGCATAACAGCGCACAAAATCCCTGACTCTTGTCGGGGATTTTGTGCTTTTTAGTTCCATTCTAATATAGCTTTAAATAAATCTCCATCGATTTCAATATTAAAGCTTCCATTTTGTAGTTCAGTCAAGCTTTTAGCAATTGAAAGACCTAATCCGCTTCCTTCTGTAAATCTAGATTTATCCCCTCTTACAAATCTTTGCATTAACTCATCAGATGAAATGTTTAATCTCTCTTTTGATACATTTTTTATCTCTAATTTTATTTTATTATTTGAATTTATTAAGTTAATATATACTCTTGTGTTATCTAATGAATATTTAGAAATATTACTAAATAAATTTTCAATTATTCTATACATATATCTGTTATCTGCTTTTATTTTTGTCTCTGCCTCTGGAAGATTTAAATCTATAATTAATTTCTTTTTATCAAATTTGTCTTCAAATTCTCCAATAACCTGCTTTAGAAGTTCATTTAAGTTAATATCTTCTATATTAAGTTTTACATTTCCAGAAGATGCTTTTGAAGCTTCTACTAAATCATCAATTAATTTTTTTAGTCTTTGAGATTTTTTATCTAATACATTAACATATTCCTTAATTTTTTCATCTTTTATATTCTCTTGTTTTAATAAGTCTACATAGTTAATTATTGAAGTTAGAGGAGTTTTTATATCGTGAGATACATTAGTAATAAGTTCTGTTTTTAATCTTTCAGATTTTAAGCTTTCTTTAATAGCGTTTGAAAAACCATTTGAAATATCATTTACATATACACCTAATTCTTTTAAAGTTCCTTTTAGTACATTAGTATTAAGCTTAACATCACCTTTACCTTCATAAATATCTTTTAAGGCGTTTTTAATTTGTTCTAAATTTTTATAATATTCAAGTAGAATATATAATGTCCATACCCATAAAACAATTAATAATATAAAACTAATACCAGTAAAAAATGTTACTCCTAAAATAATGCTTAACATAATAAACAAAATATAATATGCTATAATTTTATTTTTAGAATCTGCATCATTTGCAATATTATTTCCTAATTTTTTTAAAAAATCACATATCTTGCTAAGTATCATATAAATTAAAAGTGTTTTAATGAACATTTTAGCTTTTAATCTTTTTATTGTAGTAACACCTATTACCGCTAAAGAAATATATGAAGTTATATAAGCAATTCCAATAATATATACAAGTAAGCTAAATGAAATATCTGCATAAACTAATATATTTTCAGCTATAATTATACTAGCAAAAAATATTATTCCGAATAATGTAACAATTAATCCATAAGGGAATTTATCTAATGAATTTAAACTAATTCCATTTTGTTTTTTAGTATGTCCTATAGACCATATTAAATATACAGCAATAAGGCTTAATCCAATAAAGCTAATAGGAATCATTGCTTCTGTTAGCTCAGGATTACTAGATAACAATTTGGCTAAAGAAATTTTTAAATTTTCTAAATTAGAATAATTAAATTCACTGCTATCTATGTATGTATAAACTTTGTATCCCTTAAATATTTCTGAAATATTTTTAGGCAAACTTAAATATTTTGCATTATCTTGATTCATTTTTTCTACGTTTGTGCTTATTGTTCCATTTTCATAATTCCAGAAAATTTCTTTTTCTTTAAAATTTTGTCCTTCTGTCAAATAGTTGTTTGTTTTTATGTTAGTAAATATATTATTTGAATATTCATCTATAATAATAAATTTAATATATGTATCTACATTATTAGCATATGAATTATAATATTCTCTATAGTATATATTATCCTCTATTTTATCATATACACCATTATTTTCTATATCAGTATATCCTCTACTAATTCTATTTACATTTTGATATAAGCTATATAAATACTGTCTTGAAAATTCTTCTGATTTTAAATATTCTTCTTTATTAGTAATAATGTCTACATCTTCATTTTTTAAACTAACATATACAATGCTAAAAAATAAAGTTGCTGTTAATATTGGTATTAATATGTAGCATAATACTTTTAACAAAGTAGAATTTTTTAATTTTTCCATTTTTACCTCCTATTTAATATTTTCAATTTTATAACCTATTCCCCATATTACTTTTAAATATTTTGGTTCTTTTGGATTTATTTCTATTTTTTCTCTTATGTGTCTAATATGTACTGCAATAATATTTTCAGCACTAAAACTATCTTCGTTCCATACATTTTCATATATTTCTGATATAGAATATACTTTTCCTTTGTTTTTTAATAAAAATTTTAAAATATTGTATTCTGTTGCAGTTAGTTTTATTTCTTTATCATCTACAGTGACTTTTTTTGTCTCATCATTTATGATAAGTTCTCCACTTTTGAATATTTTTTTATTAGTAATAGATTCATCTTGGTTTTGCATGCTTCCTAACTTTACATATCTTCTTAAACATGAATTAACTCTTGCAACAAGCTCTAAAGGATTAAAAGGCTTTGTAACGTAGTCATCTGCTCCTATATCTAATCCTGCAATTTTATCGTAATCCTCTGATTTTGCTGATAAAAGGATAACTGGTAAGGCTTTATCTTCTCTTATTTTTTTAAGAGTAGCAAGTCCATCTTGATTAGGCATCATAATATCCAATATTATTAAATGCACATTGGTTTCTTCTAGTTTTTTTAAAGCTTCTACTCCATCATATGCTTTTTCAATATTGTATCCTTCTCTTTTTAAGTATATTTCTATTGCTTTTACAATTTCTTTATCATCATCTACTACTAAAATATTATACATACGTTTTCCTTTCCACAAATATATTAACAAATTCTTATTAATTTTATATATATAATTTATTAAGATTTGCTTAATTTTTCATTTATATATATTTCAAAATCATGTTTTGTTAATGGTTTTGAATAATAATATCCTTGAATAATATCGCATTCTTGTGATTTTAAATAGTCTACTTGAGTTTTATATTCTACACCTTCTGCAACTGTTTGTATATTTAATTCTTTTGCCATGTTTATAATATAACTAATTAAATCTATTTTATCATTATCAATTCCAATTTTATCTACAAAAGATTTATCTATTTTAAGAACATCAATTGGCATATCTTGAAGCATATTAAGTGAAGAATATCCTGTTCCAAAATCATCTAAAGAAAGTTTAAATCCTTTATCTTTTATTTTATTCATTACTTCCACTAAATTTATATTACTATCTGCAGAAGCACTTTCTGTTATTTCTAATTCTATCTGGTTTAGTGAAATATCATATTTTTTTGCTATTTTAACGTATTTTTCAATAAAATCCATATTTGAAAAGTTTTCTTTTGAAACATTTATAGATACAATAGGACTTATTTTTAATTTTTTTTGCCATTTAGCCATGTCTTTGCATACATTTTCAAATATATAACTATCAAGTTTA